>CAUJHW010000056.1 GCA_963205005.1 Pseudomonadota bacterium
GTCATCGAGAGCTACACCGAGGTTGCGCGCCGGCTCGGCATCATGAAGGAGATGCCCACCGTGATTCAGGGGGGCCTCCACTAGTGCGCGCGAAAGTCCACGTGTTCCTCAAGCCCGGCGTGCTCGACGTCCAGGGCAAGGCGGTCGAACAGGCCCTTCACGGCCTGGGCTGGGGCGGCGTCGAGCACGTCCGCGTCGGCAAGACCATCGAGTTCGACCTCGCGGCCGGCGACGCCGCCGCCGCCGAGGCCGAGGTCAAGGCCATGTGCGAGAAGCTGCTCGCGAACACGGTGATCGAGAGCTACCGGGTGGAGCTGGCGTGAGGCCCTGGGCGGTCGCGGCCGTCCTTCTCACGCTCGGAGCCTGCGCCAGGCCGGCCGAGGCGCCTGTGACCTATCTCAGCCTGGACTGCGCCCAACCGTTCGAGGCCCAGGTTGCGGCGATCCGCGGTCAGGCTCACCTGAACCCGGCCCCGGATGATCCGGCGGAGCCCTACAGCTTCATGAGCAGCGCCGACGGCCGCACGTCCTATCTGATCACCAGGAGAGGGGCCCCCGGGCATCCGGCGATCATGATGCAGGTGGCCAGGGGCGCCGACGTCCTCACTACCGGCTGTCCTTATGGCGACAAGAAGGGCTACGACCAGCTCCATGCCTATCTGGACGGCCTGAAACACTGGACGCGCCGATGAGCCGCCTTGACGAGACCGCCCCGACGCAACCACAGAGGCCCGCATGAAAGCCGCCGTCATCGTCTTCCCGGGCTCGAACTGCGATCGCGACTGCAAGGTCGCTATTGAGCGCTCCACCGGCGCGCACGTGGACATGGTCTGGCACGGCGACACCGCCCTGCCCGATGGCCTCGACCTGATCGTCCTGCCCGGCGGCTTCTCCTACGGCGACTACCTGCGCTGCGGGGCCATGGCGTCGCTGTCGCCGGTCATGGCCGAGGTCAAGGCCGCCGCCGAGCGCGGTGTGGCCACCGTCGGTATCTGCAACGGCTTCCAGGTGCTGTGCGAGGCGCAGATGCTGCCGGGAGCCCTGCTGCGGAACGAGAAGCTCAAGTACGTCTGCAAGGCCGTCGACCTGGAGGTCACCAACAGCCAGACCCGCTTCACCGCGGGCTACGGGTCGCGCCGCCAGGCGACGATGACGGTCGGCAACGGCGAGGGCAATTTCTTCGCCGACGAACAGACCCTCGACCGGCTGGAGGGCGAGGGCCAGGTGGTGTTCCGCTATCTCGAAAATCCCAACGGCTCGGCCCGCGACATCGCCGGCATCGTCAACCGCAGGGGCAATGTACTCGGCCTCATGCCCCACCCCGACCGGGCGTTCGAGACGGAGCTGGGCTCGGCCGACGGTGCTATTCTGTTCCAGAGCGCGCTGGCAAGCGCCTGACCAGGGGCCAGTGCCTTACCGGCCTGCCCACAGACGGCTGACCCGCGACAGCGGAATCCTCAACCCGTAGATGAGGGCGCAACTGACGCCGAATTTACAGGCATTTGGTTGCGATGGTCCGCGACAGGGGAAAACACGACCCCACAATTCAACCCTCAGGGGAAAACGTGCCGTCCGTCGCGCTATTTGCAACAATGTTCGTTGACAGCCCCCGGTCACACAACGGCAATCTTGGTTCATAGAATGTGGTTGAGGGGCTACTTTATGTTGTGGGGAAATAAGCGGCTGGCTCTCCAGCTGGCCATGGGCGCGGCGACGGTCGCGGTGACGGCGGGGGCCGCGTCGGCGTCTGTGATTTCCGGCGAGGCCAACGGCCTGACCTGGACCGCGCAAAGCACGATCATCGGCATGGGCCCGACGGGACAGGGGACCGTCAACATCAACGGCGTCACTCGCCTGGGTCCCGGCGGCAATGCGACCTATCTGCCCGACCCGGCGAAGCATAGCGGCACCGCTGCGATGATCATGGAATACGCCGACGGCTCGCGCTTCATCTGCTCGGGCAGCCTCGTCGGCGGCGGTCAGTCGATCGTCACGGCCGGCCACTGCGTGAGCGGCGGCGGCGGCGTCAAGGACCCCAACCTGGTGAAGACCACCGCCTACTTCTGGGACTACAGCACCCAGGGTGACGAGCGCGTGCCGTTCAACGCCAACGCCGTGGCGATCGACGTCGTCGACTACACGGTGCACCAGGACTACACGGGCGAGGTCATCGATCAGAACGATATCGCCGTCCTGCGCCTGGCCGACTATGCGCCGGAGTTCGCCCAGCGCTATGACCTGTACGACGAAGGCGATCTGACCGGCAAAATCTTCAACGTCAACGGCTACGGCGGCCGGTCTGACGTCGGCGGCTCGGCGGGTGTCTCGGCTCTGCCCAGCACCGGCTACCTGCGTGAGGGCGATAACAAGTATGACTATGCTTGGGGTGATGCGCGCTTTCAGGACTTCTTCACGGCTCTTGACGGTAATGGCGAGAACTTCTTCGGCACGGCTGAAGTAGAGTTCAGCTATATTTCCGATTTCGACAATGGCCTGCAGGCCCAGGACCAGTCGCGACGGATCGCAAACGCGCTCGGGCTGGGACCGCTCGGCAATACATTCTTCAATGATACGGGCCTGGGCGAACGTGAGGTCGGCGTTGCCGGCGGCGACTCGGGCGGCGGAGCCTTCATCGACGGCAAACTCGCCTCGGTGAACTCGTACGGCCTTACCTTCGGTGGGAACTTCGGTGACTTCGGCGGCGGCCTGAACTCGGGCTGGGGCGAGTTCTCCGGCTACGTGCCGATCTTCATCCACACCGCCTTCATCAACAACGCCATCGCCGCGGTTCCGGAGCCCACCACCTGGGCTCTGATGATCGGCGGCTTCGGACTGGCCGGCGCCTCGCTGCGCCGCCGTCGGATGGTGGCCGCCAAGGCCTGATCCCACGCCGGATCTGAACGATTGCAACGCCGTCGACCGCAAGGTCGGCGGCGTTTGCATTTGCGGACATTGCCCCCGCCCCGCGAGGCCCTAAGGTCGCCGCGTACGCATCCCGAGGAGCTCCATGCGTTTCCAAGTCCTGCTGGCCGGCGCCGCCGCCTTAGCCGCCCTTGCCTTCTCGTCTGCGGTGGCCCAGCCCGCGACGCCGTACATGACCCCCGACATCGCCACGAAGTTCGAGTTCCCCAAGGCGGGTTACGACTACACCAAGCGCGAAGCGATGATCCCCATGCGCGACGGAGTGAAGCTCTACACCGTGCTGATCATCCCGAAGGGCGCGAAGGACGCGCCGATCCTGCTGACGCGCACGCCCTATAACGCCAAGCGCAATGCCGAGCGGAACCTGTCGCCGCATGTGGAGGCCACCGGGTCGCAGATGGACGAGCCGTTCCTGAAGGACGGCTACATCCGCGCCTATCAGGACGTTCGCGGGAAGTACGAATCAGAAGGCGAGTACGTGCTCACCCGCCCGATCAGCGGCCCCCTGAACCCCACCAGCATCGACCACGCCACTGACGCTTACGACACCATCGACTGGCTGGTGAAGAACACGCCGGAGGCCAACGGCCGGGTCGGCATGATCGGCTCGTCCTACCCCGGCTTCACCACCGCCATGGGGCTGATCAACCCGCACCCGGCGTTGAAGGCCGCCGTGCCGCAGAGCCCGATGATCGACGGCTGGATGGGCGATGACTGGTTCCACTACGGCGCCTTTCGCGCCCGCAATGTCGACTGGTTCACCAGCCAGATGACCAAGAAGGGCGCCGGGACCAACGTTCCGCGCCAGGGATTCGACGATTACGACAACTTCCTGCGGGCCGGCTCGTTCGGCGACTTCGCCAAGGCCGCCGGCCTCGACCAGATCGCGGCCTACCGCAAGATCACCGAGCATCCCGCCTACGACGCCTTCTGGCAGGAACAGGCGCTGGACAGGATCCTGGCGAAGCAGCCGTTGAAGGTCCCGACGCTCTGGATGGGCGCGCTCTGGGACCAGGAAGACATGTGGGGCGCGATCCACGCCTATCTCGCGGTCGAGCCCAAGGACACGGCCAACGACATGAACTTCCTGGCGCTGGGCCCCTGGCGCCATTCCGGGACCAACTATGAGCAGCGCGAACTGGGCCAGCTCAAGCTGCCGGGCGACACCGCCACCGAGTTCCGGCTGACCACCCTTAAGCCATTCCTCGACCGCTACCTGAAGACGTCCGCGCCGAAGGCCGACATCGCCCCCGTGACGATCTTCGAGACGGGCTCCATGCGCTGGGGCCGTTATGCGAAATGGCCGCTGGCGTGCGAGACCGGCTGCGATACGAAGATGACGCCGATCTACCTGACGCCGGGCCTGGGCCTGTCGTTCACGAAGGCGGCGGCAGGCGCGGCGTTCGAGGAATATGTCTCCGACCCCGCCAAGCCCGTTCCCTACGTCCGCCGCCCGGTCCGCTGGGATGACGGCGACCAGTGGCGCCACTGGCTGACCACCGACCAGCGCCACGTCGACGGCCGCCCCGACGTGGTTACCTTCGTCACCGAGCCGCTCACGGCGCCGCTGAAGATCGCCGGCGAGCCGGTGGTCAACCTCTACGCATCGACAAGCGGGACCGATTCCGACTGGGTGGTGAAGCTGATCGACGTCTACCCGGACGTCGTCCCGTCCGACGTGCAGATGGGCGGCTATGAGCTGGGCATCGCCATGGACATCTTCCGCGGCCGCTATCGCGAGAGCTTCGAGAAGCCCACGGCCATCCCGGCCGGCAAGGTCCAGAAGTACCGCTTCGACCTGCCGCCGACGAACCACGTGTTCAGGCCGGGCCACCGGATCATGGTCCAGATCCAGTCGAGCTGGTTCCCGCTCTACGACCGCAACCCGCAGACCTTCGTGCCCAACATCTTCTTCGCGAAGCCGGCGGACTACCGGAAGGCGACGCAGCGGATCTTCCTGACCGGCGACACCGCCTCGTCGATCGAGCTGCCGGTGGTTCCCCTGCAGTAGACCCTGCCGCAGCGGCAGGATTGACCCGGGCGCGCGGTGGGTGAGCATGGGGCATGGCTGAACTTCCTGTCCGCGACGTTGTCCCCGCCCACCGCTTCGACGAGGCCCGCCTTGCGGCCTGGATGGCCGCCAATGTGGAGGGTTACGTCCCGCCGCTCCGCGTCCAGCAGTTCCAGGGCGGGGCGTCGAACCCGACCTTTCTGCTGACCGCCGGCGACGGCCACCTCTATGTGCTGCGCAAGAAGCCGCCGGGCCAGCTGCTCTCCAGCGCCCACCAGGTGGACCGCGAGTACCGGGCGATGAAGGCGCTGGCCGGGCACATACCCGTGCCGGTCATGCGCGCCCTCTGCGACGATCCCGATGTGATCGGAACCACCTTCTACGTGATGGACTATCTGGAAGGCCGGATCTTCCGCGACGCCACGCTCCCGGGTCTGGAGCCGGCCGAGCGCGCGGCGATCTACGACGACCTCAATGCAACGCTCGCGAAGCTGCACCAGGTAGACTTCGAGGCCGTGGGCCTCGGCGACTACGGCCGCCCGGGAAACTACTTCGAGCGTCAGGTCGCCCGCTGGACCCGCCAGTACAAGGACGCACAGACCGATCCGATCCCGGCCATGGACGCCCTGATCGAGGCCCTGCCCGCGCGCATCCCGACGGACCAGTCGGTCTCCATCGCCCACGGCGACTACCGGCTGGAAAACGTCATGTTCCACCCGACCGAGCCGCGGATCATCGCGGTGCTGGACTGGGAGCTGTCGACCATCGGCCATCCGCTGGCCGACATCGGCTACAACGCCTTCATCTGGCGCAGTCATTCGCCCGGCTGGGGCAGCCTGGACGGCGTCGACTTCGCCACGTCGGGCATCCCGACCGAGGCCGAATATGTGGCCGCCTATGCCCGCCGCACCGGCCGGGGCGAGATCGCCGACTGGCCGTTCTACATGGCCTTCGGGATCTTCCGCCTCGCCTCGATCAGCCAGGGCGTCTATCGCCGCACCCTGGCCGGCGTGCTGGCCAGCGAGCGTGAGGCGATCAACGGCTGCCCGCCGCTGGCCGAACAGGCGCTCGCCATCCTCGAAGGCCGTGAATAGGACCCCGCACATGCATCTCGGACTGGACGGCAAGGTGATCTTCGTTGCGGGCGCCAGCCGCGGGATCGGGCTGGGCATCGTCGAGGCCTGCCTAGCCGAGGGCGCGAAGCTCGTCATCACGGCCCGCGGCGCAGAGGCGCTGGAAGAGACCCGCGCGCGCCTCGCCGAAGCCTATGGCGCCGACCGCCTGCTCGCCATCGCCGGCGACATGCGCGACACCGCCGTCATCGAAGCTGCCGTCGAGCGGGCGGAGGCGGAACTGGGCCCGATCTTCGGCGCCGTGGCCAATGTCGGCCTTCACCCCTGCCCGCCCGGCATCGAGGTGGACGATGCGACCTGGGACGCCGGCTTCACCCAGAACCTGGATTCGGCCTGGCGGCTGTCCCGCGCGGTGCTGCGCCGGATGACGCCGCGCGGCGAAGGCTCGGTGCTGCTGATCAGCTCCATCGCCGGCCTGGGCGCCCTGGGGACCCCGCTGACCTACGGGACCTCAAAGGCCGCCATGAACCACCTGACGAAGGAACTGGCCCGGATCGCCGGCCCGAAGAACGTCCGGGTCAACGCCATAGCGCCCGGCAACATCATCTTCCCGGGTGGATCCTGGGAAGCCAACTCGACCGGTCCGCGCGCAGAGAACTGGGCCCGCTGGATCCGTCGCGAGGTGCCGCTCAACCGCTATGGCCGCCCGGAAGAGATCGGCGCCGTCGCCGCGTTCCTCATGAGCCCGCTCGCCAGTTTCGTCACCGGCGCCGTGGTCCCGGTGGACGGCGGCCAGACCCGTTAAGGTCTATGGCTGCGCTTCATGGCCGCTGATACGGTGTTAACCTTCAGACAGGGGGATCATCGAGTGTCGTTCAAGAGCCTCATCATTGCTGCCACGCTGGCGCTTTCGGCCGGCGCGAGCGCGAACGCAGCGGTCATTGATTTCGAGGGCCTCAGTGATGGCGCCCTCGCGCCGAATACCTACGCCGGCGTGACCATCAGCGGCGCGGATATCCTGACGTCCGGGATAAGTCTGAACGAGTTCGAGTTCCCGCCGAAATCCGGGACCAAGGTCGCGTACAACTCAGGCGGCGCGATCTCGTTCGACTTCTCGGGCTTCGCGACCGCGTTCTCGCTCTACGTCACCGGCACCGAAAACGTCACCCTGTCGATCTTTGACGGCGCGACGCTTCTGGGCTCCGCCACCACCGGCGGCCCAAACTACGTCTCGATCGGCAGCCCGAACTTCCTGCTGTCGCTCAGCGGCGCACACATCACCAACGCGACGCTCAGCGCGGCGAACGTCGGGGATTTCGTGATCGATGACGTCTCGTTCTCCGCCGGCGTTCCCGAGCCTGAGACCTGGGCCATGATGCTCGGCGGGTTTGCCCTCACGGGCCTCGTCCTGCGCCGCCGGCGCGATCCGGCAACGTTCAACGCATAGCCCCCTGACGAAAAAAGCCCCGGCGGTGAGGCCGGGGCTTTGATCAGGTCTGCGCTGAGGCTCAGCCGCGGACGAGGATGTCACCCCGCCACAGCTTGAAGGCGCCGGTCGCCACGCTCTCGGCCCGGCTCAGGGCGCAGGCGTCGTCGGGGGCCATGAACTCTTCCTCGAAGGTCAGGCCCTTGGCGGCGCGCTCTTCCAGGCGATAGGTCAGTTCGCCACGGCGGCGACGAACCATGGCGCCGGCCGCGCCGAAGCCCATGATCAGCATCGCCCAGGTCGAGGGCTCGGGCACGCCGCCGGTCGGCAGCGGATCGCGGTTGATGCCGAACACCTCGTCGGAGGTCAGCACGCCGTCATAGAAGTTGGCCACGGCGATGCGCGCCTGGGACCATTCGCCCTGGCCGCCCGCCTGCACGTTGTCGAGGAACAGGTGGATCGTACCGTTGGGGCCGATCTCCATGAGGTTGGTGTTGGCGGTCATCGAGGCGCCGCCGTCGATGTAGCCCTTGACCACGCCGCCCGGGCCGACCGTCAGGGCCACATTGCGGTACTGATTGGTCGTGAACGCGGCATTGGAGCCGTTCACCGGGTAGACGGCGAGGTTGTTCGACGGGTCCACGTAGAAGCCGCTGTCCGATTGACGCTCCTCGACGTCGAGGATCCGACGCCAGGCGTCGGTGCGGTCCAGGAATTCGAAGGTCAGGGTCACCGAATAGCTGTCGGAGGTCAGAAGGCCCGTCGAATCAAACGTCAGGCCGCCCTGGTTGGCGTTGGCGTTGTCCCCGCCGATGAACAGGACCGACCGGCTGTTGCCGAACACCGTGTCGGTCTGGAAGCCGCTGGTCCCGGTAGGGTCGGTCAGCACCAGGTCTGACGCACCGGCGACGCTGGAGCTGAGGTTGCCGTTGAACAGGTAGCTGGCCTTGAGGGTCGCCGCCTGGGAGGCGCCCGCGGTCAGCGCCATGGCGACCGCGAAGGCGAGTGTAAGCGTCTTCATGTTCTCTTCCTGCTCCGGCGCCGGGCGCCGCATTTGCTGATCCTTCCGGCGGTCGAAGCGCCGCCGGCGGAAACCTAGGCCTCTAGCTCTGGGCCCGGCCACGCGCCGTGGGAACCGAGAACACCTGGGGGGCGAAAGCCGAACCCGGGGAATCCCCCAAACGGCGATCATGCCTGGCGTGTGGCGCTACAGCTCTCATCCTGTCCGCGAGTCCGACGCAGCCTTCGATCGGCGGCGAGACCCGCTGAGGCATTTCTGTCACATCCGTCAGAACACCGGTCTCGCCCCGGTTTTCGCCGCTGGCGTCAAAATTGCGGAGCGGTCTAAACCCCCGAAATCATGCGTGACCGCAGATCGGTCGCGCCGGGGAGGACAACCATGAACACCACCAAAATCGCGCTCGTCGCGCAGGCGAGCGCGCTCGTCGTCACACTCGCCATGACCGCCACGCCTGCCGCGGCCCAGAGCGAAGTCGAGGAACTGGTCGTCACCGCACGCAAACGCGACGAAGCCCTGATCGATGTTCCGTTCTCGATCGCCGCCCAGAGCGAACAGACCATGCGCGAGCGTGGGATCACCAACGTCGAGGAACTGTCCCGCACGGTCGCCGGCTTCACCGTCCAGAACCTGGGTCCCGGCCAGAGCCAGGTCGCCATCCGCGGTATCTCGGCCGGCCAGATCGTCCGCGACCAGCCGGGCGTGAAGGAGCAGGTGGGCGTTTATCTCGACGAATCAGTGATCTCGCTGTCCCTGTTCACCCCGGACCTCGACCTGTTCGACCTGAACCGCGTCGAAGTGCTGCGCGGCCCGCAGGGCACCCTGTTCGGCTCCGGCTCGCTGTCGGGCACCGTCCGCTACATCACCAACCAGCCCAAGACCGACGCCTTTAGCGGCACGGTCGAGGCCACGGTCAGCAAGGTGCAGGGCGGCGACACCGGCGGCGACCTCAAGGGCGTCGTGAACATCCCGCTGAACGAGATGGCGGCGCTGCGCATCACCGCCTACGCCAGCCAGTTCCCCGGCTTCATCGACGCGGTGCAGCCGAACGGCAGCGTCAAGAGTGACGTCAACGACGGGACCCGCCGCGGCGTGCGCGCGGCGCTGATGTTCAAGCCCTCCGAGAACCTGACGATCACGCCTCGCGCGCTCTACCAGAAGATCGACGTGGACGGCTTCAACCGCGTCGACATCTTCAACATCCTGGCCAACGAGTTCACGACCACACGGCCCAGGACCCGCCTGGGCGGCCTCACGCAGTTCACGCAGCTGAAGGAAAAGTTCGAGGACGAGTTCCTGCTGGGCGACCTGACCGTGCAGTACGACATGGGCGACCTGCGCTTCACGTCGATCTCCAGCTACACGGACCGCAATGTCCTGGTGCTGCGTGACGCCACGGCCCTGACCGGCTCGATCACCGGCGGCTCCATCGGTCTCTCGCCTGCGATCTACACGATCAACGCACCGCTGGCCGACACCACCGACGTGAAGTCCTACACCCAGGAAATCCGGTTGGCCTCCAACAGCGATGGCCCCCTGCAATGGGTGATCGGCGGCTTCTATTCCAACATCGACCGCGACTACGCCCAGGACCTCACGGTCGCCGGTTTCTCGGCCGCCAGCGGCATCCCCAGCAAGGGCATCGTGGCGCCGACCGACCACCTCTACTTCTCGACGGTGCCTTACAAGCAGAAGCAATACGCCCTGTTCGGCGAGGCGACCTACGCCATGACCGAGCGTCTGGCTGTCACCGCCGGCCTGCGCTACGCCGATTACAAGGAAAGCCGCACCCTGACCTTTGACGGCATCTTCGCCGACACGACGATCGCGGTGCCCGGCAAGACCAAGGCCGACAACCTGGCCCCGCGGGTCATCGTCGCCTTTGACGCCACCGACGACATCACGCTCAACGCCCAGGTCTCCAAGGGCTTCCGGCTGGGCGGGATCAACGACCCGCTGAACCGCCCGCTCTGCACCCCCGGCGATTTCGCCACCTTCGGCGCCCTGTCCAAGCCCGGCTTCAAGAACGAGACGGTCTGGAACTACGAGGCAGGCATGAAGGCCAAGCTGGGCGGAAAGGGCTCCATGACGCTGGCCGGCTTCTATGCCGACATCAGCAACCTGCAGGCCACCATCGACGCCGGCAGTTGCTCCTCGCGGGTCATCGCCAATGTGAAGAGCGCCAAGTCGGTCGGCTTCGACGCCGAGTTCGCCTACAGGCTTAGCGACAACTTCGACGTTGCGGCCACGGCCTCCTACAACGACGCCAAGCTGACCTCGAGCCTGCTCGACGTTGCCGGCCGTCCGATCCAGGGCCTGCGGGACGGCAACCGCCTGCCGACCGTTCCCAAGTTCCAGGGCTCGGTCAGCCTGGGATACGAGCGGGAAATGAGGGCTGGGCTGGAAGCCTTCAGCAACCTGACCTGGCAGCATGTCGGCAAGCGCTACACCCAGATCTCAGATCAGGAGAACGATCCGGCCACGGCCAGCCTGTTCCGCAATGTCGGCGCGACCACCGCCGCCAGCCTGTCATTCCCCCTGTCGCTTCCGTCCTATGACGTCGTGAACCTGCGGGTCGGCGTCCGGGGCGACGGCTGGGAAGCGGCCGCCTTCGTCAACAACCTCGGCGACGAGCGGGCGCACCTGGCTGTCGACCGGGAGCGCGGCCTGCGCGCCCGCTACGGCTTCCTGACCAACCCGCCGCGCACCTACGGCGCCACCGTCCGCAAGTCGTTCTAAGCCCTGGGCGGAGCCGGATCATCGGTCCGGCTCCGCCCAGACGGCTCTGCGCTGCCACGCCGCCGGGCGAGTCCCGCCGTGGCGCCCATGGACGGCGGCCAGACCTGCTGACTGCGGCCGGTCACACATTGTGAAAGCCCAGAAGCCTCAGTACGGTCCGCGCCCGATCGCCGCCGCCAAGAGACGCCCGCATGAGCGCCACCCCGACCGCCGACGCTGCCGCCGCTGAAGGCCATATCCACGGCTTCGGGACCAAGCCCTACCGCAGCTACGTGCTGACCGCCCTTCTGGTGGTCTACATCCTCAACTTCGTGGATCGCGGGCTGCTGTCGGTCGTGGCGCCGCAGATGAAGCCGGAACTGGGCATCTCGGATACGGCGTTCGGCCTGCTCACGGGCTTCGGGTTCGCCCTGCTCTACACCGTCGTCGGCATCCCGCTCGCGCAGTTCGCCGAGAGCCGGAACCGGGTCTGGATCATGACCGTCTGCGTGGCCCTGTGGTCTGCGATGACGGCGCTCTGTGGTCTGGCCGCGGAGGTCACCATCGGATCCCTTACCATCGGCGCCTTCTGGGTGCTGCTGGCCTGCCGGGTGGGCGTCGGCGTGGGCGAGGCCGGCTGCACGCCGCCCGCCAACTCCCTGATCGCCGACTACTATCCGCCGAAGAGCCGTTCCACCGCGCTGGGCTTCTACGCCATGGGCGTGACGCTGGGGGGCATGCTTGCCAACCTGATCGGCGGGCCGATCACCGATGCCTTCGGCTGGCGGGCCGCCTTCTTCGTCCTGGGCATCCCCGGGATCGCCGTGGCGATCGTGCTGCGCATGACGGTGAAGGAGCCGCCTCGCGGCTACACCGATCCGCCTGGGACGGTGCGCAGGGCCAGCGTCTCCTTCGCGGAGGGCTTCCGCGAACTGGCTTCGAAGCCGTCGTGGTGGACCAACGCCATCGCCGCGACCATCGCCTCGTTCTGCGGCTACGGGATATCTTCCTTCCAGGCGCTGTTCCTGAACCGCACTTTCGGCCTGTCGGCAGGCGAGGCCGCGGTCTGGATCAACGTGCCGGCGGCGCTGGCAGGTTCGCTCGGCGCCCTGGCAACCGGCTGGCTCGCCGAGCGCCTGGCCCGACGCTATCCCAGCGCCATCGCCTGGATTCCGGGCTTCGGCATGATCGTCTGCGTGCCGTTCTACCTGCTGGCTTTCAGCACCCACCAGCTGTGGGTCTGCGCCGTGGCGCTCTGCGTGGCGGGCTTCTCCAAGTACGGTTATCTGGCCGCCCAGTACACGATCGGCCAGGGCGTGGTCAGCGCCCAGGTCCGCGCCGTCTCGACCGCCGTCATGCTCTTCATCATCAACCTGCTGGGATATGGCCTTGGACCGCTGTTCATCGGCGCGCTGAGCGACTTCCTGTTCAGGTCCAAAGTGCTCGAGCTCGGCGCCGCCGACCTCACCCGCAAGGCCTGCGAGGGCGCGGCCCGGGCGGCGCTTTCGACGGACCTGCAGGGCGTCTGCAGGATCGCCCACCCGGAGAGCCTCCAGGATTCGCTGCTGTTCACTTCGCTGCTCTATGCGATCGGCGGGGCGTTCTTCCTGCTCACCTGCCGTTGGCTGCGGCGCGACATGGTGACGAAGTAGCCGCGGCTATCGCGCCTGCCTTCGAGTCCCGCTAGAAGGCGCGCCATGACCGCTGCCCCCGCCAAGAGCCTGGCCGACAAGGCCGCCGAATACGGCCTCAAGCCCGACGAGTACGCCCTCATCGTCAAGCGGCTGAACCGCGAGCCGAACGACGTCGAACTGGGCGTCTTCTCGGTGATGTGGTCCGAGCACTGCTCGTACAAGTCCAGCAAGATCCACCTGGGCAAGTTCCCCACCAAGGGACCGAAGGTGATCTGCGGGCCCGGCGAGAACGCCGGCGTCATCGACATCGGCGACGGCGACGCCTGCATCTTCAAGATGGAGAGCCACAACCACCCCTCGTTCATCGAGCCTTACCAGGGCGCGGCGACCGGCGTGGGCGGGATCATGCGCGACGTCTTCACCATGGGCGCGCGGCCCATCGCGCTGCTCAACGCCCTGCGGTTCGGCGATCCAAGCCATCCGAAGACGAAACGCCTCGTCTCCGGCGTCGTCAGCGGCATCGGCGGCTACGGCAACTGCGTCGGCGTGCCCACCGTGGCCGGCGAGACCAATTTCCACCGCGGCTATGACGGCAACATCCTGGTCAACGCCATGTGCGTGGGCTTGGCCGACGCGGACAAGATCTTCTACTCGGCCGCCCCCTCGCCCGGTCTTCCGGTGGTCTACTTCGGCTCCAAGACCGGCCGCGACGGCATCCATGGCGCCACCATGGCCAGTCAGGAGTTCGACGACGCGTCCGACGAGAAGCGCCCGACCGTCCAGGTCGGCGACCCCTTCGCAGAGAAGCTGCTGATCGAGGCGACGCTGGAGTTGATGGCTTCGGGCGCCGTGGCCGCCATCCAGGACATGGGCGCGGCGGGCCTGACCTCGTCCTCGGTCGAGATGGCCGGCAAGGGCGAGGTGGGCATCGAGCTCGATCTCGACATGGTGCCCCAGCGCGAGGAGGGCATGACCGCCTACGAGATGATGCTCTCGGAGAGCCAGGAGCGGATGCTCGCGGTGCTCAAGCCCGGCCGCGAGGCCGACGGTCAGCGCATCTTCGAGAAGTGGGGCCTCGACGCCGCCACCATCGGCCACACCACCGACACCGGCCACCTGGTGCTGAAGCACAGGGGCGAGACCGTCTGCGACGTGCCGCTGGCCCCGCTGTTCGACGACGCCCCGCTGTATGACCGCCCCTGGGTGGCGCCGGCGCCGCAGCCCCGCCTGTCCGCCGCCGACGTCGGCGCGCCGACCGACTGGGCGGCCGCGATCCGCACGCTGATGAGCGCGCCCGACATGGCCTCCAAGCGCTGGCTCTGGGAGCAGTACGACCGCCACGTGATGGCCGACACCCTTGAAGACTCGGCAACCGGCGCCGACGCCGGGATCGTGCGCGTGCACGGCGGCCGCAAGGCGCTGGCGATGACCTCCGACGTCACCCCGCGCTACGTCCAGAACGACCCCTACGAGGGCGGCAAGCAGGCGGTCGCCGAGGCCTGGCGCAATCTGACCGCCGTGGGCGCCGAGCCCATCGCCATCACCGACAACCTGAACTTCGGCAACCCCGAGCGTCCCGAGATCATGGGCCAGATCGTCCGCGCCATCGAAGGCATGGCCGAGGCCTGCCGCGACCTCGACTTCCCCGTCGTGAGCGGCAACGTGAGCCTCTACAACGAGACCAATGGCGCAGCGATCCCGCCGACCCCCACTGTCGGAGGCGTGGGCCTGCTGGCCGACTATGCGAAGCGCGCCGACTTCGCCTCGATGAAGGCCGGCGACGTGCTGGTGCTGGTCGGCGCGACCGTCGGCGAGCTGGGCGCCTCGATGTACCTGCGCGAGATCCTCGGTCGCGAGGACGGCGCGCCGCCGCCGGTCGATCTGGCCGTCGAGCGCCGCGCAGGCGACCTGATCCGCGGCCTGATCCAGGCGGGTCATCTGCGCACCGTCCACGACCTTTCTGACGGCGGGCTGATCGCGGCCGCCGCCGAGATGGCTCTGGCCTCGAAGGTCGGCCTGGCGCTGAACAATCCGGGCGAGACGGCCGACCACGGATTCTTCTTCGGCGAGGACCAGGCCCGCTATCTTGTCGCCGTGGCCCACGACGACCTTGAGGCGCTTGACGCCGCGGCCGAGGCGGCGGGCGTGCCCTATGCCATCGTCGGCCAGGCCGGGGGTGACGAGATCTCCCTGAACGGCGCCGGCGGCTTCATCGCCGCCGTCGACCTCGAGGACCTCCGCAGCGTCCACGAAGGCTGGATGCCCGGGTTCATGGGCGCGTGAGCGACCTCGGCCCCCTCGTCGACAAACCCCACGTGGCCGCGGCGCTGGCACTGATCGGCCAGCCCGGATCGCGCGACGCGATCCCGACTCCGGCCGCCGTGCTCGACATCGACGCCTTCGACCGCAACGTTGCCCGCATGGCGACCCGCGCCACGAGCGCCGGGCTGGCGCTGCGACCGCATTCCAAGTCTCACAAGTGCGCCACCCTGGCCCTTCGCCAGATCGCCGCCGGCGCCGTGGGCATCTGCTGCGCCAAGCTGGCAGAGGCCGAGGCCATGGCCGCCGCCGGCGTAGGCGCGATCCTGGTCACCTCGCCGGTCGCCGGTCCGCTGCAGGCCGCCCGCGCCGCAGCCCTGTCCGCCGCCCTGCCCGACTTCCGCATCGTCGTCGACCACCCGGACGCCGCCACCGAACTCGGCGCCGCGGCCACCTCGCCGATCCAGGTGCTGATCGACATCGATCCCGGCATGGGCCGAACCGGCGTCCATGACACCGCCCAGGCCCTCGCCGTCGCCCGCGCCATCGCCGCCCAGCCGATGCTGAAGCTGCTCGGCGTCCAGTGCTACGGCGGCCACTGGCAGCACATGGAAGGCGCCAACGCCCGCGCCGCCGCCGTCGCCGACGGCATGGTGCGGCTGAACGCCACCCTCGCCGCCCTTCGCGAGGCCGGGGCGATGATCTCCGTCGTCACCGGCGGCGGCACCGGCAGCTTCGAGGCCGATGCCGCCCAGGGCGTGCTCACCGAGGTCCAGCCCGGCTCGTTCGCCTTCATGGACCGCGAGTACCGCGACGCGCTGCAGGCCGATCCGGACGGCGCTTTCGAGCAGAGCCTGACTATCGCCACCACCGTCATCAGCGCCAACCATCCGAAATGGGTGACCGTCGACGGCGGCCTCAAGGCGTTCTCGACCGATGGCCCGACGCCCCAGCCGCTGACGCCCAAGGTGGCCAACTGCGCCTTCCGGTTCTTCGGCGACGAGCACGGCATGCTGGCCCGGCCCGACGGCCAGCCCCTGCTGCGCGGCGAGCGGGTCGTGTTCGCACCGGGCCACATCGACCCCACCCTCGACCGCTACGATCTGCTGCATCTGGTCCAGGGCGACGCCCTCGTCGACATTGTCCGCATCGAGGCCCGCGGCGCGTCGCAGTAGGCGCCGGTCGCGCACAGGCTATGATCCCGGCAAATCACGCGCGGACGTGAGCGGGAGGCGGCATGCGGCGGTTCGGATACATTGTGGCGGCCCTGTCCCTCCTGTGCGCGGTTCCGGCCTGGGCCCAGTCGGAGATGGAGATCTACCAGGCCACCGGCGACCGGATGCTGGAGGCCCACCGCGAGGTCACCCAGCGCAACATCAACGAGGCCACCAAGGCCCTGAACGCCAGGGACTACAGGTCCGCCAGCAAGTACGCCCAGGCCGTCACCCGCGCCGACCCCAAGCGCGTCGAGGCCTGGCTGCTGCTGGGCGCCGCCCAGATCGGCCTGCAGGACTGGAAGCGCGCCGGCCGGGCCTACACCAGCGCCGTACGGCTCTCGCCCATCGACCCGCAGGCCCGTGGCGGGCTGGGCGTCGCGATGGCGCACCAGCGCGACCCCAAGGCCCAGCAGCAGCTCGACTGGTTCACGGCCCGCAGCCAGACCTGCGGCGCGCGTTGCGCCGATTTCCTGCGCTACAAAGCCGAGGTCGAGGCCGCGATGGCCGAGGCTGCACGGGGCGCCTGACGCGCGCCGATTGAACATGTGGATTTCCGGACTGCCGGCGGAGACTTCGATGAACCGATACTGGACCCTCTCCGACAATCCCGTCCACGCCTGGCCGGCCGCGGACACCTTCGACCTGCGCGAAGGCCCGATCCCGTCGCCCGGCCCCGGTCAGGCCCTGACGCGGACGATCTACGTCTCCCTCGATCCCTACCAGTGGGGCTACAAGCGCCGCCGCGTCGAGCCGGCGGGCTCGCCCTGCCATGCCCGCACCGTGGCCCAGGTGGTCGAGAGCCACATCGAAGGCCTGTCGTCCGGCGACTTCGTCTTCTGCACCAACGGCTGGTCGGAGTACGGCCTGATGGGCGCCGGTGTGCCGCGTCCCGGCTACATGGTCCCGCGAAAGCTGGACCCGGCTGTCGGCCGGATCTCACAGGCCGTAGGCGTCCTCGGGATGCTGGGCCTGACCGCCTATGCCGGCATGATCCTGCAATGCGCGCCGAAGGCTGGCGAGACCGCCGTGATCTCCGCGGCCTCCGGCGGCGTCGGCCAGATCGCCGGCCAGCTCGCGAAGCTGCGCGGCGCCCGCGTCGTCGGCATCGCCGGCCGCGAGGAGAAGTGCCGGTTCGTCACCGAGACCCTGGGCTTTGACGCCTGCGTCTCGCACCTAAGCCCGACCTTCGCCGAAGACCTGAAGGCGGCCTGCCCTGACGGGGCGGATGTCTATTTCGAGAACGTCGGCGGCGCCTGCTTCGAGGCCATCCTGCCCCTGTTCAATCCCGGCGCGCGGATGACCATCTGCGGCCTGATCGCCCACTACGGCGATGCTCCAGACGCCAATGCCGGCGAGGTCGAGGCCCGCCGCGCCCGCGAGCGCGGCGTCAACGTCCAGAACCTGTTCGTCGGCGACTATGTGGAAGGCCACCACGACGCCTTCCTGGCCGACATGGCCGGCTGGGTCGCCGAGGGAAGGGTCAACTACCTCGAAGACATCCGCGAAGGGTTCGACACCATTCCGGGCGCCTTCGCCGAAATGCTCAGGGGCGGCAATTTCGGCAAGATGCTGGTGCGCGTCGCGCCGGACCCGACGCTCTGACACTGCCTAGCGGCTAGACAGTCGCCGCCCATTTCCGCGCCTGCGAAAGATATCTGACCCCCACGCGGAGCCTGCGCCTCCCATTCGCGGCCGGGCGCTGTAGCGCTTGGCTCAGAGCAAGTTCGTGGGATCGCCAAGATGGAATCAGGTCGTCAGACGCCAACACGCCGGCAATTGCTGCATGCCATCGGACTGATGGGCGGCACCGCGGCGCTCTACCAGATGATGACCACCTTCGGTCATGCCGCCGAGAGCCGCTTCCCTGGACCGCCGAACCTGGCGGGCGCGCGCAAGGGCGCCTCCGTGATCGTGCTGGGCGCGGGCCTGGCTGGCATGCTGGCCGCCTACGAGCTGGAAAAGGCCGGCTACAGCGTCCGGATCCTGGAGTACCAGAACCGTCCCGGCGGCCGGAACTGGACGCTGCGCGGCGGCGACAAGATCACGGAAATGGGCGGCGCGACCCAGACCGTACAGTTCGCCAAGGGCAACTACCTGAACCCCGGCCCGTGGCGCATTCCGCACCACCACCACACCCTGCTCCACTACTGCAAGAAGTTCGGCGTGGCCCTGGAGCCGTTCATCCAGTTCAACCACAACGCCTATGTCCACAACACCGACGCCTTCGGTGGCGCCCCGCAGCGCTTCCGCTCCCTGGCCGCGGATTTCGAGGGCAATGTCGCCGAGCTCTTGTCCAAGGCCATCGACCAGAAGTCGCTCGACACCAAGCTCACGGCCGAGGACCAGGACAAGTTCAAGGAAGCCCTGCGCACCTGGGGCATGCTCGACGAGGACATGAAGTACGCCAAGAACCTGCGGTCCTCGAGCCACCGCGGTTTCGAACTGCCGCCCGGCGGCGGCGTCAACGGCGCCCCGAAGCCCTCCGACCTGTTCCCGCTGAACGAGGTGGTGAAGTCCGGCATCGCGGCCAATATGGCGTTCTTCATGAACGACGAGTTCCAGACCACCATGTTCCAGCCCGTCGGTGGCATGGACATGATCGGCAAGGGGTTCGCCAAGCAGGTCGACCGCCTGATCACCTACAATGCCAAGGTGACCAAGCTGATGCAGGACAAGAAGGGCGTCTCGGTCACTTACACGGACCTGGTGAAGGGCGGCACGGTCACCGCCGAGGCCGAGTTCTGCGTCTGCACCATCCCGCTGACGGTGCTGAGCCAGATCGAGACCAACCTGTCGGAGAAGAAGACTGCCGCGATCCAGGCGGTGCCCTACTCCAACTCGGTCAAGATCGGCCTCGAGATGCGCCGGCGGTTCTGGGAAGAAGACCAGGACATCTACGGTGGCCACTCGTTCACCAACCAGGAGATCAGCCTGGTTTCCTACCCCAACTTCGACTTCTTCAAGGACGGCCCGGCGGTCCTGCTGGGCGCCTTCGCCGGCGGGCCTGGCGGCTATCACCTGGGCGGCATGACCCCCGAGCAGCGGATCGAGGCGGCCCTGGCCCAGGGCGAGGTCTTCCACCCCAACGCCTACCGCAAGAACTTCATGAACGGCGTCTCGGTCGCCTGGAACCGGGTGCCGTGGGTGATGGGCTGCTGCGCCCGCTGGAACGAGGACACCCGCAAGGAGCACTACCAGGAGCTGGTGGCGCTGGAGGACCGCATCGTCCTGGCCGGCGAGCACGCCTCATATGTCGGCTGCTGGATGGAGGGCTCTCTGCTCTCGTCCATCGACGCCATCACCCGTCTGCACAAGCGCGCGCTGGAGGCCTAGAGGATGACCCGCCTGAAAACCCTCGCGCTCGCCGCACTGGTCTCCGCCTTCGCCCTGCCCGCGTTCGCCGACGAGCCCGGCCCCGGCGGCTCGAAACCGCCGAAGCCCAAGGACGGGGCCGACATCTACCGGATGTACTGCCAGGTCTGCCACATGGCCGACGGCAAGGGCGCGGTCGGCGCCGGCGCCTTCCCGGCGCTGGCCAGCAACGCCCGCATCGGCACCGCCCAGTACGCGATCTACATGATCGAAAAGGGCAAGGGCGGCATGCCCTACTTCAGCGACAGCCTGTCGCCCGCCCAGGTCGCCGACGTGGTCAACTACATCCGCACTCACTTCGGCAACGACTACAAGGACGCCGTCACCGCCAAGGACGTGGAACCCATGGCCAAGCCGCCAACCCAGGCGCGGCGGTAGGGAGACTAGGGCGCACCAACTCCCCTTTCGAAGCGAAAGGGGAGTTGATCTGACCCTACGCCCCCATGAACATCTGCCGGATGCCCGCCCGGAAGGCGTCGATGCCGACGGCGAGGCGCTGGGCGTAGTTGGCCTTGGCGTCGGCGCCGGCGACGAAGGTGACGTGGTCGGTGGTGTCCGTGGCGGCCTCATATACCACCTCGGCGATCTGCTCGGCGGTGGAGCTGCTGGCGCGGCGGTCCGGGTCGGAGAAGGCGCCCATCACCCTGGCGATCGCGGGGCCATAGGCTGGGTGCATCGACAGCACCAGTGAGCGGCTGGCGAAGTCGGTGGCGATGCCGCCGGGGGCCACGGTCTTCACCTTGATGCCGAAGGGCTGGAGCTCGAACGCCAGGCTCTCGCTCCAGCCTTCCAGGCCCCACTTCGTCGCGTGATAGACCGAGTTGAACGGGAAGGTGACCAGGCCGCCGATCGAGGTGGTAGTGACGATCGTCCCTTCGCCCCGCTCACGCATGGCCGGCAGGAACGCCTGGGTCACCCGCATCACGCCCAGCAGGTTGGTGTCCAGTTGCCGGGTCAGCTGATCGTCTGTGGCGCCCTCGAAGGCGCCCGCCAGGCCGTAGCCGGCGTTGTTGAACAGCACATCGACCGGTCCGAGCGCCAGGGCCGCCTTCGCGGTCTCAGCGATCTGCGCCGGGTTGGTCACGTCCAGCGGCAGGACGGTGATTCCGGCGACGGCGCTCAGTTCCGTCTCCTTGGACGGGTCGCGCATGGTGGCGATGACCTTCCAGCCCTTGTTCGCGAACAGCAGGGCGGTGGCGCGTCCGAGGCCGGTGGACGCCCCGGTGATGAAGATGGTCTTGGACATTTTCGGCTCCAAAGTGAATTTCAACTCAGTTTCAGGACAAAACGAAACAGTCAGGCCTTGAGCGCATCCCAGCAGAGCGTGGCGACGCTCTCCTGGAACGCGGCATAGCGTTCGGGCGACATGCCGGCGGCGAGCGGGGCCATGGCCCGGGCTGTTCCGCCGAGGAATTCCATCATCCAGCGGGTGTCGAGATCCTTGAGCAGTTGCTCGGCCTTGCCGCGTTCCAGCAGAAGCGCGACCGGGCGCGCGCCCAACGCCGCCGTCGCGCGGGTCTCCTCGGTCACATAAGGCGAGTTCGCCATCTGCGCCATGAAGACAATTTCTGCATTATGTTCAACGATATAATCCAGATACGCCTTGGCCAGACGGGTGAAGGCGGCCCGCACCGGCAGCCCCTCGTCGCGAACCACGAAGGCGGCGAAGGTCTGCTTGGTGTGCAGGTAGAGCGCGTCGAGCAGCGCGTCCTTGCCCTTGAAGTAGATATAGACCGTGCCCGTCGCCACGCCGGCCCGGCGCGCCACCGCCTCGATGGACAGACCGGCCAGGCCCACCGACTGGATCTCGTCCAAGGTAGCCCGCAGGATGTCCTGGGCCTTGCCTTCGTCCTTCTGGCGCATGGCCTATAGTGAATAACTATTCACGTTCTTGCAAGGCCCCATGGCCTTGACCGCCAGGGTTCTGTATCCGGACGCCTCCGAGCATCGGCAGTTCCCATGACAGATCACCCCACCGGACCCACCTCGCAGAGCTTCGTCTCCCAGCGTCTGCGCCTGCACTACGTGGACTGGGGCAACCCGACGGCGCCGCCGCTGATCCTGCTGCACGGCGGCCGAGATCACTGCCGCAACTGGGACTGGGTGGCCCAGGACCTGCGCCGCGACTACCACGTCATCGCGCCGGACCTGCGCGGCCACGGCGACAGCGCCTATTCGCCCAGCGGCGACTACAGCATGTCGAGCTTTGTCTACGACCTGGCCCAGTTGATCCATCAGCAGAAGCTGGCCCCGGTCCGGATTGTCGCCCACTCGCTGGGCGGCGCCATCACCCTGCGCTACGCGGGCGCCTTCCCGGAGACGGTGGAGAAGATCGTGGCCATCGAAGGCCTGGGGCCCTCGCCCGCGATGCTGGCCGAGCGCGCCCAGCGCACGCCGATGGAGCGCATCCGCACCTGGGTGGCCGAGACCCGCAAGCTCGCCGGCCGCACGCCGCGCCGCTACGCCTCCATCGAGGAGGCTTTCGGTCGCATGCAGGCCGAGAACAGCCACCTGACGCCGGAACAGGCCCGCTACCTCACCGTCCACGGCGTCAGCCAGAACGAGGACGGGACCTACAGCTGGAAGTTCGACAACTACATCCGCTCATTCTCGCCGACCGACTTCACCCCGGCCGAAATCCAGCAACTCTGGGCCAGCATCACCTGCCCGGTCCTGCTGGTAAACGGCGCCGAGAGCTGGGCCTCGAACCCAGAGAAGGACGGCCGGATGGCCCACTTCCAGAACGCCCGCCTCATCGAGTACGAGCGCGCCGGTCACTGGGTCCACCACGACCGCCTCGACGATTTCCTCGCCGACGTGCGGGCGTTCCTCTAGCGCCCTACGCGCTCGCCAGCGCCCGGCGCAGCAGTTCCAGCGCGCCTGCCGCGAAGGCGAACATGTTGGCCGAGCGGTCGCTGGAGCCGGTCTCGATGGTGAGCACCTGCTCCACCGGGCCGGAGATCGCCACGCAGGTGTGACCCGAGGCGTCGCCGTAGCCGTTCCCGGTCGGGCCAGCCGCGCCGGTCTCCGAGATGCCCCAGGTCGCCCCGTACCGCTCCACCTGATTGCGGGCCAGCAGCAGGGCGTAGGGCTCGCTGGCCGAACGCATCCCCTCCAGCGCCTCGCGCGGGATGTCGGTCAGCAGCACCCGGGCCTTGGGCGTGTAGACCACGGCC
The DNA here is from genome assembly GCA_963205005.1 of Pseudomonadota bacterium. Taxonomy (GTDB): domain Bacteria; phylum Pseudomonadota; class Alphaproteobacteria; order Caulobacterales; family Caulobacteraceae; genus Phenylobacterium. The sequence continues at coordinate 22,826 of CAUJHW010000056.1, forward strand.
CCGCCAAGGTAATAAGCCGACGCGCCGGGCACGCTCAGCAGCGCCGCCGAGATAAGCCCGCCGGACGAACTCTCCGCTACCGCGATCTTCTCGCCCCGCGCCTTCAGCGCTGCTCCGATTTCCGCCGCCAGGGCCTCCAGCTCTTCCATACCGATCCTTCCGCTTGGCGAACCCGCCGTTCGGGGGCCATGATGCCGCTATTCGAGACAAGAAGCATACTGCCGGAGGAAATTGATGGACGCGCATTCGCAGTGGACGGGCCTGGACGCCGCCCGGCTGGAACGGATCACCGACCACCTGGAACGCAACTACATGTCGTCCGGCAAGCTGGTCGGCTGCCAGGTCAGCGTCGCCCGCCATGGCCACCTGGCCTACTTCAAGTCCTTCGGCCTGATGGACCGTGAGCGGAACGCTCCCACGCGCGACGACACGATCTACCGCATCTATTCCATGACCAAGCCGATCGCCTCGGTGGCGCTGATGACCCTGTACGAACAGGGCTATTTCCAGCTCAACGACCCGGTCTCGCGTTACGTCCCCTCCTGGAAGAACCACCGCGTGTGGGTCTCCGGCGAAGGCGATGACATGAAGACCGAGGCGGTGAACCGCCCGATTACCTTCCGCGACGTGCTCAGCCACACCGCGGGCCTGACCTACGGCGGCGGTCTGCCCGGCGTCGGAGTCCAGCACCCGATCGACAACATCTATCGCGGTCTCAAGATCCGCTCATCGGGCAGCACCGACACCATGATGCAGTTCATGGACAAGCTGGGCCAGGTGCCGCTGCGCTATCAGCCGGGCACGGCCTGGATGTACTCACTGGCGACCGATGTCTGCGGCGCCCTGGTGGAGATCATCTCGGGCAAGCCGCTGGCCCAGTACCTGCAGGATACGATCTTCGGCCCGCTGGGCATGAAAGACACCAGCTTCGTCGTGGCTCCGGACAAGGTGGACCGCTTCGCCGCCAACTATCAGCGCGAGCCCGACAAGTCGCTGAAGCTGATCGACGACCCGCAGACCAGCGCCTTCACGAAAGAGCCCGGCTTCAAGTCGGGCGGCGGCGGCCTGACTGGCACCAGCGCTGACTACATGCGCTTCTGCGAAATGCTGCGCCGGGGCGGCGAGCTCGACGGCCATCGGGTGCTGGGCCCGCGGACCATCGAGATCATGCACATGAACCACCTGCCGGACGGCAAGGACCTTACCCAGCTGGCCATCGGCGGCTTCTCCGAGACCGCCAACGAGGGCGTGGGCTTCGGCCTGGGCTTCGCCTCGACCATGAGCCAGGTCGCGACGGGCTCGCTGGGGGCCGGCGACTACTACTGGGGCGGCGCGGCCTCGACCATTTTCTGGGTCGATCCGAAGGAAGACCTCTGCGTCGTGTTCATGACCCAGCTGATGCCGTCGGGAACCTTCAACTTCCGCGGCCAGCTGAAGAGCATCATCTACTCGTCGATCATCGACTGAGGATTTCCCGCAGCGGGTGTCATCCCGGTTTTGGCGCAGCCAAAGACCGGGACCCCCAACGCCGGAGGCTGGAATCAGAGTCGAAGCGGCGCCGCTGTAGCTAATCGGTGGGCGCGACGCTGGGGGTCCCGGTCTTCCGCTTCGCAGAAACCGGGATGACGCTGAGGGGGTAGCTCTCGCGCGCCACCGCGATGTGATGCTACACATCGGCCCATGCCGATGACCCAAGACGCCCTTGAAGCCGCCCTGCGCGAAGGCTTCCCCGACGCCGAGATCGAGATCCAGGACCTGGCCGGCGACGGCGACCACTACAAGGCCCGGATCGTCTCACAGGCCTTCAAGGGCCTGCCCCGGGTGCGCCAGCATCAGCTTGTCTATGCCGCGCTCAAGGGCCGGATGGGCGGCGAGTTGCACGCCCTGGCGCTGGAGACCTCCGCGCCCGCCTGACCGGCTTGACCCGGGCGGCCAGCATCCCTAGCTCTTGCCCACAGATTTCCGCCGAAAGGGCGTCAGATGTCCGAAGCTGCCACCGACAATCCCGTCCACGCCTGGATCGCCAAGTCCGTGGCCGAGAACCCCGTGATCCTGTTCATGAAGGGCGAACCGGAACAGCCCCGCTGCGGCTTCTCGGCCGTGAGCGTGCAGATCCTGGATCATCTCGGCGTCGAGTTCGTCGGCGTCGACGTGCTGCAGAGCGAGCCCCTGCGCGAGGGCATCAAGACCTTCTCCGACTGGCCGACGATCCCGCAGCTCTACGTGAAGGGCGAGTTCGTCGGCGGCTGCGACATCATCAAGGAGATGTTCCAGTCCGGCGAGCTGAAGACCATGCTGGCCGAGCAGGGCCTGCTGGAAGCGTGACCCGCCTGCTCGAGCCGCCGGAAGGCCGGAAGGTCTTCCGGCTCGACTTCGAGCCCACGGCCGCCGACATCGACGAGAACGGCCACGTGAACAACGTGGTCTATCTGCGCTGGGCCCAGGACCTGGGCGTCGCCCACTGGCGTTCGCTGGCGCCGCCGGAAGCCCAGGCTGCCTGGGCGTGGATCGCGCTCCGCCACGAGGTCGACTACCGCCGCGAACTCAAACCTGGCGAAATCGCCCGCGGGCGCACCTGGGTCGCCGAGGCCGCCCAGGGCCCGCGCTTCGACCGCTTCATCCGCCTCGATCACCCGGACGGCCAGATGTGCGCCCAGGTCCACACAACCTGGGTGCTGATCGAGCAGGCCACCGGCCGGCCCCGCCGCGTGCCCGACTGGATCACCGGGATGTTCGCCTAGTGTCTCCGATTGAACCGACGTCCGTCTCCAGGGGTTCCGCCATCGTGCCGTCCCCAAGCCTTGACCTCAGCTTCATCCCCGACTGGGTTCCAGCCTGGGCCGTCGGCCTGGGCCTGATCGCCGCCGCCCTGGCCGCGGCCCTGGTGCTCCACGGCTGGATCGTGCATGCCCTGTCGCGCGGCCTGCGCAACCGCGGCGACTTCGTCCGGTCGCTCGTCGTCCGCACCAAATCGCCCGGGCGGTTCGCCCTGCTGGTGGCCGCGCTCAGCTGGTCGCTGAAGGTCGCCCCGGTGGAGCCGAAGGTGGAGGGCGTGCTGCAGCATATTCTGCTGGTCGCCTTCATCGTGCTGGTCGGCTGGGCGGTGATGACCGCGCTCGACATCGCCTCTGCCATCTACGTCCGCAACCACCGCTCGGACCTCCCCGACAACCTGCACGCCCGCAAGATGCTGACCCAGGCGCGGATCCTGCGCCGGCTGCTGAACGCGGTCGTGCTGGTGATCACCGTGGCCATGGCTCTGATGACCATTCCCGGCGTGAAGCAGATCGGCGTCAGCCTGCTGGCCGCCGGCGGCGCGGCCGGTCTGATCGTGGGTCTGGCCCTGCAGCCAGTGCTGTCCAACATCTTCGCCGGCATCCAGATCGCCATCACCCAGCCGATCCGCATCGACGATGCTGTCGTGGTGCAGAACGAGTTCGGGCATGTGGAAGAGATCAAGGCGACCTATGTGGTCATCCGCCTGCGCGACCTCCGCCGCATGGTGGTGCCGCTGCGCTACTTCCTGGAGCAGCCGTTCCAGAACTGGACCCGCGAGTCTTCCAACCTGATCGCCGAGGTTCTGCTGGTGCTGGACCAGCGGGTGCCCATGGACCGCCTGCGCGCCACCATCGAGGCGATCGCGAAGGCCTCGTCCTATTCCGATGGCCAGACGGTGAAGGTCCAGCTGAACGACGTCCGCGAGAAGAGCATGGAAGTCCGTGTTCTCATGGACGCCCGCAACGCCGAGGAAGCCGCCGCCCTGCGCGCCGAGATCCGCGAGAAGGTGATCGACTGGCTGCGCGCCGAACTGCCCGAAGCCCTGCCCCGCAACGGCGTGGAGTTTGCGCCGCCAGCAGCGCCGCCGCCGACGGCAGCCCCATAGCAAAAGGCCCCGGATCGCTCCGGGGCCTTCGCAGGTCGTTCCGTCGGTCGGCGTCGGTTTAGGACGCGTAGAATTCGACGACGAGGTTCGGTTCCATCTTCACCGGGTACGGCACTTCCGCCAGGTCCGGCGCGCGGACGAAGGTGGCGGCCATGCCCTTGGCGTCGACGGTGATGTATTCCGGCGTGTCGCGCTCAGACGACTGCAGGGCTTCCAGCACCAGCGCCATGTGGCGCGAACGCTCACGCACCGAGACGACGTCGCCCGGCTTCACCCGGTAGGAGGCGATGTTCACGCGCTTGCCGTTGACCAGCACATGGCCGTGGTTGACGAACTGACGCGCCGCGAACGGGGTCGGCACGAACTTGGCGCGGTAGACCACCGCATCCAGGCGCGACTCCAGCAGGGCGATCAGGTTTTCCGAGGTGTTGCCCTTGCGGCTGGCAGCGTCCTTGTAGATGCGGACGAACTGCTTCTCGGTGATGTTGCCGTAGTAGCCCTTCAGCTTCTGCTTGGCGCGGAGCTGCAGGCCGAAGTCCGAGACCTTGGACTTCCGGCGCTGACCGTGCTGGCCGGGGCCGTAGGCGCGGGTGTTGATCGGGGACTTCGGGCGACCCCAGATGTTTTCGCCCATCCGGCGGTCGAGTTTGTACTTGGCGCTATGGCGCTTGGACATAAGTCACTCTCTGTTCGACGCGGGCCGGCGTCCTCTTGAAGAGAACGCGATTTCAACGGCGGCCTTGCATCACCCGTCATAGGTATCCGGCCACGCGGGTTGCCCCGGCGGCTGGAAGGCGGCGTCTATGCCGCCTGCACCCCCATGAGTCAAGGATCAGGCCGCCACGATGGCCGGCAGGCGGTAGCGGCCATCTAGGAAGTCCGGCTTCGGCAGGTAGGCGCGGAAGCTGAGCGTGAACGGGCCCGTGGCCGGCGCCGGGAGCCAGTTGGCCGACCGCTCGCCGCCGGGGTCGGCGCGCGCGATCCAGATATCCAGCGACCCGTCGGCATTGGTCTTCAGGCCGGGCGTACGGTCGCCGATCGAGTAGCGGCCGATGGGATTGTCCACGAGGAAGAACTGCCCGTCAGGCGTGGCCTGATACATCGTCAGCGACCAGAACGCATCGACCGCCGGATGCTGGCCCGCGGGGAAGCTCAGGCGGAAGGGCCCCTCGCCCACGAACATCCGACCCCGGTCAGCGGCAGGCTGCATGTACATGGCCTCGGCCGGTGGCAGCGCCGCCAGGCCTGACAGCGCGACGGCGGCCCGGAACACATAGTCCTGGTTGAAGTCGCCCAGCGTGCCGCGCGGATAGCTCCAGCCCTGCACGGCCCCGCCGGCCCGCAGGCCCTGCATGATCCGTCGGGCCTCGGCGACACCGGCCTCGATCTCGGCCTGCGCGGCGGCGTCGAAACGCTTCGGATCGAAACCACCCTGCGCGGTCAGGCCCAGCGGCGCGACGCGGGCGAACAGCGCGCCGTCGGTGGCCGGCGGCGGGTTCGCCTTCAGGAGACTGGCCACCGAGGCAAAGAACTCCAGCGCCGGCGCCCCCCGCGCGGCGAAGACAGGCGGGGCCACGCCCTTGGGCCCGGTCAGCGTCAGGGCGTCCTGCAGCTTGTGAACGGCCGCCAGGTCGTCCGGTCCGTCCACCAGGATCCGCGTCAGCAGCCACCCGTGCGGCGTCGCCAGCCGGACAACATTCGGGCCGGATCCCGACTGGCCGGGGCCGACGATCGTGTAGCGGCCGCCCATGCCGCCGGAGGTCCGGGTTCCCAGGACGAAGTCGTTGTCCGTGAACATGTTCATCCCGGCCACCGAGATGTAGCGATCCCCCGTCGGCGGAATGACCAGGGTTACCGGACCCTGCGTCAGGTCCAGCCATGCGCCCGAGTAGAGGGTGTCGTTGTTGGGGGAGGTCACAGCGCGGGACTGCGGCGTCGCCAACTGCCGTGAGTGTCCGAACCGGTTCAGGCCGGCCGGCATGTTGCCCCGACCGCTCATCGCACGGCCGCGCGTGGTGGCCATTTCGATCAGCGGCAGGCCGTAGAGCCACGCCTCGCGGGCGGCGTCCTTCAGGCTGGCGGGCGCCGCGGCCGCGGCCATGCCCGGCGCAAGCGCCAGTCCGGCGGCGGCCAGCATCCATTCACGTCGGTTCATCGGAAGACAGTCCTCAGGCTTCGGCGATCGGCGGCAGCCGGTAGTGGCCGTCGAGCAGTTCGGGCTTGGGCAGATAGGCCCGCATGAAGAGCGCGAAGGGGCCGGCGGGCGCCGGAAGCCAGTTGGCCGCCCGCTCCGGACCGGGGTCGGCGTGACCGATCCAGATATCCAGCGAGCCATCGGCGTTGGTCTTCAGGCCCGGCGTGCGGTCGCCGATCGCGTACCGGTTCAGCGGGTTGTCGGTGAAGAAGAACTGCCCGTCGTCCGTCGCCTCGTACAGGCTGAGCGACCAGAAGGAATTGACCGGCAGCGGCCGGTCCGCCGGGAAGTGCAGGCGCCACGCCTTCGTCCCGTCCAGCAGGTCGCGGGCGCCATGGCCCTCGGCGCGCATGTACATGGCCTCCGCCGGCGGCAGGGCGGCCAGGCCCGACAGCGCCACGGCGGCGCGGTAGTCGTAGTCCTGGTCGAAGTCGCCCAGGCGGGCGCTCGGATAGGACCAGCCCTCCACATAGGTCGCCCCGCCCAGCCCCCCCTTGCGGACCGCCACACGGGCCTCGGCCACGCCTGCCTCGATCTCCGTCGCCTGGACGGCGGTGAACCGCGCGGGGTCGAAACCCTCCGTGAGGCCCAGCGGAGCCATGGTCCGCAGGATCGCCAGATCGGTCACCGGCGGTGGATTGCCCGCCATCAGGGCCGCGGCGCTGGCGAAGTACGCGCGCCAGTCTGCCGAGCGGGCCGCGTACGGGCCGGGCGGCTCGCTGGCCGGCCCCTGCATCGACAACCCGGCCTGCGCCTCGCGGGCGGCCTCCAGGTCGTGCGGGCCGTCCACCAGGATGCGGGCCAGCGCCCAGACATGGCTCGTGGGCGCGCGGATGACGTTCCAGCCCTCGACCGCCTCGCCCGGCCCCACCAGCCGGAACGTCCCGCCGTCGGGGCCGGTCGTCCGTGTGCCCAGGATGGCGAAGTTGTTGGTGTAGGCGTCCATCAGGGCGAGGGAGAAGTACCGGTCGCCAGTCGCCGGCAGGGTGATCGTCACAGGTCCGGCGGACAGGTCGATATGCGCCGTCGAATAGAGCGTGTCGTTGTTGGGCGTCGTCACCGCGCGGTGCTTGTGGTTGGCCAGATTGCGCACGTGGGTGAACACGCCCATGCGCTGGCCCAGCCCCATGCCACGCTGGCGGGTGGTGGCGATCTCGATCAGCGGCAGGGTGTAGATGTAGGCGGCCCGCGCCGCGTCTCTCAGATCCATCAGGCGTCGTCCCCTCGTTTCGTGCGCCCCGCCACTTCGGCGGCGGCGTCTCCGGCCTGCGCCCACCACCGGCGGAGCTGTTCATCCGCCCGTCCCGGCCGTGCGAGCCCGACGCCCTGCCCGGCCCAGAGCGAGATCATCTCCGGGTCGTCGGCCTGGGTCGCGGCGGCGCGCAGCGGCTGGGTCAGCCGGTTCTGCACAGGATAGGCCGGGACCTCGTCCTGAGCCCCATGCATCAGACGCATGAAGCGGTTCTCCACGCCACGGGCGTGGCGGCCGGTAAAGGCCCGGGTCAGGCGGGTGGAATCGTGACCGGCGGCCTCGACGGTGCGTCGCCACGGCGTCGAGGTCACCGCCTCGTCGGCCAGCAGGAAGGCGGTGCCCATCTGCGCCGCCGAGGCGCCCAGAGCCAGGACGGCGGCCACGCCGCGCCCGTCCATGATCCCGCCGGCGGCGATCACCGGAAGGTCCACGGTCGCGCGGATCGTCGCCACCAGCGCCAGGGTTCCGACCAGGCTGTTCTCCAGCCCCTCAAGGAAATGGCCCCGATGCCCGCCGGCCTCGAATCCCTGTGCGCAGATCCCATCCGCGCCAGCCTCTGCCCAGGCGCGGGCCTCGGCCACCGTGGTCGCCGTGCCGACCACCAGGATCCCGGCGCGGTGCAGCGCCTCGACCTGTCCCTCCGAAAGGACCGAGAAGGCGAACGACGCGACCGGCGGCGCGGCGGCGATCAGCGCCTCAAGCTGGGCGTCGAAGGCAGGCGCGAAGCGATTGGGGACAGCGGGCGGCGACGTCCCGAGTTCGGCGTACCAGGGCTTCAGCCGCTCCAGCGCCCGGTCGATCTCGGCGGCGTCGGGCGCGGCTTCCGGGGCCATCAGAAGGTTGACGCTGAACGGGGCGTCGGTCGCCGCCCGCATCGCCGCGACCGCCGGCCCGATCTCGTCCGGGGCGAGGCCCCCCGCCGCCAGGGCGCCCAAGCCGCCGGCCCGGCTGACCGCCAGCGCCAGGCCATCGGCCGAGGCCCCCACCATCGGGGCCTGCAGGATCGGGATCGGCAGCGCCGCGAGCAGGGCCGCCAGGCTCACTCGGTCTCTCCGCGCGCCGCCTTCTGCGCCGCCAGCTTGGCCAGCACGCGGCCGCGCCCCCTGGACAGAGCCGTCACGACCCCGCGGAAGGTGCGGACTTCCTGTTCGGAGAACCTGGCCTTGCCCAGCGCCGAGCGGAGGTTCTGGACCATCGAGGGCCGCTTGTCCGGCGGATGGAAGAAGCCGGCGGCGTCCAGTTCGCGCTCGAAGTGCTCGAACAGGCCCAGCATGGCCGCGCCGTCGGCCGGCGGCGAATGTTCGCGGAAGATCGCCGGCGGGGCATCCAGCAGGGTGGTGCGCCACTCATAGGCGTTGATCGCCACTGCCTGCCCCAGGTTCAGCGAGCGGAACCGGGGATCGATGGGAATGGTGACCACGGCCTGGCACAGGGCGATGTCGGCGGTCTCCAGTCCGGCGCGCTCGCCGCCGAACAGAATGCCGACCTTCTGGCCCTGTCCGGACGCGGCATGCAGCTCCGCCGCCGCCGCCCGCGGCGTCAGGATCGGCAATTGCAGCTCGCGGGGCCTCGCGGTCGTTGCAAAGACAAGATTCAGGTCCGAGATGGCCTCGGCGACGGATTCGGTGACCTTGGCGGCGTTAAGCGGCCACTCGGCCCCCGAGGCCAGCGCCCAGGCCCGTTCCTGGGGCCAACCGTCCCGGGGGTTGACGAGTCTGAGATCGGACAGCCCGAAGTTCGCCATGACCCGGGCCACGGCGCCGATGTTCTCGGCCAGCTGGGGCTCGTTCAGGATAATGACAGGCGCAGGGTGGGAGGCTTCAGCCATGTCGCGTTTAGAGAAGCCCCGCCGCCGGATGGCAACCCTCGACCGTCGCGCCCTGCTCGCCGCGGCGCCGGCGATGCTGGTCGCCGCGTGCGAACCGAAGCTGCCGGTGACAGTCTCGACAACGCCGAAGATCGACCTGCCCGGCCTGGAGCGGGCGATCGGCGCGCTGGCCGCCGAGGCCGCGCCGGCCGCCCTTGGCGTCGGCCTGATCAACCTGGAGAGCGGTGAGGCCTTCCTCTTCAAAGGCGAGCGCAGATTCCCGATGATGAGCATCTTCAAGCTCCCCCTGGGGGCGGCGGTGCTTAGCGAGGTCGACGCCGGCCGCCTGTCGCTCGATGAACCCTTCATCCTGACCGACAGCGACCTTTCGCCGTCCAACTCCCCGATCTCGGCGGGCTGGCCGGCGCGCCGCGACTATCTTGCCCGCGAACTGCTCGAGGCCGCGATGGTCGGGAGCGACAACACCGCCGCCGACGTGCTGATGAAGCGGATCGGCGGGCCCGGCGCGCTGACCGCCTGGCTCGATTCCAGGCATCTCACCGGCCTGCGAATCGACCGCTACGAACGCGAACTCCAGCCCGAATCGTTCGGCATGGCCTCGTTCCGTCCCGACTGGCGCGATCCGGCGGTCTATTCCGCGGTCCGCGCCAGGATTCCTGCGGCGACGCGGATGGCCGCCATGCGGGCCTACCTGGCTGACCCGCGCGACACCGCAACGCCCCGGGGCATGGTGGAATTCCTACAGAAGCTGGACCGGCGCGAGCTGGTCTCGGCAGGCTCGACCGACCGGATTCTCGACTACATGCGGCGCAATCCGGGGGGCGTGAACCGTTTCAGGGCCGGATTTCCCAGCGATTCCGTGTTCGCGCACCGCACCGGCGCCAGCGGCGTCGACCAGGGCCTCAGTCTCGCCCACAACGACGCGGGCATCCTCACCCTCGCCGACCGCCGCCGCTACGCCATTGCCGGCTTCCTGACAGGTTCCACGGCCGATGAAGCCCAACGCGACAGCATTTTCGCCCGTGTGGCGCGCGCGGCTGTCGTTGCGATAGGATAGTCGGGCGCCCGGCCTTTGCGTCGGCGCTTGTGGCGGCTATACGGCCCCAAACGCATTTTTACGCCCGGAGCGCCCGTCCCTCATGGCCAAGATCAAAGTCGCCAATCCTGTCGTGGACATCGACGGGGACGAGATGACCCGGATCATCTGGAAGTGGATCAAGGACAAGCTGATCTTCCCCTTCCTCGACCTCGAGCTCGACTACTACGACCTCGGCATGGAGAACCGCGACGCCACCGACGACCAGGTGACGATCGACGCGGCCGAAGCGATCAAGAAGCACGGCGTGGGCGTGAAGTGCGCCACCATCACGCCGGACGAGGCCCGGGTGAAGGAATTCGGCCTCAAGCAGATGTGGAAGTCGCCCAACGGCACCATCCGCAACATCCTGGGCGGCGTGGTCTTCCGCGAGCCGATCATCTGCCAGAACGTGCCGCGTCTGGTGCCCGGCTGGACCCAGCCGATCATCATCGGCCGCCATGCCTACGGCGACCAGTACCGCGCCACCGACTTCAAGGTCCCCGGCCCCGGCACGATGACGCTCACCTGGAAGGGCGACAACGGCGAGACCATCGAGCGCGAGGTGTTCAAGTACCCCGGCGCCGGCGTGGCGCTGGCCATGTACAACCTCGACGATTCGATCCGCGACTTCGCCCACGCCAGCTTCGCCTACGCGCTGGCCCGCAACTATCCGCTCTATCTCTCCACCAAGAACACGATCCTCAAGGCCTACGACGGCCGCTTCAAGGACCTGTTCCAGGAGGTCTACGAGAGCGACTACGCCGACAAGTTCAAGGCCGCCGGCATCACCTATGAGCACCGCCTGATCGACGACATGGTCGCCGCGGCGATGAAGTGGTCGGGCGGCTACGTCTGGGCCTGCAAGAACTACGACGGCGACGTCCAGTCCGACACCGTGGCCCAGGGCTTCGGCTCGCTGGGCCTGATGACCTCGGTGCTGATCACTCCGGACGGCAAGACCATGGAGGCCGAGGCCGCCCACGGCACCGTCACCCGCCACTATCGCCAGCATCAGAAGGGCGAGAGCACCTCGACCAACTCGATCGCCTCGATCTTCGCCTGGACCCAGGGCCTGAAGCATCGCGCCAAGCTGGACGGCAACGCCGAGCTGACCCACTTTGCCGACACCCTGGAAAAGGTCTGCGTCTCCACCGTCGAGAGCGGCTCGATGACCAAGGACCTAGCGCTGCTGGTCGGCGACACCCAGGGCTGGCTCACCACCGAGGGCTTTATCGACAAGGTGGCCGCCAACCTGGAAAAGGCGCTCGCCGCCTGATCCCGTCCGCCTGACGGAAACCGGAAACGCCGCGGGGCAACCCGCGGCGTTTTGCGTTTGGGACCAACAAAAGCTGTCATCCCGGAAGGCGCGCCCCGACTCATCCGGGACGACAGGCAGGCGTGCTACCCCGCAAGAGCCGCCTTGACCGCGGCCAGCCCATCCGCAGCCTTGCCGGCGTCGGGCGCGCCGCCCTGGGCGAAGTCGGGCCGGCCGCCCGCGCCCTGGCCGCCCATGGCCAGCACCGCCGCCTTGGCCAGCTCCGCGGCGTTGAACCGCGACTGGGCCGCGCCGGTGACCGCCACGGTCGCCGCCGCCTTGCCGTCGGCGGTGCCGATCAGCACGATGACACCGTCGGGCAGCTGCTTCTTGTACTCCTCGGCGATGGGCCGCAGGTCCTTGCCGCCGACCCCGTCCAGGATCCGCGCCAGCACGGCCACGCCGCCGATGTCTTCAGGTCCAGCCGCCGCGCCGCTGCCGCCGCCACCGCCCATCGCCAGCTGGCGCTTGGCGTCGCCAAGTTCCTTTTCCAGCTTTCGGCGCTGCGCTTCCAGCGCCTCGACCCGGGCGCCGACTTCCAGCACCGGCACCTTGAACTGGTCCGCCAGCGACCGGGCCACCTGGGCCTGGTCCAGCAGCCAGCGGCGGGCCGCCTCGCCGGTCAGCGCCTCAATGCGCCGCACGCCGGCGGCGACGCCCTGCTCCTGCACCACCTTGAACAGGGCGATGTCACCGGTCCGCGCCACATGGGTGCCGCCGCACAGTTCGACCGAATAGGCGCCCTCACCGCCCAGGGCGTGACCGAGCGTCAGCACGCGCACGCTGTCGCCGTACTTCTCGCCGAACAGCGCCATGGCGCCGGCGGCCATGGCCTCCTGCGGCGCCATCAGCTGCGTGTCGGCGGGCAGGTTCTGGCGGATCACCGCGTTCACCTCGGCCTCGATCCGATCGATCTCGGCGGGCGTCACCGGTTGGCCGTGGCTGAAGTCGAAGCGGATCCGCTCGCCGTCGACCATCTGGCCCTTCTGGGTGACGTGCGGGCCCAACACATTGCGCAGGGCCGCATGCAGCAGGTGCGCGGCGGAGTGGTTGGCGCGCGTGGTGGCGCGGCGGTCCGCGTCCACCGCCAGCCGCACCCGCGCGCCGGTCTTCAGCGTGCCGAAAACCACTTCCAGGTCGTGGACGAACAGGTCGCCGGCCTGTTTCTGGGTGTCGAGCACCCGGGCCTGGCCGCCGTCCCACTCGATCTCGCCCAGGTCGCCCGCCTGGCCGCCGCTCTCGGCGTAGAAGGGCGTGCGGTCGAACAGGACCTGCACCCGCGCGCCCGTCCCAACCGAGTCGACCTCCTTGCCGCCTTCGACCAGCACCAGGGTCTCGCCGGTGATCTCCGCGTCCTCATAGCCGGTGAACACCGTGGGGCCGAGGCGGTCGCGGATCGCGAACCATTCGCCGGCCGCCGCCACCTGGCCCGAGCCGGACCAGGCCTCGCGGGCCATGTCGCGCTGGCGGGCCATGGCGGTGTCGAACTCGGCCAGGTCGACGGTCAGCCCCTTGGCCCGCACCGCGTCCTGGGTCAGGTCCAGCGGGAAGCCGTAGGTGTCATAGAGCTTGAACGCCGTCTCGCCCGACAGGACGTCGCCCGCGTTCAGACCTGCCGTGGCCTCGTCGAGCAGACCCATGCCGCGGCCGAGCGTGCGGCGGAACCGCTCCTCTTCCTGGCGCAGGGTGTCGACGATGGCCGGCTCGGCGCGGCGCAGCTCCGGATAGGCCTCGCCCATCTCGGCCACCAGGGTCGGAGCAAGCCGGTGCATCAGCGGCTCGGCGGCGCCCAGCAGGTGGGCGTGGCGCATGGCGCGACGCATGATCCGGCGCAGCACATAGCCTCGCCCCTCGTTCGAGGGCGTCACGCCGTCGGCGATCAGGAAGCTGGAAGCGCGCAGGTGGTCGGCGATCACCCGGTGCGAAGGCTGGGCCTCGCCTTGCGCCTTGACGCCAGTCGCCGCCTCGCTGGCCGCGATCAGGGTGCGGAACAGGTCAATGTCGTAGTTGGAATGCACACCCTGGAGGATCGCCGAGATGCGTTCCAGGCCCATGCCGGTGTCGATCGACGGTTTGGGCAGGTTCACCCGCTCGCCACCCGGCAGCTGGTCGTACTGCATGAACACCAGGTTCCAGAACTCCAGGAACCGGTCGCCATCTTCGTCCGGGCTGCCCGGAGGGCCGCCGGCCAGGGCCTCGCCCTGGTCGATGAAGATCTCCGAGCACGGACCGCAGGGCCCGGTGTCGCCCATGGACCAGAAGTTGTCCGAGGTGGTGATGCGGATGATCCGGTCGTCATGGAAGCCGGCGATCTTCTTCCAGAGGTCCGCCGCCTCCTCGTCGGTGTGATAGACGGTGACCAGCAGCCGGTCCCTGTCGAGGCCGAACTCCTTGTTGATCATCGTCCAGGCGGCCTCGATGGCGCCGGCCTTGAAGTAGTCGCCGAACGAGAAGTTCCCCAGCATCTCGAAGAAGGTGTGATGGCGGGCGGTGTAGCCCACATTGTCCAGGTCGTTGTGCTTTCCGCCGGCGCGCACGCACTTCTGCGACGAGGTCGCCCGCGCCCAGGGCGAGGTTTCGGCCCCGGTGAAATAGTTCTTGAACGGCACCATGCCCGCGTTGACGAACAGCAGGGTCGGATCGTTCTGCGGGACCAGCGGCGCCGAGGCGACGAGGGCGTGATCCTTGCTCTGGAAATAGTCCAGGAAGTGGGTCCGGATCTCGTTCAGGGTCGCCATGGGATCTCGTTCTCGAAAACTGGGCACGTCGCCCCGACAGGTGGGGCCGCGACGATTTACGCGAAACCGTCCCATAAGCAAAAGGAGGCCCGGGACCAATGTCCCTCCCACAGGCAGACGGACGCCTGCAACGAATGCCCCGCCCATAAGCAAAAGGGCGCCCGGAACAAATGTCCCGGACGCCCTTCGCATCCCAGGGCCTGGACGCCGTGGCGCGCAGGGTGGCTCGTCGGGTGGGCAGTTGGCGGACCGCTCCGTCCCGAAGGCGCCGTAGCGCCCCGGCCCCGGAGACTCAATCCGCTCTAGAGCGAACCGTCCGGACCGTCGGCGTCCTCGGTGGGGCCGACCAGCAGCTCCTCCTCGATGACTTCCTTGGCGCCGCGCACCGCGCGCTCGATCTCGCCGGCGATATCGGAATTCTGCTTCAGGAACTCGCGGACATTGTCGCGCCCCTGGCCGATCCGCTGGGAGTTGAACGAGAACCACGAGCCGGACTTCTCGATCACCCCGGCCTTGACGCCCAGGTCGATGATCTCGCCCAGCTTGGAGATCCCCTCGCCGTACATGATGTCGAATTCCACCTCGCGGAACGGCGGGGCGACCTTGTTCTTGACCACCTTCACCCGGACGTTGTTGCCGACGATCTCGTCAGCACGCTTCACCGAGCCGGTGCGGCGGATGTCCAGGCGGACCGAGGCATAGAACTTCAGCGCATTGCCACCGGTGGTGGTTTCCGGCGAGCCGTACATCACGCCGATCTTCATGCGGATCTGGTTGATGAAGATCACCATGGTATGGGACTTGTTGATCGAGGCCGTCAGCTTGCGCAGCGCCTGGCTCATCAGCCGGGCCTGCAGGCCTGGCAGCGAGTCGCCCATTTCGCCTTCCAGTTCGGCGCGCGGCACCAGCGCAGCTACCGAGTCGATGATCAGCACGTCCACCGCGCCGGAGCGCACCAGCGTGTCGGCGATTTCCAGCGCCTGCTCGCCGTGGTCGGGCTGCGAGATCAGCAGTTCATCAACATTGACGCCGAGCTTGCGGGCATAGACCGGATCAAGCGCGTGTTCGGCGTCGATGAAGGCGCAGATGCCGCCCTTCTTCTGGGCTTCGGCGACCGCATGCAGCGCCAGCGTGGTCTTGCCGGACGACTCCGGCCCGTAAATTTCAACAATGCGCCCCTTCGGCAGGCCGCCGATGCCGAGCGCGATATCGAGGCCCAGGGAGCCCGACGACACCGCCTCGACTTCCATCGAGCGGTCGTTCTTGCCCAGCTTCATCACAGATCCCTTGCCGAACTGGCGCTCGATCTGGGAGAGCGCGGCCGACAGGGCCTTGGTCTTGTCCATGGACGATCCTTCAACGATACGCAGGGCGGCGGGGGCCATCAGATGCTCCTTATGTATGGGATTCGCCTGCCGGACAAACGGCTTCCCAGTGTCGGCGGACCGGAATCGGGCTTGATCCGATGGAACTAACGTACCCCATTTGTTCTAAGTTCGCAATATGTTCTTTTGCGGGGATGGGTACTGGCCTGTTTTAAGCCCTAGTGGCCTAGTTTGATTTCGGTAGGGGCCTAATTTGCGGCGTATTGCTTGTCGGTAAGCCATGCGCAGAAGGCCGCCGCGAACGCGCAAGCCAGCGCATAAAGCAGCCCTGCAAGCACCCATGAGGCGGACGAATGCGAGCGCCAAAGTCCGAAGGTGCCTACGGCCACAAAACAAATTGTAGCCAGCCAAAGGGGCCGATTTTCAACCGGACCACGGCTCAGGCCCCAGTGCACCAAGCAGAGCAGCAGCCAAGGAATGATCGTAGTGTAGTAAGCTAAGCCAGCTCCCATGATTGCCACCAAAAAGGCAGGAGCTCCAAATTTTCCGCCGCTCTCAAATGCACTGACAACCGGGTGCCCCACCAGCCAGACCAGCAGCGGC
>CAUJHW010000057.1 GCA_963205005.1 Pseudomonadota bacterium
GAAAAGCTCCGCGCCCTGCCGGACCGCTTCGACGCCAGCCGCTTCGTCACCGAGCAGTTCTGGGCCACCTCGAAGGACGGCACGAAGGTCCCGTACTTCGTCGTCCGCGCGAAGGACATGAAGCTGGACGGGACCAATCCCACCCTGCTCAACGCCTACGGCGGTTTCCTGGTCAGCCAGTCGCCGGCCTATTCCGGCGGCATCGGCAAGCTGTGGCTGGAGAAGGGCGGCGTCTTCGTCGTCGCCAATATCCGCGGCGGCGGCGAGTTCGGTCCCCGCTGGCACAATGCCGGCCTGAAGCTGAAGCGGATGGCGGTCTATGACGACTTTTTCGCCGTCTCCGAGGACCTGATCGCGCGGAAGATC
Organism: Pseudomonadota bacterium; assembly: GCA_963205005.1. Taxonomy (GTDB): domain Bacteria; phylum Pseudomonadota; class Alphaproteobacteria; order Caulobacterales; family Caulobacteraceae; genus Phenylobacterium. The sequence continues at coordinate 367 of CAUJHW010000057.1, forward strand.
ACCAATCCGAAGAAGCTCGGCATCATGGGCGGCTCCAATGGCGGCCTGCTGATGGGGGTGGCCCTGACCAAGCGGCCGGAGCTCTACAACGCCATCGTCATCCAGGTGCCGCTGTTCGACATGATCGGCTACAATCACATCGGCGCCGGAGCGTCCTGGATCGGCGAATACGGCGACCCCGACGTGCCCGAGGAACGGGCCATGCTGATGACCTATTCGCCGTACCAGAACCTGAAGCCCGGCCAGCCCTATCCGCGCGTCTTCATCGAGACGTCCACCAAGGACGACCGCGTCCACCCGGCCCATGCCCGCAAGGCCGCCGCGCGGCTGAAGGAATACGGCTACGACTACCTCTACTACGAGAACGTCGACGGCGGTCACGCCGCAGCCGCCAACCTCAACGAACGCGCGACGCGCCAGGCCCTGGAGTTCACCTATCTGATGCAGCGGCTGATGGACTGAGGCGTTGACCCTTTCCGCGGGGTCCTGGCCAGGTTCGTCCCGGCCACGACGGCCACGGGAAGGGGCGAATACGGCAGGCTCTTGTGGACCTTCGCCGCGCCCTAGATGCCGAGAAAGTTCGTCATGCTGATGTCGTCAAGGGACCGGCCAATCAGCCGCACCGCCACATCGGCGACGCCGTCGTTGCATTGCGCGTCGGCAAAGACGAACACGTCAGCGCCGACCTGCACCACCACGTACTGGATCAGACCCGCGGCAATCCTGTCATTGGCCAGCGCCAGCGCCGCTGCGTAGTTCGCGGCGGTATTTTCAGAATAGTTCGTCGATGATCCGGTGCCGACAATCGCTGACGACGAAAGATCCTGAAAATACAGGAAGTCGCTGCTGCTCCAGTCGAGGATGATGTCCAGGTCAGCAAAATTCGTCGACTCCTGGCCCCCGTAGAAGTCGAACTCGTCGGCGCCGTCTCCACCCGAGATCGTGTCCGAGCCACCCCAGGCAAGGATTGCATCGTTGCCGGCGCCGCCCGAGATGCTGTCCGGCCCGTTGCCTGTGCGAACGACGTCCTCACCGTCGCCGCAGTCGACGGTGAACCGGTCGGTCGTTTCGTTGTTGATGAGTGCGAACAGCCCGTCGCTTCCGTCGCCCAGGTCGACGAAGAATATCCCGGCCTGCGGGTTCACGAGGTCGTCGCCGGCTCCGCCGATGATGGTCGATTGGCCGGCGACCTTGAAATAGTCCTCACCGTTACCGCCGTTGAAGACATTGCGGCCGCCGGTGTCGAAGATCTGGTCGCTGCCGTCCTCGCCGTTGACCGTGTCATCGCCGCTTCCGGTGTAGATGTAGTCGTTTCCGAGGTTGCCGTTGACGAAGTCGTTGCCGCCCCCGGTCGCTCCGATCGGATCGAGATAGACAGTGGCGCGCCCGAGGATGTTGCTGATGCCCAGGCCGGCGACGCCGATCACGTCATTGTCCTGACCACCGAGGAGCGTGTCGTTGTCAGTGGCCGAGCCGTTGATGGTGTCCTGGCCGCGGTTGCCCTGGGCGAAGTTAAGTCCGCCCCCGGTCGCGCTCTGGCCGACAAAGATTGTGTCGTTGTCCTGGCCGCCATAGATGACGTCGAAACCGGCTCCTCCGACCAAGCGGTCTTCGCCCTGATTGCCCTGCAATTGGTTGGTTCCATCGCCAGCATTGAGCGTATCGGCGCCGGATCCGCCATAGAGGCCGTTGTTTTCAGCTCCAAAAGCAGCGGGAGAATCGTTTCCCCCAGATCCGACGTACAGCCTTGAACCGTCGGCGAAGGTTGTGGTCGCGCGGGAAAGGGCCTGGCTGAAGACGACCGTGGTCGCACCGACCGTCATCGACGTCGTGGTCGTTCCAAATTGTATCGTCGTTGCGTTTGCAGAGCCCTGGTCGACCAGCACCATATCGTCGGCCGTCAAGGACAGGGCCTGAGCCGCCGTGATCGAGGCAAAGTTGAAAGTCGCCATTGTCAGGCCCCCCGGTCTGCGTCCAATCCCTCAATAGCGGTCCAAAGGGTTGTGACAAGTAGATCATCGCGCTCAGGTCGTGCCCGCGCACCGGGCTGATGCAGGGGCTGATGGACTGAGGCGCGGCTGGGCCTTCAGCCCGCCTCGGCGAAATCCGCTTCCAGCCGCCCGAGCAGTCGCGCCCGGGTGGCAGGCCGTGGAAGGCCACCGAGGAGGAAGAACACGCGGACGACAGGCAGGTGGGTCTCGATTTCCGCCCGCATGGTGTCGAGGGACATGCCGGCCAGCTGTGCGTAGGCCGACTGCATGGCGGCGTTGATCGCCTGCTGCCGCACCGGATCGCCGAAATTCTCGACGACGAGCTCGGTCGTCAGAAAATGGCAGCAGGCCAGGTCGAGCAGGGCGCCCCCGCGCTTGGCGCCGGTCCAGTCGATCAGTCGCGGCCCTTCCGCCGTCATGATCACGTTGTCAGGGTGCAGGTCGCAGTGCGCCACGCCTTCGTCGGCGGGCAGGCGGTCGATCAGGTCGAGTACTCCCGTGGCGATGCGCTCCGGAATCCCGGCCTCGGGTAGTTCAAGGGACCGCGCCATGTACTCGCGCATGGACAGCACCTTCGCCGGCGCCGGCGTCCTGTGAACCGAGAGGCCAAGCATCGCGAGGAGGGCGCCGGTCGCCTCCGGCGTGATCTTGCCGGCCTTCACCTGCTGAAGCAGGGTCGGTCCGTCCAGGCGCGGCATCACGAAGCCGAAGCGGCCGTCGACCTCCACCTCTTCGAACACCTCCGGAGCGGGGCCGCCGGCGGCGAACACCGCGCGGGTCATGCGGGCTTCCCACCACGGAATCCGGCGCGGAACGCCGGTCTTGAACAGCTTCACGACGCGGCCGGGCGCCCAGGCGTGGACGTCCGCGGACGCACCTTCGCCGATCTTCTCGCCCAGGGATCCACCCATTGCCCGGCCTCCGCCCCGGGCCAGCAAACACCAGCTTGCGGCGAAGCAGAAGCGGGCGCCTCCTCTGGCGCAGGGCGTCTACTCGTTCACCGCCCGCGCATCGCCCGCCGCCCGCACCATCTGCACGAACTCGGCCCGCTCTCCGAAGGGGTCCGCGCCGCGGGCGGATTGGGCGAGGGTGATGATGTCTCCCCAGCCGAAGCTGTCCGACACGCGCGGATCGCCGCGCAGCTTCTGGCCGAAGCCGGCCACCGCCACGGCCCAGCGGGTCGGCTCGGGCGCGGCGGACAGGGTCCCCACCGCATCAGCCCTGCGCACCGGCCGCTCCATCAGCCGTGAGCGTGTTTCGCCCGGCAGCTTGTAGCGGATCTCCAGGTAGGCCAACTCGGCCCCGGGCGCGGCCGCCGGACGGGCGCTCCGGTAGCGCAGCGGATCGGCCGAGGGCCGCGCGCCCGCAGGCGTGATCTCGTACAGCGCGGTCACCGAGGCCCGGGCCCCGACCTCGCCGGCGTCCACCTGGTCGTTGTTGAAGTCCTCGCGGGCCAGCATGCGGGTCTCGTAGCCGATGAGGCGATATTCCGAGACCTGCGCCGGGTTGAACTCCACCTGCACCTTCACGTCGTCGGCGATCGGGAACAGCGGCTTCGTGAAGTCCTCGCGGAACAGCTTCCGGGCCTCCTGCAGGCTGTCCACATAGGCGGCGGTCCCGTTCCCGTTCTGCGCCAGCGCCTGCATCATGGTGTCGTTGTAGTTGCCGCGCCCGAAGCCGTAGACCGACAGGTAGACCCCGTCCTTGCGCTTGCCGGCGACGAAGTCCTTCAGCCGCGCGGGATCGGCGACGCCCACGTTGAAGTCGCCGTCGGTCAGCAGGATCACCCGGTTCACCGCCTTCGGATCGAACCGCTCGCGGGCCAGGGCATAGGCCAGCGCCAGGCCCTGGCCGCCGGCGGTCGAGCCGCCGGACTGCAGGGACTCCAGGGCGCAGCGCATCTTCAGCTTCTGCCGGCCGTCGGTGGGGCCCAGCACCGCGCCGGCCGAGCCGGCGTAGGCCACCATCGAGACGTGGTCCTGCGGCCGCATCTGGTCGATCAGCAGGTTCAGCGAGCGCCGTGCGAGGGGCAGCCGGTCGTCCGACGCCATCGAGCCGGAGGTGTCGATCAGGAACACCAGGTTCAGCGGCGGCGGCTCGCCCCTGGCCAGGTCATAGCCCTGCAGCCCGATGTGCAGGATCTGGCGCTCGGCCGACCAGGGCGAGGGGGCCAGCGCCACATAGGCGCTGAACGGCGTCGTCCGGTCCTTCGGCGGCGCGTACCCGTAGTCGAAGTAGTTCACCAGTTCCTCGACCCGCACCGCGTCCACCGGCGGGCGCTGGCCGTCGCGCAGGAAGCGCCGGACGTTGGAATAGGCCGCGGTGTCCACGTCGACCGAGAAGGTGGAGACCGGCTCCTGCGCGGTCTGGCGGATCGGATTGGCCTGGGCGTTCGGATAGCGCTCGGTGTCCATGGCCGGGCGGGGGCGGTAGCTCTGGGCCACGCGGGGGGGCGGCCGCCGGGCGCCGCTGACCACCATTTCCTCGATCACGCTGGTCTGGGGACCGGGCAGGGTCTTGCCTGACTGCACCGGCGGCAGCGGCAGCGGAGGAATGGCGGGCGGGACGATGTTGGGCGCGATGCGCGGGCCGGGGCCCGGCGGCGGGGCCGGGACACGGCGCATGACCTCCCGAACGGGATCCGGGCGGAACCCCAGCGCCTCGCAGGCCTCGGGGCTGGGCGCGCCATCGCCGTACCGGAGCGGCTGGGCCGGGGAAGGCTGTCCGACGGCCGCCGTCAGGCAGGCCAGCGTGAACACACGAAGGCGGCGTCGCGGCATCGGTCACTCCCGTTCATCGTCCCGGACCCCGAGATCGCGCGGCGATCGTGGCCGTCGCGTGGCGAACCCGGGACGTTCGTATGACGAGTGTAATTTATCGCACGAAACTCGCGCCGTTGATATCCAGAACCGCCCCGGTCATCGACGCCGGCGCCTCCAGCGCCAGCCAGGCCGCCGCGCTGGCCACCTCGGCGGCGTCGGCCACCCGGCCCAGCGGGATGTCGGCCAGCAGCTTTTCGCCGCCGCGGCTCGCCAGATAGTCCTCGGCCATCCCGGTCATGGTGAAGCCCGGACAGATGGCGAAGGCCAGGATGTCCTCCGAGGCGAAGCCGCGGGCGATGGACTTGGTCATGGCCACCATCCCGGCCTTGGAGGCGGCATAGTGCCAGTGGGCCGGACTGTCGCCGCGATAGGCCGCCCGGCTGGCGATGTTGACCAGCCGCCCGCCGGTCCGTCGCTCGCGCCAGTGCAGGATCGCCCGCCGCGTGAGGTCGGCGCTGGCCTGAAGGTTGATCTGCATCGTCCGCCCCCAGGCGGCCTGCCAGTCGGGCAGGGGCGCATCGACCGCTATGGCCTCGAACACGCCCGCATTGTTGATCAGCACGTCGATGCGCCCGCCGAGGCGCTCAAGCGCTGCGTCCCACAGGCGGTCGGCCGCCGCGGGGTCGGCGAAGTCCGCGCCGATCACCCCGTCGGCGTCGCGGCTGCCGTGCCCGACCACCCGCGCCCGACCAGCCAGGGCCTCGACGGTGGCCGCGCCGATGCCGCGGGTGGATCCGGTGATGAGGATGTGGAGCATGGGCGGCCTTCCGGGCGGGGAAGCCTGACGCTTCACGGCCGCCCGGTCGCCTGTCAACGCCGCGCAGGCAAAAGCGCAGGCGTCGCCGACGGCTCCCCATTTTCCGGGCAGCTCTGCCTCGGCCAGGAGACCGCCGCGCGCCGCCGGCGCAGAGCCGACCCCGCCAGGTCGACCCGGACGGGACGCCGCGGCGTCACAGGAAAAAGGGAAAGGTTGGAGGCCCGACCGAGAATCGAACTCGGGTGCACGGATTTGCAGGCCGAAGCGGTGCGCCGCAGTTCAATGGGTTAGCTGCAAACTGGCCGGAATCCGACCCTAGCCGGATCAACAGCTTAGCAGCGCCGTGCAAACCGGAATTCGGGGCGGCGACAGACAGTCCCGGACAATCGCGGCCTTCGGCGGCGGGGCCTCCATCGGCGACCTGGCTGCGCGCGATACTCTCCGAGGAGGGACACTTTCAGGGCATCGAGCTGGTCCGAACAAGGGGGCCAGCTCGATGACCTACAGCAATGACGCGCCGATCATTGCGGCCCACGCGACCGGGCCAACAACGGCAAGAGACCTGCGGGGCGCGTCGGGCAGCGATGCCGTGCTTAACGTTCAAGGTCTCAAGGTCGCAAAAGAACCCGGCGAATGCGCCGGGTTCTGCGGGTGGTGGATAACCCTCCTCCTGAAGATGGCGGGGCTGCTGCTCGGCAGCGCGGCAGCCCCGGCGAATTCCCCATTTCACTTGGTTTGGCCCCGGCGGGCCGTTGGGTCGGCGCGGCAGCGCCGTCTCGCGCAATTGTCTGTGCTTGGCGCCGGCGGCCCGTTGCGGAGGCATCTCGAATGACAGACACCGATCACCTCACCTGGCCCAGCGGCCAGCATCGGCGGCCGCTACGGTCCAACCAGGAGTTCACTCCCGAACTGTGTCGCGCGGCGCGCGGACTGATGGGCCTCAGCGAACTGGCGTTGGCCAACCGCGCTGGCCATTGGCCGCGCTACGCCTGCGTGACTGCCGATGACGTGAAGGCCTTCGAGAACGGCGGCGAGATCGACGATTGCGTCCACGCCGCCATCTGCGAGGCCCTCTATCACGAGGGGTTCGGGGTGATCGTCGTTGGCGAGGCAGGGGCAGGGGCCGGCGTGCGCTGGGCGCTGAACGCCGATCGTCGGGCGCTGGGCACCTACCAGGATCGCAAGTACCGGCCCGTCATCGAGGCCGCGCAGCGGCGTGCGGCCCTGGTGCAGGCCTGGTGGGACCACATACAAGACCTTCGGGAAAAGTCGTCGGCTCGTCTCTCTGGCGAGTTCTCAAACTCCCGGCGCCAGGTAGCTGGCGCAGGTTTCGCAAGGCCTTGAGAAGCCTAACCAGAGAGAGACAGACCATGAATGCCCACACGCCGCGGCGCCTTGCCGCCGATCAACCCGCCCTGCTGTCGAGCGCCGTTTCCCCCGCCGCCGCCCTTTGTCCGGTGGCAGCCCTGGGGCTGACCTTCACTCAGCTGGAGGATCGAGGCCGCGATCTCGCCGAGGCCGACCAGCCGGCGGACGCGCGGGCACAGAAGAGGGAAGATCAGCTCGCCTCGCAGATCGTGCAGGCGTCCGACATGATCTCCGCCCGGGTGGAGTGGACCCAGGCGCAGAGTTTGGAGGGGATCTACTTTCAAACGCTCCACCTGCGGAGCCTAGTCAGAGATCTTGCGGAAGGCGAGGGGGACGCAATCGACCGCGACCAGCTGTTCGCACGGTTCGAGCGCCTCAATGCATTGATCTTGGAGGGACTGGAGCGCCTGGGCCGCTTTGACGGCAGCCTGTATGGCAAGGCGCACAAGACGGTCGCGGCGTGCGAATTCGCAGAGGTGTTGAACCTGTTGGCATCTTAGCAATTTGGGCAAACGGTATCGGTTGACACCTAGGGCAAATCACCCGCCCTTGGTGTCGACCGACACCGAGGACGCCATGCCCTACCTGAACATTCTCGACCTGCCGCAAATTTCTTCATCCGACGCCTGCCGCGCGGCGGGGATCGATAGCGCCACTCTGAAGAACTGGCTCAGCCGAAAGCCGCCGATCCTCAGCGAGGTTGATCGCGAGACCCGCGGCGGTCGGAGCATCTTCCTCCTGTCACTGGCGCGCGTGTTCGAGCTGGCGATCGTCGCCGAACTGGTGCGGGGCCGCATTCAGCCTCAGCAGGCAGCAGCTTGGGCCACCCGGTTCACTCGCTTCGGCGGCGTCGCCTCCAAAGGTGAGGCCCGCCACCCGGGTCACCTCTTTCCGCGTTCTCACACATACCTTGTGGCCACCCCAGACAGTGACCAGGCGAAGGTGATTGCCGTCGATCCCTCCGACCCGATCGCGCTGCTGGGCGCGATCGGCACTCACGCTCACGTTCTCGCACTCAACACCGTCGTGCTCCGAGTTCGCGGCGCCCTGGACCTTCCGGCTGCGCCGGCGGTGAAGGATCTTCGGCCAGACGAGGGCGCGGTGTGGGCTGGCGACGACCCAGACTTCATGGTCCGGGCGATCGCCAACATGGAAGCGGCGCGCGTTGCCGCCGAAGGCCAGGAAACTCCTGCCTCAAGGCAGGACGCATAGATGGCCAGCGGAACCGTCAAGAACCTGATCTGGCGCTACAAGCAGTCGCCAGAATACGCACGTCTTAGCCCCCGAAGCCGCTCGGACTACGCGCAGCAGCTAGACCGCATCGAGCTCAAGTTCGGGCCGCTTTCGTTGCGCGCAATGGCGGCGCGCGAAATCACCCGGCACATCTGGACCTGGCGAGACTCGATGGCCAAGGCCCCGAGGCGTGCCGACTACGCGATCCAGGTGCTGAAGGCGCTCCTTTCCTGGGGCGTGAAGCGCGGGCTCATTGACCACAACAGGGCGGCCGGCGTCGGTCGGCTGTATGCAAGTGATCGGCGCGAAAGCACGTGGTCGGATGATCAGGTGGCCGCCTTCATGGCGTCGGCCTCCGAACCTCTCAGGCGCGCACTGATTCTGGCGCTGGAAACGGGCCAGCGACAAGGCGACCTTCTGGTGCTGCCCTGGACCGCTGTTCAGGGCGGACTGATCAAGCTGCGGCAGCACAAGACTGGCGCCCGTGTCGCGGTTTCTATCTCGGCTGACCTGCAGAAGGTTCTCGATGCGGCCCCGAGGGGCAGGGCCGTCACGATCCTGACCCGTCCGGACGGCCTGCCGTGGGATCCGAAGGGCAACGGCTTCCGGGCGGCCTGGCGGGACGCCTGCAAGGCCGCTGGCGTGTCCGGTGTCACCTTCCACGACCTGCGAGGCACATTCGTCACGCGCAGTCTGTCTAAGGGCTGGACGACGCAGGAGGTAGCAATGTCCACCGGCCATTCGCTGCGCGATCTGGCCTCGCTGGATACCTACGCCGACCGGGGAACGGTCGCCGAAGCATCGGCTGCGCGCATCACAAAGCGGACGCAGGAGAGCGGAAAGTGAACGCTTTTTGCAAACCGGGCTGCAAACTGGAAAGCGCAGACACGGCTAAGCGTCTGAAAGAAATTGGAGGCCCGACCGAGAATCGAACTCGGGTGCACGGATTTGCAGTCCGCTGCGTCACCACTCCGCCATCGGGCCACCGGAGGGCGGGTGCTATCAGAACCACCCATCAGCCGCAATTGCCTTCCGGCCCCGGACTCCTATAACCCCGCTTCAGGACAACCGCCGTCCCGAGGATTCCCGATGGCCGACTTCACCGCCGCCCGCCTGAACATGGTGGAAAGCCAGGTGCGCACCCAGGACGTGACCGACGTGCGCCTGCACGACGTCATGCGCCTCCTGCCGCGCGAGGACTTCGTGCCCTCTGACAAGGCCTACCTGGCCTATGCCGACCTGGAAGTGGAATACGCGCCGGGCCGCTGGCTGCTGAAGCCGCGCGACGTCGCCAAGCTGCTGCAGGACCTGCGCCCCATGCCCGGCGAGCGGGTGCTGGCGATCAGCGCGCCCTATGCCGCCTCGGTCATGGAGCGGCTCGGCCTGACCGTCACCCGCGCCGAGGCCGGCGGCGACCTGCCGTCCGGAACCTTCGACATCGTGGTCTGCGAGGGCGCGGTGGATCGCGCGCCGGCGGCCTGGCGGTCGGCCGTGGCGTCTGACGGCCGGATGGGCGTGGTCGAGCGTGACGGACCGGTGGGCAAGGCCTGCCTCTACGTCGCCGCCCACGACGGCCTGGGGCGGCGCGAACTGTTCGACTGCTTTGCGCCATTTCTGGCCGGTTTCGAGCCGAAACACGCTTTCGCCCTATAGGCGTGTGTGAAACACCTTCGAAACGCTGGCGTGAAAAAAGCTTAAGGTGACTGAGCTTGGTCCAGGCGGCAGACGAAAGCATATAAGGCGCGTCTCTCGCGAGATCGGGGATAACGAATGTCGATGAACTTCCGTGGCCGCCTGTTGGCTGCGACCTTGTGTGCTGGCGCGGTGAGCGCCCTGGCGGTCCCGGCCTCGTCCGAGACCCTCGCCGACGCGATCGCGCTGGCCTACGAGAACAACCCGACCCTCCAGGCGCAGCGTGCGTCGCAGCGGGCGCTCGACGAAAGCTATGTCCAGGCGCGGACCGGCTGGCGTCCGACCCTCGGCGCCCAGTTCACCGCCCAGTGGGCCGAGACCCAGACCCCGATCGCCGGCCGCGGCGTCGACCTCAACGGCGACGGCGTGCCCGACAGCTTCGGCGCGGGCGGCGTGCGGCGAAGCAACCGCGGCACCGGCGGCCTCAGCTTTACCCAGCCCCTGTGGACCGGCGGCCGCACGGCCGCGGCGGTCAACGCCGCCAACGCCGACGTGCTCTCCGGCCGCGAGAACCTGCGCCGCGTCGAGGCCTCGATCCTGGTCCAGGTGATCCAGGCCTATTCCGACACCCGCCGCGACCAGGAGTCCCTGCGGATCCGCCAGGAGAACGTCAACGTCCTGACCCGCCAGCTCCAGGAATCGCAGGCGCGGTTCGACGTGGGCGAGGTCACCCGCACCGACGTCGCCCAGTCCCAGGCCCGCCTGGCCCAGTCCCAGGCGCTGCTGCAGTCGGCCGTCGCCGCCCTGGCCATCACCCGCGCCAGCTACGCCACCCTGGTCGGCCAGAACCCGGGCGAACTCGCGCCCGAGCCGTCGCTGGCCTACCTGCTGCCGACCGATCCGGACGAGGCCTTCAAGGTCGCCGAACAGTTCAATCCGCAGCTGCGCGCCCAGCAGTTCTCCGAGCAGGCCAGCCGCGCCCGCATCTCCGGCGCCCGCGCCGAGCGCATGCCTACCGTCTCGGCCAACCTCGCGGTTCAGCACAACGGCCTGATCGATCCCTTCGACCCGCGCGACAACTTCGGCCGCTCGGTCAGCGCCACCGTGACCGCCACCGTGCCGCTGTTCACCGGCGGCCTGACCAACTCGCGCGTCCGCGCCGCGGTCGAGCGCAACACCGCCGACCGGATCACCGTCGAGGGCGTCCGCCGCAACGTGCTCCAGGGCGTGACCCAGTTCTGGAGCCAGCTGATCGCCTCGCGCGCAAACATCGCCTCCAGCGAGCAGCAGGTCTCCGCGGCGCGAATCGCCGCCGAGGGCACCCGCCAGGAGCAGCAGGTCGGCCTGCGCACCACCATCGACGTCCTGAACGCCGAACAGGAACTGCGCCAGGCCGAACTCAACCAGGTCAGCTCGCGCCGCGACGAATATGTGGCCGCCGCCAACGTGCTGGCCACCATGGGCCGCCTGGAAGCCAAGAACCTGGTTCCGGCCACCCCGCGCTACGACGCCTCCAAGAACTTCCGCAAGCTGCGGATGACCTGGGGCTGGGTGCCGTGGGAAGAGCCGGTGGGAATCATCGACCAGCTGCTGACGCCCTATCCGGCCAAGGCGCCCACCGGGAAGGCCGAGGAAGCTCCGATCGGACCCGGACTGCAGGCCGCGCCAGCGACGCGTTGACGCTTCGTCAGCGGGGAAATTGCGTGTTTGCGCGGGCGCGCTTAGGGTCCTCGTTCAAGACTCAACCGTGGCGGCAGGCAAATGTCCGAAACCTCCTCTCAAGAACCGACTATGGAGGAGATCCTGGCCTCTATCCGCCGGATCATTTCCGAGGACGAGACGCCGGCTGATGGCGAGGCGGCGGCCGAGGCCCCCGCCGCCGAAGCGGCGGCTGCCGCTCCCGAACCGGAACCGGAGCCCGAACCCGTCGCCGTCGCGCCGCCGCCCGAGCCAGTCGCCGTCGCGCCTCCGCCCGAGCCCGCGCCGCCCGAGGTCCTGGAGCTGGACGACGAAGAGGACGACCTGGAACTGACCCAGAAGGTCGAGACCCTTGGTGATCTCGACGTCATGTCCGCGGTCGAGCCGCCGCCGCCGCCTGCGCCGGCGCCCGTCGCGACCCTGGTCAGCGAGCAGGTCGCCGCTGCGGCCGCCGCCAGCTTCGGTCACCTCTCGGCCAACATCGCCATGCCGCACTCCGAGCGCACGCTCGAGGACGTGGTCCGCGAACTGCTGCGCCCGCTGCTCCAGCAGTGGCTCGACGCCAACCTGCCCGCCATCGTGCAGGAAGCCGTCCAGGCCGAAGTCGACCGCATCGCCCGCAGCCGCGTACGGTAGTTTCCCTCCCTTAATGGGGAGGGACAGGCCGCGCAGCGGCCAGGGTGGGGGAATCGCGACACGGCGCCGATCGTCGCGCCTGGCCCACTTATCCCCACCCGACCTCGCTTCGCTCGCCCACCCTCCCCATTAAGGGAGGGAAGACTTCCCCGCGAATGACGGGGCCTGTATTCACGCCCCCTCACTCAGATTGCCGCCGGCCATGCTCGACAAGAACTTCGACCCCAAGACCGCCGAACCCCGTCTGTACGCCGCGTGGGAAGCCTCCGGCGGCTTCGCGCCCATCGACGACCCGGCGGCCGAGCCGTTCTCGATCGTGATCCCGCCGCCGAACGTCACCGGCTCGCTGCACATCGGCCATGCGCTGAACAACACCCTGCAGGACGTGCTGATCCGCTTCGAGCGGATGCGCGGCAAGGCCGCGCTCTGGCTGCCCGGGACCGACCACGCCGGTATCGCCACCCAGATGGTGGTCGAGCGCAAGCTCGCCGAAGCCGGCAACCGCGGCCGCCGCGACATGGGCCGCGAGGAATTCGTCGCCAAGGTCTGGGAGTGGAAGGCCGAGTCCGGCGGGACCATCGTCAACCAGCTCCGCCGCCTGGGCGCCTCCTGCGACTGGAGCCGCGAGCGCTTCACCCTGGACGAGGGCCTTAGCGCCGCCGTCCGCAGGGTGTTCGTCCAGCTCCACAGGGAAAAGCTGATCTATCGCGACAAGCGGCTGGTGAACTGGGACCCGCACTTCCAGACCGCCATTTCCGATCTCGAGGTCGAGGCCCGCGAGGTCGACGGCCACTACTGGCACTTCGCCTATCCGCTGGAGGACGGCTCCGGCGAGATCGTCGTCGCCACCACGCGCCCCGAGACCATGCTGGGCGACACCGCCGTCGCCGTGCATCCGTCGGACGAGCGCTACACCGCCCTGATCGGCAAGGCGGTCCGCCTGCCGATCGTCAATCGCCCGATCCCGATCATCGCCGACGAATATCCCGACCCGGAGAAGGGCTCCGGCGCGGTGAAGATCACCCCGGCGCACGACTTCAACGACTTCCAGGTCGGCAAGCGCCACAACCTGCCCAGCATCAACATCCTCGACGACTTCGCCCGCATCAACGACAACGCGCCGCCCGAGTACCGCGGCCTCGACCGTTTCGAGGCGCGCAAGAAGGTGATCGCCGCGTTCGAGGAACTGGGCCTGCTGCGCGAGGTCGAGAAGACCCGCCACACGGTCCCGCACGGCGACCGCTCCGGCGTGGTCGTCGAGCCCTACCTGACCGACCAGTGGTACGTCGCCGCCGATGTCCTCGCCAAACCTGCCATCGCGGCAGTGGAGAACGGCGACACCGTCTTCGTGCCGAAGAACTGGGAAAAGACCTACTTCGAGTGGATGCGGAACATCCAGCCGTGGTGCGTTTCGCGCCAGCTCTGGTGGGGTCACCGCATTCCGGCCTGGTACGGCCCCGACGGCCGCGCCTTCGTCGAGGAAACCGAGGCCGAGGCCCAGGCCAGGGCCGACGAGCACTACGGCCACGCCGTGCCGCTGCGCCAGGACGAGGACGTCCTCGACACCTGGTTCTCCTCGGGCCTTTGGCCGTTCTCCACTCTCGGCTGGCCGGACAAGACCTCGGATCTGGCCCGCTTCTACCCGACCAACACCCTGATCACCGGCTTCGACATCATCTTCTTCTGGGTCGCCCGGATGATGATGCAGGGCATCCACTTCACCGGCGAGGTCCCGTTCAAGCGCGTGTTCATCAACGCGCTCGTCCGCGACGCCACCGGCGCCAAGATGTCCAAGTCCAAGGGCAACGTCATGGACCCGCTGGAGCTGGTTGATGACTACGGCGCCGATGCGCTGCGGTTCACCCTGACCGCCATGTCCGGCCAGGCCCGCGACATCAAGCTCAGCCGCCAGCGGATCGAAGGCTACCGCAACTTCGGCACCAAGCTGTGGAACGCCACCCGCTTCACCCAGATGAACGGCTGCGCCCGCGCCGAGGGCTTCGACCCGGCCAACGTGAAGGTGGCGCTCAACCGCTGGATCGTCGGCGAGACCACCCGCACCGCCCAGGCCGTCACCGCCTCGCTGGCCGACTGCGGCTTCGGCGACGCGACCGAGACGCTCTACCGCTTCATCTGGAACCAGTACTGCGACTGGTACGTCGAGCTCGCCAAACCGCTGCTCACCGGGGATGACGCCGCCGCCAAGGCCGAGACCCAGGCCACCGCGGCCTGGGTGCTGGACATCATCCTCCAGCTTCTCCACCCGGTGATGCCGTTCATCACCGAGGAGCTCTGGGCCCAGACCCAGGACCTTGGCGCGAAGCGGCCGCACGACGGCTTCCTGATGACCGCCCGCTGGCCCGACCTTCCGTCCAGCCTGATCGACGCCGCCGCCGACGCCGAGATCGGCCTGGTCATCGAGGCGATCTCCGAGGGCCGCTCTGTCCGCTCGGGCCTCAACGTGCCCCTGTCGGCCAAGCCGCCGCTGCTGGTGATCGAGGCCACCGACGCCCAGCGGGCCACGCTCGCCGCCAACGCCGCCCAGATCGCCCAGCTGCTCCGCGTCTCCGGCGTCGAATCCGTCGCCGCCGCGCCGGAAGGCTCGATCCCGTACGTGGTCGAGGGCGCCACCTTCGCCCTGCCGGTGGCCGAGTTCATCGACCTGGCCGTCGAACGCGCCCGCCTGACCAAGGAAGTGGGCGCCCTCAAGGGCGAGATCGCCAAGATCAGCGGCAAACTCGGCAACGCCGACTTCGTCGCCCGCGCCCCGGAGGAAGTGGTCGAAGAAAACCGCGAACGCCTCGCCGAGGCCGAAGCCGCCAAGGCCAAGCTCGAAGCGGCGCTGGCGCGGCTGTAAACCTCCTGAATTCCGCTCATCCCGGCGAATGCCGGGATTCAGATGGAATGGCGCTGACGAAGGTCGATGGCCGCCGCGCTATTCCAGCCGGTCTTCCAGCCCAATGACCTGGGTCCCGGCATTCGCCGGGATGAGCGGATTTATCCTCAACGCCGCCCCTCACCCGTGAAACGGGGGAGGGGGTCCGCCCGCCGAAGAGCGGGTGTTGGAGGGGGCGAGCCTCAGGTCGGGGGCATGCCGCTCACGCGAAACTTGACGCGGCACATCAGATGTTCCACATTTGTTCTCAATGACCGCAGGCACTCCCACCAGCGCTGAAATGCTCTCCGGGCTCACCCAGTGCGCCTATCGGCTGGGCATGGCGTTCGGCGCAAAGGCCGAGCGGACGTCCGGGCAGGCGCAGCTTGACGCGTTCAACCTCTACGAACGCTGCTTCTTCGGTGTGCGCGTGGCGATCGGGCTGCAGCTTCGACTGCGGCGCGAGGGCAGGGCGGAAGTCCGCGAGTCCACACCAGAGCGCGCCGAGTCGCCCGAACGTGAGGCGGATGACACCTGCGAGGATCGTCTGCCCCGGGAGCGGGATCGCGATCGCGAAACCGAACCGGCCAGCCTGCCGGTGCTGCTCAGGACCCTGAATTCCGTCGTCGCCGACGCGGCGACCCTTCCGGGCCCGCCGCCCGCGGCGCTGCCCAGCCTCGGCGACCTGCTGGCCCGCTTCGGCGACGCCCCGGCCCCCGCGCGCCGCCAGAGAAGCGACCTGCGCACAAGGCTCACCGCCTCGGCCACGGCGCCACTCTCGACACTCTCGCCGGCCCTCCGTCAAACCACTGGCCCACCTCGCCGCTGACGCCTCCGCGCGCAGCGCCAGAATTCACACACGGAAAACACGGAAGACACTGAACGCGCCGGAGCCATCCGTTCGCGTGGCGCCTTCCGTGTTTTCCGTGTTTTCCGTGGTTCCAGACCTTCGTCTCTGTCACGGGCGGATCGCAACGACAGCGCCTGTCACATCCCTGCCGCCGCGCTAGGGTAGGCCGACCGCTTCGGAGGGGCCCATGCCCAAGCCCATGATCATCGCCGGCGCCACCGGCTACGGCGTCTGGCCGGCCAACTCGCTGGAAGGGACGCGGCTCTGCCTGGCTGCGCCTGTGGCGGGGATCGAGATCGATGCCCACCTGACAGCCGACGGTCACGTGGTCGCCCACCACGACTACCGCATCGCCGCCGACACCAGTCGGCGCGATGGCGACTGGCTGGATGCGCCGGGGCCCCTGCTGCGGGACGCCACCCTGGCCCAGCTCCGCGAATACGATATCGGCCGCGACCGGCCGGGCTCCGCCCACGCCCGCCGTCACCCGGACAAGGCCGGCATGGACGGCGTGGTCATGCCGACCCTTCCGGAACTGCTGGCCGAGCTGGCCGCCGCCCCCGGTCCGAAGCGGCGCATCTTCGTCGAGATCAAGACCGATCCGGCCGACTACCGGGAATCTGCGGATCCCAAGGCGCTGCTGGACGCGGTCCTGCGCGACCTGGCGGCCGCCGACTGGCTCGACGCCGCCAAGATCATCGCCTTCGACTGGTCGGTCCTGCGCGATCTGGCCGGCCGGGGCCTCGACATCGCCACCGCCCACCTGACCGTGCCTGACGCCATGAAGCCCAAGGTCCGGGTGCTCCCGTCCGGAGACTCGCCCTGGACCGACGGCTGTGACCCCCGCCACTTCGACGGTTCGGAGGCCCGCGCCATACAGGCCCACGGCGGGCGGGAGTGGTCGCCGCACATCTCCGACGTCACTCCGGGCAGGGTCGCGGAGGCCCATAAACTCGGGCTGGAGGTCGGCGTCTGGGGCGTATCGAACGCGGGCGAGATCGCCGCCATGACCGCGCTGGGCGTCGAGACCCTGACCGTGTCGGGACCCGATTGGGCGGCCTAGCCAGCGGCCCCGCAACCATTTGTAGACCCACGCTCCGCTAGCTGCTGAAACCCCACTCCCGCAGAACAGGACCCTACCCGCGTGAACGACGCTTCCCAGCTCCGGATCATCTCGCGGGCTTCGATGGACTATGTGGTTTCGATCTACAGCGCGATCCTGCGCGGCAGTCGCCATGATCCTCTGGACGCCCTGCTGCTCAGCACCGTCGCGGTGGCGAACGTGGCTCACCTGAACTCTGACAGGGTCCTGTCACAGGCCCATGCGGGCCTCGATCAGCCCGAGCCGATGGAGATCAAGCGGCCGATCAGCCGCAATGCGGTGGCCCTGTCGCTGGGCCTTTCCTACGAGACGGCGCGGCGGCGCATCCAGAGGCTGCTGGACGAGGGGGCGCTGGTCGAGGTCGACGGCGGCCTGGTGGGGGCCAACGAGCAGGCCAGCCCCGAGATGGTCAGGGCCCTGGCCGAGCAGAACGCCATCCTGCTGCGGCGGCTCGTGCGCCAGCTCCGCGATCAGGGAATCGAGATCTGACCGCAACCCCAGGGGGTAGCGTACTCAATTTGAGCCATGCCGAGCGCCGCCAGGGCGCCGCGCTTGCTATGTCTCCGCCTGCGGCTGCAGCGCGTGGGGGCGACAGACCGCCTGTTATTGGTTTCCGGGGCGGCCGGCGTGGACCTGACGGTTCCGGCGGCGGCCTCTTCTGAACAGCGGGGGCGGCGTGCTCCGGCTGCGGGCGACCCCGACAGTCGGCCCGCAGACGATGAGCGCCGCGCCCGAGCCCGCGAGCCCCGACCCAGGGACGCGCGGGACCTGGTGCGCCGTGGCGGCTTTGCGGCCGCCACGGCGCCAAAGGCGCCGGTCAGCGGGACTGACCGGCAGGGCTTCCGGCGCGATCGGGAGCCACGCCTGTCGGGCGGCCTCTGGCGTCCGGCCCCGGGTTATGGTTGTTCACCCACGACGACGCCCGGCGGGGACTCCGGGCGCGAATGTGGAGAAGCAATCATGTCCGAGGCCGTCATGCCGCCCGGTTGGCCCGCCATGTCGATCGCCCAGGCGCACGCCCTGCTGGGATCGCCGGGCCTGCCGACCGAGATCGCCGAGGAAACCATCCGCGGCGTCCAGCTCAAGGTCTGGAAGAACCAGCCCCCGACGCTGCGCGCCGTCGCCGAACTGGCCAAGACCCACGGCGACAAGGTGTTCCTGGTCTACGAGGACGAGCGGGTCACCTTCGAGGCGTTCCATCGCGCCGTCGCCGCCTTCGGCAGGGAACTGCAGGCGCAGGGCGTGGCGAAGGGCGACCGGGTCGCCGTCATCATGCGCAACGTGCCCGAGTGGGCCGTGGCCTTCTATGGCGCCGCCGCCATCGGCGCGATCGTCACCCCGCTGAACGCCTGGTGGACCGGGCCGGAACTGGAATACGGCCTCACCGATTCCGGGACCAAGGTCGCGGTGATGGACGCCGAGCGCTACCAGCGCATGGTCGAGCATCTGCCCAACTGCCCGGACCTGAAGCGCGTCTACGTCAGCCGTGAGCCCGACGAGATCGCCCATCCCTATGTGACCAAGCTGGAAAGCGTCATCGGCGCGCCGGACGCCTGGGCGGCCCTGCCGGACCAGCCGATCCCGCCGGTGGACATCGCCCCCGACGACGACGCGACGATCTTCTACACCTCCGGCACGACGGGTAAGCCCAAGGGCGCGCTCGCCACCCAGCGCGCGGTGAACTGCAACATCCTCACCGCCGGCGCAGCAGGCGCCCGGTCCTTCCTGCGCAAGGGCGAGATGCCCCCGGCGCCCGACCCCGAGGCCCCGCAGCGCTCGGCCCTTCTGTCGGTGCCGTTCTTCCACGTCACCGGCTGCTTCGCGATCCTCAACCCGACGCTGTTCTCGGGCGGCAAGCTGGTCCTGATGTTCAAGTGGGATCCGATCCGCGCCTTCGAACTGATCGAGCGCGAGCGGGTCACCCTGGCCGGCGGCGTTCCGACCATCGCCTGGCAGCTCATCGAGCATCCCGCGCGGGCCAACTACGACCTGTCGTCGCTCGAGGCGGTATCCTACGGCGGCGCGCCCTCGGCGCCGGAGCTGGTCCGTCGCCTGAAGGAGACCTTTCCCAAGTCGCAGTCCGGACAGGGCTGGGGCATGACCGAGACCTGCGCCACGGTCACCTCCAACGGCGCGGAGGACTATGAATTCCGGCCCGGCAGCTGTGGTCCCGCCGCCGCCGTCGCCGAGCTGCAGATCCGTGATCCCGCCGACGGTGTCACAGTGCTCGCGCCGGGCGAGGTGGGCGAGCTGTGGTCCAAGGGGCCGATGAACGCCAGGCTCTACTGGAACAAGCCGGAAGCCACCGCCCAGACCTTCGTCGACGGCTGGGTTCGCACCGGCGACCTGGCCCGCGTCGACGAGGACGGCTTCTGCTTCATCATCGATCGCGCCAAGGACATGCTGATCCGCGGCGGCGAGAACATCTACTGCGTCGAGATCGAGAACGTCCTCTACGACCACCCGGCGGTGATGGACGCCGCCATCGTCGGCATCCCGCACCGGATCCTCGGTGAGGAACCCGGCGCCGTCGTCACCCTGAAGCCGGGCGCCGAGGCCACCGAGGCCGAGCTCCGCGCCCACGTCGCCGAACGGCTGGCGGCCTTCAAGGTGCCGGTTTCGGTGAAGTTCTGGCACGAGACCCTGCCGCGCAACCCGAACGGCAAGATCCTCAAGAGCGAGCTCAAGAAGCTGTTCGAGGACCGCGCCACCTGAAGACCCGGGTTGACCTCCTGCTGGTGGCGCGCGGCCTGTTCGACAGCCGCGCAAAGGCCCGCGCCGCCATTGAGGCGGGCGGCGTCCGGGCTGCCGGCCGGGTGGTGGGCAAGGCCTCGGAGTTGCTGGACGACGATGTGGCGCTGGAAGCCGAGGCGGCGCATCCCTGGGTCGGCCGGGGCGCGCTGAAGCTGGTCCATGCGCTGGACCTCTGGCCGGTGGCGGTCGAGGCGAGGGTGGTGCTGGATGTCGGCGCCTCGACCGGGGGCTTCACCGAGGTATGCCTCGCCCGGGGCGCGGCGCGCGTCTACGCCGTCGATGTCGGCCGGGGCCAGCTGCACCCGAAGGTCGCCGCCGACCCGCGTGTCGTGAACCTCGAGGCGACCGATGCCCGCGACCTCACGTCCGACCTGATCCCGGACCCGCCGGGCCTGATCGTCACCGACGTCAGCTTCATCGGCCTCGCCAAGGCCCTCCCGGCCGCGCTCGCCCTGGCGGCGACCGGCTGCGATCTGGTCGCCCTGGTGAAGCCGCAGTTCGAGGTGGGGCCGGGCAAGGTAGGGAAGGGCGGCATCGTCACGGACGATGCCGCTCGCGTTCAGACGCTTGAGGACGTGAAGGCGTTCATCGCGGCCGCCGGCTGGACCGTCCAGGCCGCCGCCGACAGCCCGATCCAGGGCGGCGACGGCAACCGGGAGTTCCTGCTGTGGGCCAGCCGCCCTTAGTCGACGACGGCGTACTTGCCGCTGGCGTCGCGGCAGACGCGGACGAAGCGGGTCTGGGTGCGGCCATCGGGCATGTAGATCGGGCTTTCGGCGAGCGTGCAGCCGTCGGCGCCGGGCGCGCGCTCGGTCAACCGGTAGCGGTCTGCGCGGTTGTCCGCGTAGGCGTCCTCGCGGGCCTCGGAGGCGGCGCGGTCAGCATAGGCGTCGCGGCCGTAGTAGGGGGCCTCGGCCCGCTGCGGCGGCGCAGGCGGCGCGGAGGTTGAATACTGTGCGCCCGGGGCGCAGGCGGCGGTCTTGTTGCCCACCGTCGCGCCGGCGATCACCCCCAGCAGGCCGCCCAGCAGGGCGCCCTCCGTGCGGGCGTTTCGGGCTGCGACATTGGAGCCGATGACCGCGCCTGCCGCGCCGCCCATCAGGCCGCCGACGGTGCCGCGCTGGGCCGCATCACGCCGGCAAGGGTCGTAATAGTAGCCCTTGGGGCTCTCGGCGGTGTAGGAGGGGGCTGTCTGCGACCGGGACTGAGCCTGGACGGGGGCCGCGATGCCGAGCGCCATCAACCCGGCGAGGGCGACGGTTCCGGCCTTGGCGATGGTGACACGCTTGGACATTCGGTATCCCTCTGATCGATGCTGCAGCACGCCTTACGGCGCAGCTTGCGGCGAAGATGCGGCGACCAACCTGAACGGTCGCTTAGAAAGTCGTTCATGTTCGTTCATTTTGACTTAATCGCGACGCTGCCCGTGGGGCGCGCATGAGGCCGCAACGGCGCAGGCCGAAGCCCCGGCCGCAGGCGCGTCCCGCCACGGGTGCGCCCTCGGGCCCGACCGTCGAACTGACCATCAATGCTGTGGGCGGGGAGGGCGATGGCATGGCCGCCGGTCCCGTCTTCGTGCCCTTCACCCTGCCGGGTGAACGCGTGCTGGCTCAGGGCTCGGGCGAGCGGCGCGACCTTGTCGAGGTGCTGAGCGCCAGTGACCAGCGGATCGAGCCCGCCTGTCCGCACTTCACCATCTGCGGCGGCTGCGCCCTGCAGCACTGGGCGCATGAGCCCTACCTGGACTGGAAGGTCGAGCGGCTGGTCGGCACCCTGGCCCGCGAGCGCGTCGAGACCGAGATCCTGCCGGCCTACGCCGCCGGACCGGGCACGCGCCGCCGCGTCACCCTGCACGCCCGCCGGGGCGACCGCGACGCCGCCCGCCTTGGCTACAAGGCCCGCAAGTCCTGGGACCTGGTCGATATCGACGTCTGCCCGATCGCCGACGCCCAGATCCAGGCCGCCATCCCGGCCCTGAAGCGGCTTGCCGCCCGCCTGTTCGAGCATCCCAAGTCCGCGCCGTCGCTGCATGTGACTCTCACCGACAGCGGTCTCGATATCGACATCACCGGCGTGGAGGCCAAGAGTGGCGGCCTGTCGGCGGACGCCCGGATGCAGCTGGCCGAGCGTGCGGCCGAGGCCGACTTCGCCCGCGTCACCCTCTCGGGCGAGGTCGCCTACATGGCCCGCCTGCCGCAGGTGCGCCTGGGTCCGGCCCGCGTGAGCCTGCCGCCGGGCGCCTTCCTGCAGGCGACCAAGGGGGCCGAGACGGTCATGGCCGACTTCGTGGCCGAAGCCGCCGCGGGGGCAACCCGCATCGCAGACCTGTATTGCGGCGTGGGCACCTTCACCTTCCGGCTGGCCGAGATCGCCCCGACCCATGCGGCCGACTTCGGCCCCGGCGCGGTGGCCGCGCTCAGCGCCGCCCTGGCCGGCGCTCCCGGGCTAAAGGGCGTCACTGTCGAGGCGCGCGATCTGGTCCGCCGGCCGCTGCTGGTCCATGACCTGCGCCATACCGACGTGGCTGTCTTCGACCCGCCGCGCGCCGGCGCCGCCGAGCAGGCCACGGAGCTCGCGAATTCCAGGGTATCAAGAGTGATCGGGGTGTCGTGCAACCCGGCGACCTTCGCCCGTGACGCCCGGGTGCTGATCGATGCCGGCTTCCGGCTCGAGCGGCTGCTGCCGGTGGACCAGTTCCTCTGGTCGCCGCACATCGAACTGGTCGGCGTCTTCTCGCGCTAGCCGGCGTTTCCGCCGCCCAGGGGGTTGGGCGCGCGGGCTTCGCGCCGCCCATGCAGGCGCTCGCGCTCCTGGCGCAGGCGATCGACCTCTGCGGAGATGTCCGTCACGTCCGCCTGCAGCTGGGCTATGCGGGCCTTCAGGTAGGTGTTCTCGCGCCGCAGCGCGTCGCTCTCCTCGCTCACGGCCGGCGACGCCGCCCGAGCAGCGAGAAGACGTAAGGGACGGCGGCTGCGACGAGCGCGCATCCGAGGGCGACCATGAACATATAGGGCTCCTGCGCGCAGGCCAGGGACAGGGTCCCGCGCCAGACGCGCGCTTGTCTTCAGGTGGTGCGCCCCGGCTCATTTCACAAGATCAGAATTCAACAATCGAAGTCGTTGGCTCCAAAAACGAAATGTTGAAGCGCCATTACGCGGAATTCGGCGAATTGTCCGCCTGTATATCGGGGCTCGTGGTACAGAAGGCGGACTCGCGAAATTCGGGCGATGAAAACAGATCGGCCGTGCGCAGGGAATTTCCCGCCGCCGCCGGGTCCACAAGGAGCCTTTTATGGCCAAAGGTCAGAAGAAATCGAACAAGGAAGCCCGCAAGCCGAAGAAAGAGCCTGCGAAGCCGCCGGTCTCGGTCTCGGTGCTGAAGTCGTTCCCGACGGCCGGGGGCCGGTAGGACCGCTATCGTGAGCTTCCTGTCCCTGTTCTTCCCGGCGTCCGTTCCTGCTCAGGAAGTCCGCGCCGAGATCTGGCGGCTGGGCTCGCGCCACCGGGGCGCGGCGCTGGAAGGCGCGCTCGACGAACTGAAGGCGCCCGACCTCCCGGTCGCGCGCGCCCAGCTGCTGAAGGCCTGCGTGCGCAAGCTGCGGGCCAGCTAAGGCCGAAAGGGCCCGAACCATGAAGACCTATGGCGCCACCTACCAGCCCGTCGTCCAGGGCGGACTGCGCGACGCGCGCTCCACCGGCGCGCCCCAGCAGACGCCCCGCAAACCCCTGCTCAACGACCGCCGCAGCACGCGTTAGGCGACAGCTAGCCGAACAGGTCGATCTGGTCGCCGGCCCTTGGCGGGACGCGGAAACGACTGACATCCATCGCTGGCCAGGGCTGGTCGAGGCCGTAGCGGGCCCTGGCAGCCTTGAAGCGGGCGGACAGCAGATCGGCGATGGGCCCCTGTCCCCGCATGCGGCTGCCCCACTGGGCGTCGTAGTCCTTGCCGCCGCGCATCTGCCGCACCAGCGACATCACCCGCCGCGCCCGGTCAGGGTGGTCGCTTTCCAGCCACTCGCGGAACAGATCACGGATCTCCAGCGGCAGCCGCAGCACCACATAGCCTGCGCCGCGGGCGCCGGCCTCCGCCGCCCGCTGCAGCACGCCCTCGAGTTCATGGTCGTTCAGACCGGGTATCGCCGGCGCGAACATCACCGTCACCGGCACGCCTGCCGCGCTCAGGCGGGCGATCGCATCCAGCCGTTTCTCAGGTGTCGCCGCCCGCGGTTCCATTGAGCGGGAGAGCCTGCGGTCCAGGCTGGTGACCGAGATTGCCACGCGCGCCAGGCCCTCGGCGGCAGCGGGCGCCAGAAGATCCAGATCGCGCAGGATCAGCGCCGACTTGGTGATCACCGAGAATGGGTGCCGGAACCGAGTCAACACCTCGATCACCTGACGCGTGACCTTCAGTCTGCGCTCCTGCGGCTGGTAGGGATCCGTGTTGCCACCGATGTGAATGAGCTCAGGCCGATAGCGCGGATTCGACAGCTCCGCAGACAGCAGGCGCGCAGCGTCCGGCTTGAAGAACAGCTTCGACTCGAAATCCAGCCCCGGTGACAGGCCCATGTAGGCGTGGGCCGGGCGGGCATAGCAGTAGATGCAGCCGTGCTCGCAGCCCCGGTAGGGGTTGATCGACGCCGAGAACCCGACATCGGGGCTGTCGTTCCGACTGATGATCACCCGCGCCGTTTCCGGCATGACCGTGGTGGTCAGTGGCGCTGCGTCGGCATCGTCCGGCGTCCAGCCATCGTCGAACGCTTCGCGCTGATCGGCCTCGAAGCGACCTGAGGCATTGGATCGCGCGCCGCGACCGCGCGGCTGTTGTGAGCTGGACACGCCGTCATTTTAGATTTGCGATGCGAACATAACAAGAACATATTGACGCGTCCGCCGAACCACGGCTTCTCGAACGAATGCTCACGGTGATCATCGACGCCCGTACCGAACACCAGCGGCTGCCGGCCTTGCTGACCCAGCTCACCGCCGGTGCGGTGGACGGAATCGTGAGGCAGGTGCTGATCGTGGCGGCGCCGGATCAGCCCGGGATCGACGACCTTTGCGAGGAGAGCGGGGCCACCGCGCACACGACGCTCGAGGCCGCGGCGGGGGCAGCGCGGGCCGAGTGGGTGGTGGTGCTGCCGGCGGACCTGCGGCTGCGCGACGGCTGGATCGGCGCGCTGAACGGCCACATGGAGCGGAGCGGCAGGCGCGCGCTGGTGACAGGGTTTGCTGACGGCGGACTGTTCGGCCGCAAGCCGTTCGGCGTCCTAGTCGAGCGCGGCCGTCTCGCGGACGGTGAGGGCGCCGATCTCAAGGGTCTGCGGCGCGAGCTGGGGCTGAATCCCCGCCGGGCTGGGTAGGTCGAGGCGGGCGTCGATACGTCGGGCCCCGCCGGCCAGGGCGTCGAGCGTCCGGGTCTCCTCGCCGAACATCCGCTTGTAGGTCCAGTAGGCCGCCATCACCTTCTCGACGTAGTTGCGGGTTTCAAGCGCCGGCAGGCACTCGATCAGCAGGAGGGGATCGTCCTCGCCGACCATGGCGGTAGTCTTCAGCACGGCGCCGGGGCCGGCATTGTAGGCGGCGACGGTGCGCAGGATGTCGACGCCGACGCCGCGATCCATCAGCCAGGCCAGGTAGTCCTGACCGGCGCGCAGGTTGATCGCCGGGTTGAACAGGATCTTCGGTTTGCGGCGATACGAGGTGTCGCCGGTCGCCAGCGACGCCGAGGCGGGCATCAGCTGCATAAGGCCAAGGGCGCCGGCATGCGACACGGCCTTGGGATTGAAGCCGCTTTCCTGGCGGACGATCGCATAGACCAGCGCCTTGTCGACGGTGAAGCCGTTCTTCGGCTCCAGCACCGGGGTCTGGTACTCGCCAAGGGTCAGGTACTGGGGCTTCTGCACACCGGGACCCGCTGTAGGGCCGAGCGCGGTGATGAGCGCGGTCCAGGTCCTGCGCTCGTCGGCGGAACGGGCCAGGGCCAGTCCGGCGCGGAGCTCCTGGCGCGCTTCCTCGATACGCCCGATCTGGGCCAGGGCCGCGGCGCGGTGGGCGCGGGGATCGCGGTCGACGAAGGCGGCAAGCTTGGACTGGGGATCCGGCGCGGGAGCCCGGAAAGCGGCCAGGGTCAGCTGGCCCGTCGGGGCCTCGGCGCTGAGCAGGCGCACCTGCCGCTCCGCGATCATCCCATAGAAGGTCTGCGGCGACTGGGCGGCGAGCCGCAGGAAGCCGGTGGCGCTGATGTTGTCGCCCAGCGCGATCGCCGACCGGGCGGCCCAGTAGGCGCCGGCCGCGCGCAGCCACGGGTCCTCGTCCTCGTCGTGGGCGACCTGGGCGAAGTAGTCGTGGGCCTGGCTGTAGTCGGCCAGCCGCCAGGCCGAGAGACCGGCGATCCAGCGTTCGCCGACGCTGACCGCCAGCTGGAAGGCCTTGCGCGGGTCGCCGGAATAGAAGGCGTCGCGGGCGGGCAGGGTGATCTCGCTGCGCGCGGCGTCGGCGGTCACCACTTCCGGCATCGGCGGCGCGACGGCGTTGGCCGGTTTGCGCCGGGTGGCGAGGGAGAACACCCGCTCGGCCAGGGGCAGGTCGCGGAAACTCGCCAGCCAGTTGCTCAGTTCATCGAAGCTGGCGGTGTGCGCCGTCGGATGCATAAGCGCGCGGAACGAAAGGTAGCCCGAAAGCGATTTGTCCTTGATCTCGGCGGCCTGCAGCTGGGCGCCCAGGAAGTCGCCCTGGTCAACCGCTTCGAACGCCGAGGCATAGGCCAGCGCATCGGTGTCGGAGAGAGCCTTCGGCGAGTCGGCCGCCGCAATGCTGGCGAACGAGGCGGCGGCGACGAGGGAAAACACCCCGACGCGCAGGCGCTTTTTGAGCGTCATGCGGTCCTTTTCCACGCGCCGCCAACAACGCCGGCTGACCGTGGATCCCTTTTTGTCGAGTCCGAAGCAGACAGGCTAGTGGGGCCGGTCGGGCCGATCAAGCCTTTCGGTCAGGGTCAGCAGATCGCTCCACGCTTTCTTCTTCGCCCCCGGCTGACGGAGCAGGAAGGCCGGGTGCAGGGTCGGCATGGCGGGCAGCTCAAGCGCACCGTCCGAGGATTTCCATTCCAGCCAGCGGCCCCGCAGCGACAGGATGCCTTCCTCACGCCGGAGCATGGACTTGGCCGAGGCGCCGCCGGCCAGCAGCAGCATCCGGGGTTTGACCAGCGCGATCATCCGCTCGACGAACGGCGCGCAAATGGCCTGCTCGGCCTGGGTCGGCGTGCGATTGCCGGGTGGCCGCCAGTAGACGGTGTTGGTGATCAGAACCCGGTCCTGCAGCCCGGCGGCGGTCAGCATCCGGTCGAGCAGCTTGCCGGCGCGGCCGACGAAAGGTTGCCCAAGGACATCCTCGTCGGCCCCGGGCGCCTCGCCGATCACCATCAGCGGCGCCTTTGGGTCGCCGCGGAAGACCACGGCCTGTGTGGCCGCGCCCTCGTGCCGAAGGGGACAGCCCTCGAAGCCTGCGATGGCGGCGACCAGTGCGTCGAAGTCCTGGGCGGCGGCGGCCAGCGCCTGGGCCTGGGCCACGGCGCCGGAGATGTCCCGCTGAACGGGACCCGGGCGCGGCGCGGGCGCGGTGGCCACCGGCGTGCTGGGGCGGGGCGGCGGCAGGATGCGCCCGGCGGCGATCCGGTCCACCGGTTCGTCCAGCATCATGGCGTCGACGCCGCCGTCCGCCCAGAAGGCGAGAAGGCTCTCGGCGAGCTGGGCGGCTGTGGGTTCGGCGGCGGGCATGCTTGAGGAACTCTTGCCCGCCCGGCGCTCGCTTGTCAGCCGGCGATTAGCGGAACAGGGCCAGGTCGACTGCCTCGCCCATGGCGCGGTAGCCGGCGTCATTCGGATGCAGCCAGTCGCCGGCATGCCATTCGGCCCGCATGCGGCTGGGCTTCGCCGGGTCGCGGATGGCGGCATCCAGGTCAATGACGGCGTCGAAAGCGCCACTGGTGCGGATCCACGTATTGATCGCCTGCCGCGCCGTCTCGCCCTGGGCGGTGAAGTATGCAGCGCCCTCGTACGGGAGGATGGTGGCGCCGATCGCTTTGAGTCCCTTGGTATGGGCGCGGGCGATGATCTGCCGATAGCCAGCGATGAGGGCCTCGGCGGTCGGCGCGTTGGCGCGCATTCCGAGGTCGTTCACGCCCTCCAGGATCACCAGGTCGGTGGCGCCCGGGACGGCGAGAACATCCCGGTCGAATCGGGTGAGGGCGCTCTGGCCCATGAAGGCGATCCCGCCGTCGCTCAGCACGCGGTTACCGCCGATCCCGGCGTTGACCACGCCCATGGCGCGGCCGGGGTATCGGGCCGCCAGTCGCTCGGCCAGCCGATCGGGCCAGCGCGCATTGGCGCCCGGGGTCGCGAGATAGCCGTCGGTGATCGAATCCCCGAACGCGACGATGACCCGGCCGGGGGCCGTGGTCTCGACCTCGATCCCGGAGACGAAGGCGCGGTATTGCGCCGGGCCGGTCGCGGCGGGCAGCTCCTTCTGCGTCCAGTCGCCGGGTGGCGACACCTGGACGAGGTCCCCACCGGTCATGTGACAGGTGCAAAGTCCGGTTTCGCCGGGCAGGTAGAGGCTGATCCGCACCCGCGCCAGTGGCGCGACCTTCAAGGCGACCGGATCGCTCAGCATCGGCGCGCCCGCAGGGATGACCGCACTGGCGCTGTCGGAGAAGGAAAGGGCGCGGTCGCTGCCGGGAATGACCTTGCCTTCGGCGTTCAGCAGCGCAACGCGCGCCGCGCCGACCTGAAGCGGCCGGGTCCCGTATTCATTGGTCAGGCGAACCCGCAGGCGTTCGCCACCTCCGCTCACCCGCATCACCTGGACCACGGTCTGGTTGGAGAACGACGGACTCAGCGGAAACGGGCCGGTCGTGGGACCGACCGCCAGCGGCGGCGCGGGCGAGGCGCCCCAGGTCCCGATCCACCGCGCGCCGGCGGCGTGGGCGGATGCTGCGGAGAGCGCAAGCGCGCAGATCAGGACCGGTAGACGCATTGTATTTCCCCCACGCGTCCGCAGTACCGGACGACTCAGCTGCCGTTTTGCTTGACCGGCGAGGCGAGACATTCCGATAAGACCCCCGAGGGATCAACGGTGCGCCGTCGGTCCGGAAGAGGTGAGGGGAGCGCGATGAGCGAAGCCGTGGAACGCGAGGCCATGGAGTATGACGTCGTGATCGTGGGCGGCGGGCCATCGGGCCTGTCGGCGGCGATCCGGCTGAAGCAGCTGGCGGCCGCGGCCGGGACCGAGATTTCGGTCGCCGTGCTGGAGAAGGGCTCCGAGGTCGGTGCTCACATCCTGTCGGGCGCGGTGATCGATCCCAAAGGCATCAATGAGTTGCTGCCCGACTGGAAGGCGATGGGCGTTCCGCTGGAGACCGAGGTCACCCAGGACCGGTTCCTGATGCTGGGTCCGCAGGGCGAGCTGGACATCAGCTGGGCGCCGTTCCCCAAGTGGATGCTGAACCACGGCAACTACATCGCCAGCCTCGGCAACGTGTGCCGCTGGCTTGCCACCCATGCCGAGGAACTCGGCGTCGAGATCTATCCCGGCATGGCCGCCTCCGAGGTAGTGTACGCCGAGGACGGTTCGGTGAAGGGCGTCGTCGCCGGTGTGGCCGGCCTGGGCAAGGACGGTCAGCCGACCGACCACTACGAGCCGGGCATGGAACTGCACGCCAAATACACCTTCATCGGCGAGGGTGTGCGCGGCTCGCTCGCCAAGCAGCTGCAGGCCAAGTTCGGCCTCACCGAGGGCCGCGACCCGCAGAAGTTCGGTATCGGGATCAAGGAGCTCTGGCAGGTGCCGGACGCGGCCTTCCAGCCGGGCCTCACCCAGCACACCTTCGGCTGGCCGCTGGACAACCAGACCGGCGGCGGCAGCTTCATGTACCATTTCGGGGACAACTACGTGGCCATCGGCTTCGTGGTGCACCTGAACTACAAGAACCCCTGGATCTCGCCCTTCGACGAATTCCAGCGCTTCAAGACCCACCCGTCGATCAAGCCCTTCCTCGAAGGCGGCAAGCGCATCGCCTACGGCGCCCGCGCCATCACCGAGGGCGGGTTCCAGTCGATGCCGCAGCTCTATTTCCCGGGCGGCGTGCTGCTGGGATGTTCGGCCGGGATGGTCAACGTTCCCCGGATCAAGGGCAGCCACAACGCGGTGAAGAGCGGCATGATGGCCGCCGAAGCCGCCTTTGAGGCGATCCAGGCCGGCCGCGGCGGCGATAAGCTCACCGCGTATGAAGAGGCCTACCAGTCCTCTTGGGTGGCCAAGGAACTGAAGGCTGTCCGCAACTTCAAGCCGCTCTGGTCGCGCTACGGCACCATTCCTGGCCTGGTTCTGGGTGGCATCGACGCGGTCATCGCCAATGCGCTCGGTGGCTTCTCGCCCTGGGGCACGCTCAAGCACGGCAAATCGGACGCGGCCTCGACCGGCCTGGCGAAGGACTACAAACCGATCGTCTATCCGAAGCCCGACGGTGTGTTCAGCTTCGACAAGCTCTCGAGCGTGTTCCTGTCGGCCACCAACCACGATGAGAACCAGCCGGCCCACCTGAAGCTGACCGACGTCACCGTCCCGGTAGGTGTGAACCTGCCGCGGTTCGGCGAGCCGGCGCGTCTCTACTGTCCGGCCGGGGTGTATGAGGTGCTGTACGACGAGCAGGGCCAGAACCCGAAGTTCCAGATCAACTTCCAGAACTGCGTCCACTGCAAGACCTGCGACATCAAGGATCCGTCGCAGAACATCACCTGGACCACTCCGCAGGGCGGCGACGGGCCGAACTATCCGAACATGTGACGACGCGGAGCTTGCGGCGGGGGCTCCGCGCCCCCAAGCTTGAGCCCATGCGTCGTTTCCTGTTCGTTTCTGCCTGCGTCCCGCTGTTCCTGCTGGGCGCCTGCGCCACGGTGAAGCCCGAGGCCGGAGACGCCGTTGCGCCGGCCGCGGCCGACAGCGCCTATGGCCTGTTCCTCGCCGGCAGTTCCGCGCTGACCGAAGGCCGTAACAGCGACGCGGCCCGATTCCTCGAGCTTGCCCGGACGCAGGGCGGCGACGATCCCGCCGTCTCGGAACGCGCCTTCACGGCGGCCCTGATGGCCGGTGACATCGAGAAGGCCGCGCTTCTGGCGCCAGACGGCCCGACGGCCTCCGACCAGGGCAAGCGGATGGGCCGCCTGGTCAGGGCCGTTCAGGCTCTGGCCGTCAACAAGGGCAAGGTGGCCAAGGAGGTCCTCGGCAACGACGGCGTCGGTTTCCCTCACCGCGGCGCCGTGGCGCTGCTGTCCCCCTGGGTGGCCGCCTCGATCGGCGATCTTGATGGCTCGGTGGTGCGGCCGACCCTGCGCGGCGACGCCAGCGTCGACTACTTCGGCCAGATCGGCCAGGCGCACCTGTTCGAGCGCGCCAGGCGCTACGACGAGGCGGAGACCGACTTCAAGGCCATCACCGCCAGCGACAATGCCTCCGAGATCGCTGTCACCACCTATGGCGGCTTCCTGGAACGCCGCGGACGGCGGGCCGAGGCCGTGACGCTCTACGAGGCGGCGCTGAAGCGGAACCCGTCCAACCCCGCGCTGAAGATGGCCCGCGCCCGGGCCGCCGCCGGCAAGGCCGCGCCGGCCGCGCTGACGATCAAGGAAGGCGCGGCCTTTGCGCTGCTGGCCCCCGCGGCCACCCTGATCAGCGCCAAGCAGAATCAGATCGGACTGGCCTACCTGCGCCTCGCGCTGCGGCTTGATCCCCAGCGCGACGATGGCTGGGTGATGCTGGGCGATGTCCTGCAGCAACAGGGCGACGTGGATGGCGCGAGGGCGGCCTACCTGCGTCCGAAGCCGTCCTCCAACGAGTTCTCCGCGGCGCAGTCGAAGCTGGCCTGGAGCTACCAGAGCGCCGGCGACAAGGTCCAGGCGCTGAAGCTGGCCCGGGTCGCCGCGGCCACCGGAGATCTGAACGGTCGGCTGACCCTGGCCGATCTGCTGGCGGCAAACGAGACCTACCCGGAAGCCATCGAGATCTGGAACGGCCTGATCGCCGAGGGCAAGACGGCCGACTGGCAGGTCTACTATGCCCGCGGCCGCGCCTACGAGCGCACGGGGCGCTGGAAGGAGGCGGAGGCGGATCTTTCGAAGGCGCTTTCCATGCGTCCCGACGAGGCCGAACTGCTGAACTACCTGGGCTATGCCTGGATCGACCGCGGCGAGCGGCTGCCCGAGGCCATGGCCATGGTGGAGAAGGCGGTGGCCGCCAATCCGCGCTCCGGCGCGGTGATCGACAGCCTGGGCTGGGCGCACTACCGGCTGGGCGACTATCCGAAGGCGGTCGGCATCCTGGAGCAGGCGGTCGAGCTCGAGGCGGGCGACCCGGAGATCAACAACCACCTGGGCGACGCCTACTGGATGGTCGGGCGCAAGGACGAGGCCGTGTTCCAGTGGAAGCGGGTCCTGACGCTCCGGCCCGACGACAAGATCAAGGCCGACGCGGAGAAGAAACTGGCCTCGGGGGTGGGGCCCGCGCCGAAGCTCGCGGGGCACTAGGACATGCCAGCGACGCTGGCGCCGGCCAAGGTCAACCTGTTCCTCCACGTCGGCGCGCCGGGCGCGGACGGCTACCATCCCCTGTGCAGCCTGATGGCCTTCGCAGACTTCGGCGACCGGGTGTCGGTCGGCCGTGGCGAGGGCCGCCTGACGGTCAGCGGGCCATTCGCGGCCGGCCTGGGGCAGGAGCACGACAACCTGATCATCCGCGCCGTCCGGGCGTTCGTCGCCGAGCTGGGCCGCCCGATGGAAGAGCTGGCCTTCGCCCTGGAGAAGAACCTGCCGGTGGCCAGCGGCCTGGGCGGGGGATCCAGTGACGCCGGCGCGGCGCTGCGGCTGATCCGCGACGTGTTCGCGCCCGGTTTCGATGATGACCGGCTGGAACGGGTCGCCGCCAGCCTCGGGGCGGATGGTGCGGCCTGCCTCTGGGGCCGGCCTGTCCTGGCGCAGGGCAGGGGCGAACGCCTGTCGGCGGCCCCGGGGCTGCCGCCACTGGAAGCGGTTCTGGTGAACCCCGGCGTGGCGGTCTCGACACCCGCGGTCTATCGCGCTTTCGATGCCGCTGGACGGTTCGGCGATGTCGCGCCTCCGCCATTGCCCGCCGCCTTCGAAAGCGTCGAGGAGGTCGCGGCCTGGCTGGCGACAACCTCGAACGACCTTGAGGCGCCGGCCATCTCCGTCGCGCCCGAGATCGGCGCCGTGCTGGCGACCCTGAAGGACGAGCCCGAGGCGCTTCTGGCACGGGTTTCCGGTTCGGGCGGAACCTGCTTCGCCCTGTGCGCGGATGACTTCGCCGCCGAAACCCTGGTCGAGCGGCTGGAAGCCATGGCGCCGGCCTGGTGGGTGCGTCGGTGCCGCCTGGGCGGCCCCTGGGCCTGACCCCCAACGGAAAACGGGGGCCCCGAAGGACCCCCGTCTCTAGCCTGTGACGTCCGGCGAGATACGCCGACCCGGACGTCCTCTCCTCAAAGCCTAGGAGTGATAGGCCCGCTCGCCGTGCTCGACGATGTCCAGGCCTTCCTCTTCGGCTTCCGGCGAGGACCGCAGGCCGACCGTGAACTTGATGATGTAGAACACGATGCTGCTGGCGACGGCGGACCACACGACGGCGACCCCCACGGCCTTCAGCTGGGTGATGAACTGACCGAGCATGGTGTAGCTGGCCAGGGCGTCGCAGGTGGAGATGTCCCCGTCCGCGGCGCAGGTGGTATAGTCGACGATGCCGGCGCCGCCGAGTTCGGCCGCAACCAGGATGCCGGTCGCCAGGGCGCCGACGATCCCGCCGATCGCGTGGATGCCGAAGGCGTCCAGGCTGTCATCGTACTTCAGCGCGTTCTTCACGACCGAGCAGAAGAAGATGCAGATCGGGCTGACGATCAGGCCCAGCACCAGGGCGCCCACCGGACCGGCGAAGCCGGCGGCCGGAGTGACGGCCACGAGGCCGGCGACCAGGCCGGAGGCCATGCCGAGCATCGAGGCCTTCTTGCGGGTCACCCATTCCGTCATCGCCCAGGAGAAGCCCGCCGCGGCGGTGGCGATGAAGGTGTTCATCATGGCCAGGGCGGCGTAGCCGTTGGCTTCGAGATTGGAACCGGCGTTGAAGCCGAACCAGCCGAACCACAGCAGACCGGCGCCCACGAGTGTGAGGGTCAGCGAGTGCGGCTGCATCGGCTCCGAGCGGAAGCCCTTGCGCGGTCCGAGGATCAGGCAGCCCATGAGGGCGGCGACGCCGGCGTTGATGTGAACCACGGTGCCGCCCGCGAAGTCGAGCGCGCCCCAGCCCCAGAGCAGGCCGGACTTCACCGCCGCGGTCGGAGCCGTCGCGATGCCGTCCGGACCGGGCCACCACCACACCATGTGAGCCATCGGGTAGTAGGAAAGCAGCGGCCAGAGGACGGCGAAGATCACCACGGCGCCGAACTTCATCCGCTCGGCCACGCCACCCAGCACGAGGCAGGCGGTGATCGCGGCGAAGGTCATCTGGAAGCAGATGAACACCAGCTCGGGGATGTAGATGCCGGTCGAGAAGGTCGCCACCAGCGAGGCCGGCGTCACGTCCTTCAGGAACAGGCGGCTCAGGCCGCCGACGAAGGTGTCGTGGCTTCCCCCGTCGGTGAAGGCCAGGCTGTACCCCCAGAGAACCCAGGCCATCATGCCGATGACAGCGACCGTCGTGGTCTGCATCAGCATGGACAGCATGTTCTTCTGCCGGACCAAGCCGCCATAGAACAGGGCGAGGCCGGGAACGATCATCAGCAGCACGAGGATGGATGACAGCAGCATCCAGGTCGTGTCGCCCTTGTCGACAGTCTGCTTGGGCGCCTCGATGGCGGCAGGGGCCGCGGCCTCTGCCGGGGCCGGGGCCGGGGCGGCAGCATCAGCCGCGGGCGCGGCCGCCGGAGCGGCGGCCTCCGGCGCGGGTGCGGCGGCGGCGGCTGGCGCCGCGGCCTCCTGGGCGAAGGCCGGGCTCGCCAGGGGCGCCCCGACCACGGCAGCGGCGAGCATGAGCCCGGCCAGCCGCTGTTTTCCGAAGAATTTCATGAACATATCCCCTTGTCCGGTTCGCTAGAGCGCCGCTGCGCCCGTCTCGCCCGTTCGGATGCGCACGGCCTCCGAGACGTCGAGGACGAAGATCTTCCCGTCGCCGATCTTTCCGGTCGCCGCGGCGGCCTTGATGGCCTCAACCGCCTTGCCCGCCGCCGCGTCGTCGACCACGGCTTCCAGCTTGATCTTGGGGAGGAAATTGATCTGGTACTCCGCCCCCCGATAGATCTCGGTCTGGCCCTTCTGCCGGCCATACCCCTTGACCTCCGAGACCGTCAGACCCTCCACGCCGGCGCCGACGAGCGCTTCGCGCACGTCGTCCAGCTTGAAGGGTTTGACGATCGCCATGATGAGTTTCATCCGCTCGCTCCCGCGTCCGGCCCGGTGGGTGGGCCAACCCCTCTCAAGTGTTCCGTGACCGTCGGTGGAAGGCTTAGGCCCCGATCCGGCGGTCGAGGCCGACGCTATGTCGGGCGGGGGGTGGGGCCTGCCCGCTGGGGCTAAGCTTTGATGAAGAAGCCTGAACGCGCCCATTTCATAAGCAACGAAGGTCTCCGGCGCCCCTATTTTGGGCGCCAAAGGCGGCGGGGCGGCGCTTTGCCCTGCTTGACCTGACCGCAGGCGGTCGTAAATCCGGCGCTTTCGTCGCCTTAGTCATGTCGCGCCGCGAGATCGGAACTGTCCGGTCTCCGCCTTGTCCAGTCACTGCCCGCCCTGCGAGGATCTCATATGTCGCCGACCCGCTTCTTCTCCACTGTCGCCCTTGCCGCCGCGATCTCCGCGCCGGGCCTCGCCGTCCACGCGCAGGCGCCGGCGCCTGCCGCTCAGGTGGCCGTGCAGGGCGATCTGGTCGACACGCTCAAGCTGTCGGGTCAGTTCACCACCTTTGTGGGCGGCATCGACGCCACCAACCTGGCGGGCCTGCTGAAGACCAACAAGAACCTCACGGTGTTCGCGCCGACCGACTCTGCCTTTGCCTCGATGCCCGCGGCCGACCTCGCCAAGCTCAAGTCCGACAAGGCCGCGATGCAGAAGTTCGTCCTGCACCACGTCGTCAACGCGCCGATCCCCTCCTCGAAGATCAAGGGCGTCAAGGGGCCGATCCCGACGGGCGCGGGTGACACCATCCTGCTGGACGGCAGCGACGAAGCCGGCGCGCTGAAGGTGGACGGCGCCACCATTGTCCAGGCGGACGTGCAGACCGGCAGCGGCCTGCTGCAGGTTGTCGACAAGGTGCTGATCGCAGGGCAGGGCGCTGTGGAACCGGCGGCCCCGGCCGCGCCGCCGGCGAATCCCTGATCCCGATCGGGAACCAACCAGCTGGCTGAACCGTAAAGGGTCCGCAGATCGAGGCCGCGGCGAGACTTCGCCAGGGCCAATCGGAGTACGGACCATGAAGTTCAGCCATCTCGCCACCGCCGCCGTCCTCGTCGCCTTCGCAGGCGGCGCGGCCCAGGCGCAGCCGCCCGCCACGCCGACCCCCGGGTCGGTGACCGGTGACTGGAACGGGGCGCATGCCCCGTCCGATGAGAAGCAGTACCAGGAGAAGGTGGTCGTGCCGGTCGGCGCGGCGCCGGGCGTCGCGTCCACGTCCCCCATGCCGGACACCACGGTCGGCACGGGGACATCGGCTTCCACCGATGTAACCACGCCTTTGGCCAGTTCGGCGACGAGCTATGCCGCCACGGCCAGCGTAACCACGACCACGGTCACCAACGGCCCGATCGCGGACACGCCGGAGAACCGGGCGAAGTACGGAAAGCCGATGTCACGGGCCGGCCAGCGCACCCCCGCCCGGGGCAACTAGCCGCCCCGGCAATTCCGCCGCTTCGGCGGGTTGAAGCCAAGGTCGGCGGGCCCTATGGTCCGCCGACTTTTTTTGCGCCTGCGAACAGCCCCCAATCCATGCCGAATGAACCGCTTTCGTTTCAGGGCCTGATCCTGAAGCTGCACGACTATTGGAGCCGTCAGGGCTGCGCGATTCTGCAGCCGTATGACGTCGAGGTCGGTGCGGGCACCCTCTCGCCGATGACGGTGCTGAGGACGCTTGGGCCGAAGCCGTGGAAGGTCGCCTATGTGCAGCCTTCGCGCCGCCCCGCCGACGGCCGTTATGGCGAGAACCCCAACCGGCTGCACCAGCATCACCAGTATCAGGTGATCCTGAAGCCGAACCCGGAGAACCTGCAGGAGCTGTATCTCGGCTGCCTCGAGGCGATCGGCGTCGACCCGAAGGTCCACGACATCCGCTTCGTCGAGGACGACTGGGAAAACCCGACCGTCGGGGCCTGGGGCCTGGGCTGGGAGGTCTGGTGCGACGGGATGGAGATCACCCAGTACACCTACTTCCAGCAGGTGGGCGGGCTGGACGTGTTCCCGGTGGCGGGCGAGTTGACCATCGGTCTGGAGCGGCTGAGCCTGTATCTCCAGAACAAGGACAACGTCTACGACCTGAAGTTCAACGACGAGTTCAGCTACGGCGACATCTATCTGCCGAACGAGCAGCAGTTCTCGGCGTTCGAGCTGGAAGTCGCCGACGTGCCGACGCTGAAGCGCCAGTTCGAGGACATGGAGCGGGAAGTGCCCCGTATCCTGGGCCACAGGGGCCGCCAGGGTCAGGCCCTGGCGCTGCCGGCCTACGATCATGTGCTGAAGGCCAGCCACCTGTTCAACATCATGGACGCCCGCGGCGCGATCGCGGTGGCCGAGCGCCAGAGCTACATCGGCCGCATCCGCGACCTCTGCAAGATGTGCGCTGAGGCCTGGGTGGCCTCCGAGGGCGGCAACGCCGCATCACCGCCGGCGATGAAGGCGGACGTCTGACCATGTCCCAGCTGCTGATCGAACTGCTCTCCGAAGAGATCCCCGCGCGCATGCAGGCGCAGGCGGCGAAGGATCTCGAACGCATGGCGCGCGAGCGTCTGGCCGCCGAGGGCCTGCTGCCCGACGCGCTGAAGACCTTCGCCGGCTCACGCCGCCTGACCCTGGTGGCGGAGGGGCTGCCGGAGGCCCAGAAGGACCGCCACGAAGAGGTGAAGGGCCCGCGCAGCAATGCGCCGGAGCAGGCGCTGGAAGGCTTCCTGCGCAAGACCGGCCTGACCCGCGACCAGCTGGTCGAGCGGGACGGGGTCTGGTTCGCCCACACCCACAAGCCGGGCCGCCCGACGCCGGAAATTGTCGCGGAGATGGTCGAATCCATCGTCCGCAACTTCCCCTGGCCAAAGTCGATGGTCTCGGGCGTCAGCAAGCTGCGCTGGGTGCGGCCGCTGCGCCGGATACTGTGCGTCTTTGACGGCCAGATCGTGCCGTTCGAGATCGACGGCATCCCTTCCGGCAACGTCACCGAAGGCCACCGGTTCATGGGCTCGGGCCAGCCGTTCACGGTGAAGGACTTCGACGCCTACGCCGAGAAGCTGGAGAAGCACTACGTGGTGCTCGACCTGCAGGAGCGGAAGGACCGGATCCTCGAGGCGGCCCGCACCCTGTGCTTCGCCCGCAATCTGGAACTGGTCGAGGATCAGGGGCTGCTGGACGAGGTGGCCGGTCTGGTTGAATGGCCGATCCCGGTGCTGGGCGACATGGACCCGGTGTTCCTGGACCTGCCGCCGGAAGTGATCCGCACCTCGATGCGCGTTCATCAGCGCTACTTCGCGGTCCGCGATCCCCGCACGGGCAAGCTGGCGCCGCATTTCGTCACCGTGGCCAACATCGACGCCACCGACGGCGGCAAGACGATCGCGCTGGGCAACGCCAAGGTGCTCTCGGCGCGCCTGTCGGATGCGCGGTTCTTCTACTCGGAAGACCGCCGGGTCTCGCTGGAAGACCGGCTGGAGAAGCTGAAGGGCGTGACCTTCCACGCGAAGCTGGGCGCCATGTACGAGCGCGTCGAGCGGCTGCAGATGATGGCCGAGGCCCTGGCGCCCCGCGTCGGCGCAGACCCGGCCAGGGCCGTCCAGGCCGCGCGTCTGGCCAAGGCCGACCTGACCACCGGCGTTGTCGGAGAGTTCCCCGAACTGCAGGGCGTGATGGGCGGCTACTACGCCACGGCCGAGGGGCTGAGCCCTCTGGTGGCTGAGGCGATCCGCGACCACTACCGGCCGGCCGGCGCCAGTGACGAGGTTCCCGATCGTCCGGTGACCATGGCCGTGGCCCTGGCCGAGAAGCTGGACACCCTGATCGGTTTCTTCGCGATCGGCGAGAAGCCGACGGGCTCGCGCGACCCGTTCGCGCTCCGCCGCGCAGCGCTTGGCGTGATCCGCATCGTGCTGGGCTCGGAGCTGCGTGCGCCGATCCGTGAGCTGGTCGCCGACTGGTACCGGACCCTGCGCTGCTTCGTCGATCCGGGCCGGGCGCTCTGGGTGACCACGCCCTCGATGACTGTGCACCTGGGCGCGGGCGGCCGCGCCAAGTCGCAGGAATACGCCGTCTATCTTCGCGAGTTCGACGAGGCCCTGCTGGCGGGCGGGCCCCAGGTGGTGGCGATGGACCGCGAGGTCGACATCGTCTTCGACCGCCTGCAGCGTGAGGCGCCCACCGGCGAAATACTGTTCCAGTTCCGCCCCTACGACGAGGTGGTCGAGGAGGTTGTCGCCTTCTTCGCCGACCGTCTGGAAGTCTGGCTGCGCGACCGGGGTCAGAGGCACGATCTGGTCTCGGCCGTGTTCGCCCTGGGCGATGACGACCTGGTGCGGATCGTGGCGCGGGTGAACGCGCTGGACGCCTTCCTGAAGACCGAGGACGGGGCCAACCTGCTCGCGGGCTACAAGCGGGCGGTCAACATCCTGCGCGCCGAGGAGAAGAAGGGCGCGCTGCCCGTCGGCGAGCCGGTGCGCATGTCGACATCTTCGGCGGAAGAAGTGGCCCTGATCGCCGCGGTCGGCGAACTCGACGCCAAGCTGGACACCGCGCTTGCCGCCGAGGATTTCGCCGCGGCCATGCGCGAGCTCTCGGGACTTCGTGCGCCCGTCGACGCGTTCTTCGACAAGGTGTTAGTAAATTCGGATGTATCCGAGGAGCGTGAGAACCGTCTTCGCCTGCTGGCGAAGGTGCGTGACGCCATGGGACAAGTGGCCGACTTCGCTCAGGTTACAGGCTAAGAGAGGTAGTTGAGGATATGGCCGAGACGATGGTGAAGACGCGCTGGGTCTATGCCTTCGGCGGCGGGTCGGCCGATGGCGACGCCTCGATGAAGAACCTGCTGGGCGGCAAGGGCGCCAACCTGGCGGAGATGTCGTCGCTGGGCCTGCCGGTGCCTCCGGGCTTCACAATCACCACCGAGGCCTGCGTCCACTACTATTCCAACGACAAGTCCTATCCGGACGGCCTGGAAGCCCAGGTGGCCCAGGGGCTGAAAACGGTTGAGCAGATCACCGGCAAGGCGTTCGGCGATGCGGCCAACCCGCTGCTGGTTTCGGTGCGGTCGGGCGCGCGCGCATCCATGCCCGGGATGATGGACACGGTCCTGAACCTTGGCCTCAACGACCAGACGGTGGAGGGCCTGGCGAAGCTGTCAGGCGACCGCCGCTTCGCCTTCGACAGCTATCGCCGCTTCATCCAGATGTACTCGGCCGTGGTGCTGGGCCTGGATCACCACATGTTCGAGGAGATCCTCGACGACCATAAGGACCGGCTGGAGATCTACGTCGACACCGGCCTGTCCGCCGAGGACTGGGAGGCCGTGGTCTCCGAGTACAAGGAAGCCGTCGAGCGCGAGCTGGGCCAGCCGTTCCCACAGGATCCGCAGGCGCAGCTGTGGGGCGCGGTCGGCGCGGTGTTCGCCAGCTGGATGAACGACCGGGCGAAGTTCTATCGCCGCATGCACGACATCCCGGAAAGCTGGGGCACAGCCGTCAACGTCCAGTCGATGGTGTTCGGCAACATGGGCGACGGCTCGGCCACCGGCGTGGCCTTCACCCGCAATCCTTCCACCGGCGACAACCGCCTGTATGGCGAGTTCCTGATCAACGCCCAGGGCGAGGACGTGGTGGCGGGCATCCGCACGCCTCAGCCGCTGACGAAGATCGCCCGCGAGGAAATGGGCGATATCAATCCGTCCATGGAAGAGGCGCTTCCCGAAGTCTTCACCCAGTTCAAGGCCGTGGTGGAGAAACTCGAGACCCACTACCGCGACATGCAGGACATCGAGTTCACGGTCGAGCAGGGCCGGCTCTACATGCTGCAGACCCGCAACGGGAAGCGGACCGCCAAGGCCGCCCTGCGGATCGCCGTGGACCTGGCCAACGAGGGCCTGATCACCCACGCCGAGGCGGTGATGCGGGTCGAGCCCTCGTCGCTGGACCAGCTTCTGCACCCGACGATCGATCCGGCCAGCCCGCGTGACGTGATCGCCACCGGCCTGCCAGCCTCGCCCGGCGCGGCCACCGGCAAGGTGGTGTTCACCGCCGAGGAAGCCGAGAAGCTGGGCAGCGCCGGCGAGGCGGTGATCCTGGTCCGCGAGGAAACCAGCCCCGAAGACATCCGCGGCATGGACGCCGCCCGCGGCATCGTGACGGCCCGCGGCGGCATGACCAGCCACGCCGCGGTGGTGGCGCGCGGCATGGGCCGCCCCTGCGTCTCCGGCGCCGGCGAGATCCAGATCGACAGCCGCGCCGGCGAGTTCCGCGCCCGCGGCAAGACGATCCGCGCCTACGACATCATCACCATCGACGGCTCCACGGGTGAAGTGCTGCAGGGCATCGTCAAGATGATCGAGCCCGAGCTCTCGGGCGACTTCGGCGCGCTGATGGCCTGGGCCGACAAGGTCCGCCGCCTGAAGGTCCGCGCCAACGCCGAGACGGCGCTGGACGCCCAGACCGCCCGCCAGTTCGGCGCTGAGGGTATCGGGCTGTGCCGCACCGAGCACATGTTCTTCGATCCCGCGCGGATCGCCGCCGTGCGCGAGATGATCCTGGCCGACGACGTGGCCGGCCGGAAGCTGGCGCTGGCCAAGATCCTGCCGATGCAGCGCCGGGACTTCGTCGAGCTGTTCAAGATCATGGAGGGCCTGCCGGTCACCATCCGGCTGCTCGACCCGCCGCTGCACGAGTTCCTGCCGCACACCGAGGAAGACGTCCGCGCCGTGGCCGAGGCCACCGGCCTCGACGCCGCCAAGCTGCTGCGCCGGGCGCAGGAGCTGCATGAGGTGAACCCCATGCTGGGCCACCGCGGCTGCCGGCTGGGCGTGTCCTATCCCGAGATCTACGAGATGCAGGTCCGTGCGATCATCGAGGCCGCTTGCGAGGTGGTCGCCGACGGCCGTCCCGCGCCGATCCCGGAGATCATGCATCCGCTGGTCGCCAAGGGCGAGGAGATGAAGTTCCTGCGCGAACTCACGGATCGCACGGCAAAAGAAGTGATCGCCGAGCAGAAGGTCGCCATCGAATACATGGTCGGCACCATGGTCGAGCTGCCCCGCGCCGCGATCCGCGCCGGGGACCTGGCCGAGCACGCCGAGTTCTTCTCGTTCGGCACCAACGACCTGACCCAGACCACTTTCGGCATCAGCCGCGACGATTCCGGACGGTTCCTGAACGCCTACATCGACAAGGGCATCTTCGAGAAGGACCCCTTCGTCAGTCTCGACCAGGACGGCGTCGGCGACCTGATCAAGATCGCAACCGAGCGGGGCCGGGCCGTGCGTCCCGACGTGAAGCTCGGCATCTGCGGCGAGCACGGCGGAGACCCGGCCTCGATCGAGTTCTGCGAGAAGGTCGGCCTCGACTACGTCAGCTGCTCGCCCTACCGCGTGCCCATCGCCCGGCTGGCTGCGGCTCAGGCGGCGATCGGCGAGCGCGAGAAGGACCGCTAGTCCAGCGCCCTCTGTTCAGCGGTCGGTGAAACACGAGGATGAGCCGCGCGCCTGCGCCTGAAATCGCGACGTGCAGCAGCCAGAAGCCGGCGGCGCTCGTCGACTCGCAGGACGCGCCGATCCAGCCCGACAGGTCGTTGGGGACGTAGCCGGCCAGGAAGGCGAAGCGCCGCTCCCGCGGTCCCCATGCGGCCAGCTACGCATTCTTCCGGCGGGGAGTCTGCGCGGCTACCGCTTGCGGACGAACACGGTCCCGGCCGAATAGCCCGCGCCGAACGAGCAGATCAGGCCGGTTTCACCCGCCGCAAAGTCATCGCTGGCCTTGTGGAAGGCGATGATCGAGCCGGCCGACGAGGTGTTGGCGTACTCGTCCAGGATGATGACGTTCTCGCCCTCGGCAGGCTCACGGCCCAGGACGCGTTTGCCGATCATGACGTTCATGTTGATGTTGGCCTGGTGCAGCCACATGCGCTTCAGGCCGTGGGGATCGATGCCCAGGTCGCCGGCGTGCTCGACGATCATCTCCGAGACCATCGGCACAACCTCGCGGAAGACCTTGCGACCCTCCTGAACGAACAGCTTGTCCGTCGCGCCGATCCCCTCCGGGGCCGCGCGGTTGAGGAAGCCGAAGTTGTTGCGGATATTGTTGGAGAACTGGGTCTTCAGACGTGTGCCGAGGATGTCCCAGCCACCGGTGGCGGTGTCGGCGCTCTCGACGATCACGGCGGTCGCCACGTCGCCGAAGATGAAGTGGCTGTCGCGGTCGCGGAAGTTCAGGTGGCCCGAGCAGATCTCGGGATTGACCATCAGCACCGCACGGGCCGAACCCGAGGCCACGAAGTCGGCGGCGGTCTTGATGCCGAAGGTGGCCGAGGAGCAGGCCACGTTCATGTCGAAGGCGAAGCCCTCGATGCCGAGGGCCTGCTGTACCTCGATCGCCATGGCCGGATAGGCGCGCTGCATGTTCGACGCCGCGCAGATCACAGCGCCGATCTCCGAGACCGGCTTGCCCCAACGCGCGATCGCCTCGCGGGCGGCGGCCACGGCCATCTCGGCCAGGACGGAAATCTCCTCGTTCGGGCGTTCCGGGATGTTGGGCGCCATCCGCTCCGGGTCGACCAGGCCGGTCTTGTCGACGACGAAGCGCGACTTGATGCCGGACGCCTTCTCGATGAATTCGGCGGAGGAGGGGATCAGCGCCTGCGCGTCGCCGGCCTCGATGGCGGCGGCGTTGGCGGCGTTGAACCGCTCCACATAGGCGTTGAAGGTCTCGACCAGCTCGGCGTTCGAGAGGCTGTTGGGCGGCGTGTAGAGCCCCGTGGCGGCGATCACCGCATTGGTCATGATTCAATCCCCGAAGCGTTCCGCGCCTGATTAGCACGGTGAGCGACGGCGTCAGCCGCCATTGTGTGGGGTCAGCGCTACGTCCGCCGCGGAGCGATTCGAACCCGGCAACCGCTTGGGCGTCCCCCACGCCAGCCGGGCGGGCGGCATTCCCTTGACCCCGACCCTGCGCCCGATCACGTTCGGCCCGTGACAAGGGGGGATAGGGTGAGCGAGGCGTTCTTCATCCAGCTGGCGTTTTCGGCCGCCGCGGTCGGCGTGCTGGTCGCGA
This sequence comes from Pseudomonadota bacterium, assembly GCA_963205005.1. Classification (GTDB taxonomy): domain Bacteria; phylum Pseudomonadota; class Alphaproteobacteria; order Caulobacterales; family Caulobacteraceae; genus Phenylobacterium. The sequence continues at coordinate 44,626 of CAUJHW010000057.1, forward strand.
TCGCGGCCTGGGCCAACATTGCGAGGCCGGTCGGCCCACTCGACGACCGCAAGGCGCGGACCCTGCTGGCGGAGGAGTTTCCCGGCCGGCAACTCGATGCGGTCTGGGTGGGAACCGACGGCGCCGGCGCCCTGGCGCGATCCGGCGGGCTGGCGCTGGTGATCTGCAAGGTCGGCGACGGCTTCGCCGCGCGGCAGATCCCGTGGGCCCAGGCGCTGGCGGCCAGCTTCCGGGATGGGCGTCTCAGCGTCGACCTGTCCGACATCTCTGCGCCGCGGGCGACCATCGCCCTGCCGGCATGGCCGCCGAAGGATCTCGCGGCATGAAGGGATTCGATCCGGTCGCGATGGCGACGCCGTTCTTCATTCTCACGGTCTTCCTGGAGATCGTCCTCGGGCGCTTCCGCAAGCTGAAGGCCAACTACGAGACAAAGGACACTGCGGTCTCGCTGGCCATGGGCACCCTGTCCGGCACGGCGGGCCTGCTGACGGCCGGCGTTGTCGTCGCCTCGACCCTTTGGGTCCATGAGCACCGGCTGTTCACGATCCCGATGACGGCGGTCTGGGCCTGGGTGGCGATCTTCCTGCTGGAAGACCTGACCTACTACTGGTTCCACCGTCTCAGCCACGAGCGGCGGTTCTGGTGGGCGGCGCACGTCAACCACCACTCTTCCCAGCACTACAACCTGTCGACGGCGCTGCGGCAGACCTGGACCGGCGGCATCGCCGGGACGTGGGCGCTCTGGCTGCCGCTGGCGTTCTTCGGCTTCCCGCCGGCGATGATCGCCATCCAGAAGGGGATCAGCCTCGTCTACCAGTACTGGATCCACACCGAGGCGATCCGCCGGATGCCGCGCTGGTTCGAGGCGGTGTTCAACACGCCCTCGCATCACCGGGTGCACCATGCCCGCAACCCGCGCTA
>CAUJHW010000058.1 GCA_963205005.1 Pseudomonadota bacterium
GTCGGCGAGCAGCGCCACGGGGGACCAGTCGGCGAGCAGCGCCACGGGGTACCGGTCGGCGAGCAGCGCCACGGGGGACCGGTCGGCGAGCAGCGCCACGGGGGACCGGTCGGCGAGCAGCGCCACGGGGGACCAGTCGGCGAGCAGCGCCACGGGGGACCAGTCGGCGAGCAGCGCCACGGGGGACCAGTCGGCGAGCAGCGCCACGGGGTACCGGTCGGCCGCGCTCGCAATCGGTCGCTACAGCACCGCCGAGATCAAGCCCGTAGACGATCCCGACCACAACCAACACGCCGTCGCCATCGCCACCGGCGAGAACAGCCGCGCCCGAGCGCCGCTCGGTTGCTGGATCGTCGTCGGCTACCGCAACGACGACGGCGAACTGATCCACCTGAAAACGGCTCGCGTCGGAACCGACGGAATCGAACCCAACCGCTGGTACCGCCTCAACGAAATGGGCGAGTTCGTGGGGGATGAGTCGTGATCGTCCGGCACCAGATCGTAGCGGCAGCCGGCCTCGCGACGGCCGACCTGGCCGATCACCGGCTACCCTCGCCCGCCGTCAATCCCCGCATCTACCGCGGCGAGGCCATCCGCGACCTGTACCCGGAGCCCAGCCTGCGCGACAAACTCGCGGTCTGGTCGCTAATCGTCTTCGCCCTGATCGGCCTGCTTGATGTCTGCGGGTACGTGTGGACTGTGGTGGGGAGATTGGTTGCATGAACGCCCCTCTCGAACCCGCCCATCTCGCCGCGATCCACCGACACCTTGACGAGAAGGACCAATACGCCGCCCGCCTCGAATCCATGAGTGCAGACGACGTACTGGAGATGATGCCCGATCGCGAGATTCAGGAAGTCGGCTACGTCGTGCTCAAGGCGATCGGTGACGCGCAGTTACTGGAGCCGCAGGCCGGCAAGGCGCTGATCGCGAAGGCCATGAAGGAGGCTGAGGACGCGTTCAAGTTCTGGCTGCGGGAGGCTGCGCAATGAGCGAGCGACGCTATTTCGTGCTCGTCCATGAGGCCGCCAGGGACGGTGCCATGCGAGCGATCCACGAGGCGCCCGAGGGGTTCGTGGTTGAGATCAAGCCGCCGACGCGCACCGGCGAGCAGAACGCAAAGTTTCATGCGATCTGCGGCGACGTGGCGAAGGCGGGCTTCCTCTGGGCAAATAGGCGGCGCGACGCGAAACAGGTAAAAGTCCTGTTTGTCAGCGGTCACGCCACGGCTACCGGCGAAGGCTCTGAAGTGGTTCCCGGACTTGAGGGAGAGTTCATCAACCTGCGCGAGTCAACCGCCCTGATGAGCAAGAAGCGAGGCGCCAGCCTGATCGAGTACAGCATGGCCTATTGCGCAATGCACGGCATCTATCTGCCGGACAGGATGGCGGCATGAGTTACTCACTTCCCATCAAGGCCGACGAGAAGCGCTTGTACGGGCACGTCGCCTCCCTGCCCTGCCAAATCTGCGGTCGCTCACCAGTGCAGGTTAGCCACAGCAATCAGCCGATTGACGGAAAAGGCAAGGGGCTGAAGGCATTTCCCTGGCGGGTTGCGGCCCTGTGCATGTACTGCCATGCCGAAATCGACAGCGGCAAGCACTTGACCCGCGAGCAGCGCCGGGACCAGTGGGACCAGGCGCACCGATCAACCGTTGGCGAGCTGTTTGCTCGCGGACTCATCAGACCAGTGCCATGAACGCTATCACCACCACCGAACAGCACGAAATTCTAGTGCAGCGCCCCGCCGGCTCGGACTCGTCGTTCCTGCTGCGCATCATCGAAGCATCGATGGGCCAGCAGGGATTCGATATCGCCAAGATCTCGGCCCTGCTCGAAGTCAAGAAGCAATGGGATGCCGACGAGGCTCGCAAGGCCTACGTGCTTGCCATGTCGCAGTTCAAGGCCGAGCCAATGGAGATCCTGAAGCGCAAGCAAGTCGGCTACACCACTCGGGACGGCGACTTCGTTGGATACGCGCATGCCGAGCTGTCGGACATCACGGAAGTCGTCGGCCCGGCCATGGCGAAGCACGGCCTGAGCTTCCGCTGGGACATTCGGCAAGAGAACGGATCGATCTCCGTTGACTGCATCGTGCGGCACGCTCAGGGCCACTCCGAGACAGTCACGATGCACGCCCCGCCGGACGCGTCCGGCAAGAAGAACGCCATCCAGCAGGTCGCATCGGCGGTCACCTATTTGTCCAGGTACACCCTGCTCGCCGCGACTGGTATGGCAACCAAAGGCATGGACGACGACGGAGACCAGGCGGGCGGCGAGGACGCTGACTCGTTCCGGCTTGCGGACTGGTTGGCGAAAGCCGAAGAAGCTGTCGATCTCAACGAACTGCGTGACACGAAGGAACGCGGATTCGCGGTGATCCGCAAGCGCAACGACGCCGACTCGTATCGCAAATTCAAGGCGGCGATCGAGAAGCGCCTGACCGCCCTGCAACCGCGCGAACCTGGTCAGGAAGGATAGAGGCATGGCCGTGATCATCAAAGGGGATCAACGAACCCCGGAATGGAGGGCCGCCCGACTGGGCCTGGCTACTGCGTCGAACTTCGCGGCTGTGATGGCGAAAGGCCGCGACGGCGAGGAAGCGACGACCCGGCGGAACTACCGCATCGCGCTCGCACTTGAGACCCTGACTGGCGTTCCGCATTCTCAGGACCTGTCCTTCAGCAAGGATGTCGCGAACGGCGTCGAGCGCGAGCCACTGCTGAAGATGAACTACGAGATCGCAACTGGCAGCAGCTTGCAAGAGGTCGCGTTCGTTCGTCACGACACCATGCCCTACGGCGCATCTCCGGATGGCCTTCTGCTGCCGAACGGCGGAATCGAGGGAAAGTGCCCCGCGCAGGCCGCGCACCATGAATACCTGCGCCTTGTCGATTCCCCGCCGTCCGCCTACAAGTGGCAGGTTCACGGACTGATCCTGATCGCCGATCTTCAGTGGGTCGATTTTGTGAGCTTCAATCCGGATTTCCCGGAGCCCTTGCAGTTACACATTGTCCGCGTTCACCGTGACGAGAAGCTGCTCGCCGAGTTGCGCGACGGGCTTGAGCGATTCACCGCCGAGGTATCGGTCACCGTGCGAGAGATGAGAGACATGGCCACCGAACGGTTGGCCGCCTAAACCGGCCCCGCACCATGTACCGCAAGACGTTTTCACCCGAGCGCGTTGAGCGGACCCGGACATGGCTGCGGGGCCGCCCACTCCGCCCACAAGGGCCGATGAAGCCATCCGGGGCAGATACCGGAAAGGCCGTGCGAACCGGCCCCGGATCCATCCGGAGCGCGACGGGAATGGGCAGTAGCCCGACGCCGGTCCGACGGTAGCGGGAAACCGCGACAGCAGCAGTAACACCGTCGGGAACAGTCGCCACGAATCGGCGTGTATGCCGGTAGTCCCGTGCGATGCGGGGCACCAGACAACCAACAGGACGATGCCATGACCGAAGTAGCCGAGAAGCCAGCCACCGCGATCGCGGAGTATTCGCCATCCGAAGCCGGGCTTGCCGACCTGCGCCATCGCTACAAAGACGTTGTGTTTGATGTCACCACAACGAAGGGCAATGCCGAGGCGCGCGCCGCCCGGCATGAGATGGTCCGCCTGCGCAGCGCCCTGGAGATGAAGCGCGTCGAGCTGAAAGCCCCCGCCCTCGAACGGTCGCGCCTGATCGACACCGAGGCGAACCGAATCAAGAAGGCCATCCTCGAACTGGAAGAGCCGATCGACGCCGCCATCAAGGCCGAGGAGCAACGCAAGGAAGCGGAGCGGCAGGCCAAGATCGAAGCCGAGCAGAGGAGAGTCTCCCAGATCCAGGCGATGATCGACGACCTGCGTATCCCGAGCGTGATGCCGGGCAGCTCGGATGGCGTCGCGGCAATGATCGCCGACCTAGAGGCCCGGGAGATCGGCGACGCCTACCAGGAGTTCGCCCCGAAGGCGCAGGCCATCCGCGATCAGACGGTCGCCAGCCTCAAGCGGATGCACGGCGATGCGCTGGCTCGTGAGCAGGAGGCCGAGCGGCTGGCGGCGGAGGCTGCCCTCCTGGTCGCCGAGCGCGCCAAGCTGGACGAAGAGCGTCGCGCAGAAGAGGCCCGCATCGCCGAAGCCCGCCGCATCGAGGCCGAGCGGACCGCCACTGAGCGCCGCATCGCCCGCGAGAAGGCCGAGGCCGAAGAGGCCGAGCGCAAGCGCCTGCAGAAGATCGAGGATGACCGCCTGGCCGCCGAGCGTCGGCAGGCCCAGGCCGAGCACGAGGCCCGGATGAAAGCCGAGCGGGAAGCGGCTGAAAAGGAACGCTATCGGTTGGCCGTCATTGCAGACGAGCAACGCCGGCAAGCGGCAGTGGCCGCAGCCGAAGAACGGGCACGGCAGGAGGTCGCCGAGCGGGCGAAGCGAGAGGAGGCCGCGCAGTTGGCCGCGCGCGTCCACCAGATCGAGCAAGACCGCTTCGACGCTACCGACGACGCAATCGCCCTAGTCCGTGAGATCGCCAGTAGCCCGGCCGGCAGGATCAGCCCGGAGTCCCTGATCGAGCGTGCCCAGGCGATTGTCGCGCGGCTCGACGTGGAGATCCCGGCGTGAAAGAGCAGATACCGAAGGACGAACTCGACCGCCATCTCGATGCCATCCTGCGCGCCAGCGGATCGGCCTTGAAGCACTACACGATGGATTCGACCAAGAGCCAGATGCGCGCCGCGATGCGGGAGTTCGAGCACGCCGTTCGGGCCACCACAGAGAGCGAACCGTCATGACCGGCTACACCGAACTGCGGGCCGCGTTGGCCGCCGGGCCGACGGACGGCCCATGGCGCTGGGAGTTTGATGCCCACAACCTGCGAGTTCATCTCGTCGGCGGCTGCCCTCGCTACGACCTCACGATCATGGATTTCGTCCGGTGGGGCATGAGCGGAGCTACCGTTAGGATGCGCGACTCGTCCGATGGGAACCTGATGTACAAGCTGCACGAGCGCCAGGACTGGATCGAGCCATTCCCGGGGCGGGAGCATCACAAGCACTGGTGCGCGAATGTGGTTCATCCGGACATGCGGATGATCGCCGCCGCAGATCCCGCCACAATCGGCCGCCTGCTGGCTGAGCGCGACGCACTTCGGGAAGCGCTGACCGAGGTTCTGGCGATCCTGCCGGTATGTCCGCAGAACACCGGCATCGTTGGAATCGAGGCGCGATACAACGCAGCGGTAGTGGGGGCGCGGGCCGCTCTTTCCAAGATCAACAACGGAAGGACATCATGAGCAAGGGACTGCGCCTGCGGTGGCGACTCGACAAACACCCCTCCGGCCTTGCCGGGGTTTGCGCGGGCCCACGGGGATCTACTCTCTACGATTCCACCGGCAAAAGGTACGCCATGGTATCGGCCATCAACAGAGGCGGATCCGGTTGGTACTGGGTCGCAGGCTGGGACAGCGACGTACCGCGTCGGAACACTTGCAACCAGCCGGTACCAACGATCGACGAAGCGAAGGCCGAGGCCATGGCCTACGTTCGCGCCGCCCTCGCCCGCACAGGAGACCAATCATGACCACCCTCCGCGAAGCCTCGAAAGAATCCTACGGCCTCGTATCCGATCGCGCTACCTGTGAAGAGATCAACATGGGCAGCCTCCAGCGCATCGCCGATGCCGTCGAGAAAATGGCATCGAGCTACGACAACATGCGCAGAGATCGGGACTACTACAAGGAGAGAACCGAGGGACTGGAGCGGAATAGTCGGCGCATGGCTCGCCGCATCTCGGCCTTGCAGGGCGTCATCACGAAGATGAAGCGCGACCGCAATGCGATCAGCCGTGCAACCGATGCTGTGTCACACGGAGAGCCGTCATGATCGATCGCGAGACACTTGAGCGGGCCGCGCAAGCGACCGGCTGCGCGTACAGATGGAGCGACCATCTCGAATGCATCATGCTCCAGCGCGACGAGGGCTATACCGACGGCTGCTGGTTGCCTGATGTCAACAGCAGCGATGCTCTGACTCTTGCCGTCGATCTCGGCCTGTCGATCGAGCCCTACCCCTACAACAGCACGCCCAAGCACTCCGTCATCGTCAAACAACGCCGCGGCGGTGATGTGCTGCGCGAGGGCAATCCGACCGAGGTTATCGAGCAGTACGGTGACGATCCGGTGGCGGCGACGCGGCGGGCGATTGTGCGGTCGGCTGCACTTGTGGGGCAGGGCCAATGAAGCTCCCCGAACAGACGCCCGAGCAGAAAGCCAACTCCGAGGCCGCGACGACGTGGGCCATCGGCGTCATGAGGTCCATGCCCAAGGATTCGCCCGACGAGTTCGAGGCCCACATGACTGCCATCCTGATCGTGTTCTGGGGTGCGCTTTGGGGCACGTTCGGAACCGAGTTTGCCCAGGGGTTCATTGAGGCCCAGCTGCGCAGCATGAAGTCGTCGAGCGTTGATGTGTTCACGCCCCCAACGGAGCATTGAAATGTACCTATACCAACACACCGACGGCCGCGCAGTAGTCGCGCCGGCCGGGCATCCGATGTTCGACGGCGACCCGGGATGGGTGCGACAGTTTCCGGTGAAGGTTTACGGGAGCGCGACTCCCGAAACACTGATCCGTGTGCAGGACTCGCTCGCCCGGTTCATCAGCGACGAGGGCTGGGGTCAGTCCGACATGGATGTTTTCGACGAGGTCAGTGTGATCCTCGCCGCCGTGCTCGCCGAAATGGGATCCCGCGATGACTGACCACATCTACCAAGGCGACTGCCCCGACGAGACCGACATGACCCGCAGAGATCCTGAATGCCCGGCGTGCAAGACGATGGAGGCCGAGGCGGCACGGAACTGGCCGGACGCGCTGACGGCAATCAGCGAGGCGCTGCGCAATCACCGGATGCTGTATACGCTGACTGACGATGGCGACGGCCTGCCGCTGGTCGACAGGCTGACGCCCATCGGCGACAGAACGATCAAGCGGGGCAATGACGAGCTGGCCCGGCTGGCAGAGGCGATCTGGGAGGCGCTACCTGACTCTGCGGCAGCGGCGCAGCAGGGGGCGGTGCCGGAGGATCTTCGGGTTGCCGCGGCCGAAGCGAGCGACTATCTCGCCGAGCTGTACGCAAAGTACCAGCGTCGTATCGGTCCGTTCGCGTCGCAGGCGCAGTTGCTCAACGTGAGACTGCGCAAGGCACTCACCGCTCCCGGCCCCTCAGTGCAGCAGGGAGGCTCGCGATGAAGTCCAGGGACGAGCAATTCGATACATCGGTCCGTGCGTCCACTTTCGACGTCGACGTGACCAGTCACGGCCCGACGATGCTGCGTCAGTGCTTCGCGCTATTCCACGAGGCCGATCGGCCCCACGTCGCAGCCTGGGCGTCCGTCGAAAACGGGAAGCTGGGTCTGTTCTGGCACGCAGACCCGAAGGCGAGCGGGCACCCGCTGCCGTCGAAGCTGACGATGGACGAAGCGGCGGATCTGGCCTGGCGCTGGCTGTTGACCGCTGAGCGCCCCGACGATGCGCCGACCGGCGACGGCGATGCGCTGCCGTGCGGATGGCGGGTCCGATCAGAGGGCGGTGGCTGGTCGTATTGCATCCTGACCGTTGAGCCGACCTGGGCCTATTGGGGAAAATGATAACGTCCATCTCGAAAGCGAATCTAGCGGTGCGGCAGGAAGCGGTGGGCGCCTGGAAGCTGGTACCGGTGAAGCCGACCGACGCAATGATGCAAGCAGGCCTCTATCAATCGTCCCACGACATGCAGTGGGAGGATCTGTATAGCGCGTGGAAGGACATGCTCGCCGCCGCCCCCAATCCCCTGGCTCCGGAGCATTCCGGCCCCGATCCGGCCGTCACCGGGCACGGCTGGGTCAACCGTGACGCCCTGTTTGCATTCAACGCGAAACAGGCGCTGGCGGAGATTGCTGGCTCGAAGCCCCTGACCGCCACACCGCAGCAGATGATCGGCTACCTCCAGCGCATTGCCCGTCTGGCATTGTCCGGGGATTGGACGCCAGACGAAGTGTCCGCGCAGGACCAGCCGCCCCGGGCCGAGCCGGACGAAGACGTGATCGCCGCGATCATCGCCGAGCACGCGCATCAAGACATTGAGCGCGGCACCGCGGAAATGGACCGCCACCAGATGAGCGCAGCTGCCGGCGAGATCCTGCGCCGCTTCGGCGGCGGGGAGGATGCGGCGCGGCTCAACTGGCTGATGCGCAGCGCGGGACTGTCGGACCGGTACTGGCTGATGCGCCTTTCGACCGACAGCGACCCCCGCGCGATGATCGACATCGAGCTGCGGCGGGCCGCGCGCGGGGAGGCGTCGTGAGCGTCCGGCAAGAGAATCGCTGGAGGCAGCACCTCAAGCGAGCAAACGATGAGGTCCATGATCGCCGGATCATGACCGAGGCTGCATTGATGGACCGTCATCCGCGGCCGCCAATCCCGGCCCTGGAGTTGCCAGCCGCTCGCCGAAAGGTCCGCGCATGGATGCGGCTGCATGCGGCCGAGTACGAGACAGCGACGAGCCTCGCCGAGGGGGCGAATGCCGCGCTTTCGCTGCCGCACGGCGCCCTTGACGACGAATGCCATTGGATCTGGGACGAGGCCGTCTCGGCGATCAACCGGACGGAGAGGTGATGGCCGTCATCGAGAATGCCGGCACCTCGCCGAAGAAGATCGAGCAGTGGAAGCGCAGCCTGCAGGCCATGAATGCGGCCGAGTTGACGGCGCAGCAGCTCGTCCAGCGGAGCGCGGAGCACGCGCTCCTCCATCTCCAGAGCGTCGGGGCCACCGAGGCCAACTGCGCGGCCATGATCCGCAGCATCCAGGACGGCCTGTTCGCGATCCACGAGGTCGCGGCAGCGCGGGGAATCCAGCTGCCCGGCTACCAGGATCCTGATGATGCGGAGGGGCGGTGATGGACGTCCGCTCCCCCTTCGCCGCGATGGCCGCGCAGCTCACCGCCCGGCCGGCGCCGAAGCCCCGGACCAGCGGCAACCAGCAGCAGGCGGCGGTCAAGGCGGCGGCGCGGCTGCTGAGGCGGCACGGGTGGACGGTGGTGCCGCCGGGGAGGGGGTCGTGAAAGCCATTCTCGACCCTTGCTGCGGCACCCGCGCGATGTGGTTCGACAGGGCCAGCGAGCACGCGGTGTTCGGTGACATCCGGTCCGAGACTGTCACTGTCACCGATCGCAGCCATCGCGACGACGGCCAGCGCGTCCTGCGCATCGAGCCTGATGTGCTGATGGATTTCCGGGCGCTGCCGTACCCTGACGTCTCGTTTCGGCTCGTGGCCTTCGATCCGCCACACATCGTCCGGGCCGGCCCTCGATCGTGGCTGGCAGCCCGTTACGGAAAGCTGGGCAGCGACTGGCGCACCGATCTACGACAGGGCTTCGCCGAGTGCTGGCGCGTCCTGTCGCCCGGCGGGACGCTCGTCTTCAAATGGAACGAGACCCAGGTGAAGCTGGCCGAGGTATTGCCGCTGGCACCGGCGGCGCCGCTATTCGGACAGGTTTCGGGGCGACATGGAATGACGCATTGGTTGGTTTTCTTCAAGCCGGAGAGGCATTGACATCCACCCACGCCATGAATGACGAGGATTCCCAAGTTCGGGGCTCCATGCCCGGAGCCGGCGACTACTCGTCATCGCCTTACTTCACATCGGCCTCCAGCGTTGCCGCCTGCCGACCGGAACCGCGAGAGCACTCACGGCCAACGATTCAATTCGGGGTGCTACGTGTCTCGCCGGTGCGTAATCGCAGGGAATCGGCGCAACAGGCCAATCATAGCACTGTGCGAAAGAACAGTACGCGGCACGCTCTACCTCCCCGCCCTGAAGGACGGGGTTTCTCGCGGAGGACCTGATGAACGCTGTACCGCATCAAACCGTCGCCCACTTCGCCACGTCCCCGCCTGCGCTCATCGAACCGTGCATTCTTGCCGGATGCCCTCCAGGCGGTACCGTGCTCGATCCATTCGGCGGCGCCGGCACCACGGGGCTGGTCGCCGATCGGCTCCAGCGCGACGCGATCCTGATCGAGCTGTCCCCGGCCTATGCCGACATGGCCCGGCGCCGCATCGCTGGCGACGCGCCGCTGTTCGCGGAAGTTGCATGACCCGCCCCCGCAAGCGCTACCGCCCCAGGCCGATCGGCAGGCCCATCGGCGCTCCACTGCGCGATCAGCTGATCCTGCCGTCGTACAGCGCGCTGCAGACGCTGCAATTCAGCGGGGACGCCGATGCGCTCTGGTCCGCCCGCAACTGCTTGGCTGCGCTGGTCGATTACATGCTGGTCGCCCTGCAGGATGCTGGCCGACCTGCAGGCCAGATCGAGGCCGGCCTTGCCGCGCTGCGGGTCATGATCAGCCGCCACGACGCCGGCCAGCCGTTCCGCGCCACGTCCGCCGAGCTGGAGGCCCTGCGCGCCGCCGTGCGCCACGCCGACGACGTGCTCGGGACGCTGCGGACCGACCAGATCATCCGGGCCGTGGCCCGGGTGAACGAGGCGATCGATGCGGACGAGGGGGTTTGCTGACTATGGGCGAGATGACCGCGGTGCAATCTATCCGTTCTGCCCGACTGGCGCACCGCTGCGACTGGTGCTGGCAGCGTATCCCGGTCGGCACCGAGTACAAGCGGTACCGCTATTTCCACTACGGCGATGCTGGCACGTGCAAGCTGCACCCCGAGTGCTATGGGGCGATGTGCGAGGCGGCCGAAGATGAAGGGGGTTGGCTCGAATGGGTGCCAGGACAAGAACGACCGGAGATAACCGCATGATTGACGACAGCGAACTGCCGAGGCTGCCGAGGCCCTACACAACCCTCGGCCGATTCGTCGACCGAGATCAGCAGACGGACGTATTCACCCGCGACCAGCTACTCGCCTATGGTCGAGCGTGCGCGGAGGCGGAGCGAGAACGCGCCGTGCGGATCTGCGCCCGCCGCGAAGCGAGTTCCAACAACCGATCGGCACAGGCGTGCTATCGGCTAGTCGCCGCAGGCATCAGGGGAAGTAGCGATGAATGATCAGTTCGTGGCCGCCTACATGGCCGTATGCAAGGACCAGCCACCCGATCACAACGAGATCGGGGCGCGCTACTTCAAAGCCGCCTGGGATGCGAGGGGCGCCGAGATCGCGGCGCTTCGATCCCGGCTCGCCGTGCTGACCGACACCGATTCCGTCCGCAATTTCCCCAGTAACACCTGCTCGGCCAGCCGTCACGCCGACCAGATCGCGGAGCGCTGGCGTCGGGGAATCGCGGAGGAGCCGGAGGAATACGAGCATTCGGCTGACAGCGTGCAGGCTACCGTGCGGGCGCTGTGGGAGGCGAGGACGGAGGTCGAGGCGCTGAAGAGCGACATCGAGGGGTACGTCACCGTCAACACCGAGCTGGTGACCGGGCTTGAAGAAGTTCGGGAAGACGCGATGCGGATGCAGTATCTGCTGGGCCTGGCTACGCTGTCGACCGCCTGGTTTCACTGGAACGGATCGCCGGGCCACGCGGACGAGATCCGTGCCGACGTTGACGATGCGATGAGGACAAGGAGGCGCTGATGGGCATCATCTACACCCTGACCCTGACCGAGCGCCAGGCAGCCGCCCTATCCGAGGCGGCCGAGATCTACGCCCGGCTCGGCATCGGCCAGTTTCACGACGCGCTGCGGGTGCTGCCAACCACGGAAGCCGTCCCCGACTGGCACGACGACATGCTCGTCATCGGCCGGATGCTGGCGCGGCACATGAAGCACGGCGTCGACGGCTGGGGGTCGAGCCTGGGGATTTTCTCGGCCGAGGTCAGCGACGGCGCGAAAGTGTGCTGGGACCTGCACCAAGTGATCCGGCACCGGCTGGCGATGGACTACGCAGCCGCCAAGAACCTCGATCCGTCGCAGATGTACGGCGTCCAGTACAACGAGCCGATGCGGGCCGGTAGCGAGCCGCTGGCGAAGATCGCAGGAGGAAGCACGGCATGAGGCCCCTGTTCATCTTTGACCTTGACGGCACATTGGCCCTGATCGACCACCGCCGGCATTTCGTCGAGAAGCCGAACCACGACTGGTCGTCGTTCTACGCGGCGTGCGTGGACGACGTACCGAATAGGCCGGTGATCGATACGCTTCGACAGTTGAGCATGGAAAGCGAGATCTGGATCTGGTCCGGCCGTAGCGACAAGGTCGAGATCCAGACTCGGGGTTGGCTTGCCAAGCACGTCGCGTGGACTGGCCTTTGCTTCAATGTCGACAGCGCCCCGTGGTGGAAAGATCCGCTGCGCATGCGCCCCGCCGGAGACCACCAGCCCGACGTGACGCTCAAAATGGGCTGGCTGGCCGCCATGGATCCGCGCGACCGGGCGCGGCTGATTGCCTGCTTCGATGACCGCGATCGGCTGGTCAAGGCGTACCGGAATGCTGGCGTGGCCTGCTTTCAGGTTTCGGAGGGAAATTTCTGATGCCATACTCCATCACATTCGACGACACGCCCGAGTTCGCGGCCAAGCGGGCGGCCGAGGCATGGTGCCGGGAGCGCGGCATCAGCGCAGGACCGTGTCAGCAGCATCAGCCGCGCGGCCTGGCCACCAACGGCGTCGTGCTCGCGAAGTGGCGCAACCTGAACGACAGCGAGCGCCGGCAACTGGACGGCCAGATGACCGGCGACATGCGGCACGGGCCGGTCACCGTGACGCTGAACAGGCCGCTGGATGAGTTTCCGATCGTCCCGGAGGAATGGCGGTGAGCGAGCCCGCAACCGATCAGCGCATGACCGCCCGATACGTCCGGCTGTCAGTGTTTCACAATCTGACCGGCATCAAGCCGAATGCGGTCCACCAGCGGATCCACCGCGGTGTCTGGCTGGAGGGGTTCGAGTTCGTGCGCGACCCGCTCGGTCAAATCCAGATGAGCATGGAGGGGTACTACAGATGGGTCGAAGGTCGTCCACGGGTGGCGTTGAACCCCACGGGGACAGGATCCAGGTGACGTTCACCTGGCAGGGCCGGCGGCTGCGCCCTACCCTCGCCCTGCGGCCCACCGAGCCCAACCTGCGGGCGGCCCGGCGGCTGCGCGCCGACATCCTCGCCGAGATCCGGCTGGGGACGTTCAACCTCGAACGGCACTTCCCTGACTACCGATTCGCCGAGAAGCACACCCCGGATGGCCGCCGGACCTTCGGCCAGTGGGCGAAAGCCTGGGAGAGGATCGCGAGCCGCGGCCGGGCGCACTCGACGTTCGAGGTCTACAAGGACCACCTGGAGTGCTACTGGAGCAGCGCCTGGAAGGACAGGCCGGCGCTGTCGATCACTCAGGAAGACATACTGTCACGCCTCGCCGACCTGGCCGGCGGCGACCGGCCGATCGGCGAGAAGACGCAGAACAACATCCTGATCCCGCTGCGCGGGGTGTTCGAGATGGTCTGCAAGGCCCACCGCGAACACCCCAATCCCGTCGAGGGCATCAGGAACCTGCGATTCCAGGCCGCCGAGCCAGACCCCTACCCGCTCCCCGAGGTCGAGAAGCTGCTGAAGTGGCTGGAGAAGTTCAACCCGGCTTGGGCCGACTTCTTCGAGTTCGCCTGTTTCGCCGGACTGCGGCCGGGCGAGCAGATCGGGATGCTGTGGCCCGACGTGAGTCTCGACGACCGGCTCGTGACCATCCAACGCGCCCGGGTGCTGCGCCAGGACAAGGACCGCACGAAGACCAACACCAGGCGGATCGTCGAGCTGAATGCCCGGGCATTCGAGGCGTTGAACCGGCAGCGCGCCCGGACCCAGCTCGCTGGCCGGCACGTCTGGGTTCACCCGTCGACCGGCATCCGGTTCAACGACGGCCGGGAGATCGCGGCGGTATGGGCTCGCGCCAACAAGGCAACAGGCCTGCGCTACCGACCACCGAAGGAGTGCCGGGACACGTCCATCTCGCTCGCCCTAGCGGCCGGCTGTGACCCTGCGTGGGTAGCCGCCCAGCATGGACATAGCGTCCAGGTGATGATGAAATCCTACGCGAAGCACATCCCGAAGGCCGACCGCGGCCGGAACATCAGGGCAGTCGATCGACTAGTGGCAAATCCAGTGGCAAAAAGGTCAAAACAGGTAAGCGGTGATAAGCCAGAAGGCGGTACGTAAGTGGGTCTAAGCGTTGGTAAATCGGCTTTGAAGGGTTAACAGCCCTTCGGGGGTTCGAATCCCCCTCTCTCCGCCAGGTCTTATGTATCAACTAGTTACGCCAGATTTCTCGATTCAGATGAGAATCTCAGTGGCGATCTAGTGGCAAATCGGCCGAATGACCGCCGCGCTGATCACTGGCATAATCCACAGTGCTGCCCCGAGGATGGCCCGATCAGCCTATCGCCGAGGGGAACTGCGCGACCGGGTACGGGCGCTAGTCCCGCGAAGGCCAGCCGGGTTGATTCCCCGGGAAACGCGCGCCGGATCAAAGATGGGTAGTAACCGGCACTATCAGGAAAGCGGGCCGCGCCGCTGCAATTGGCGACGGTGAACAGACTCGGCCGAGTCGTGGCCCGCTTTTCTGATGGCGTAATGCACTGATCCTGCGGCGGTCAAGATAGAGAACTCGCCCGCCATCAACCCCTCGCCCCCGTAGCTCAGCAGGCAGAGCAGCCGGTCTGTACCCGGCAGACGCAGGTTCGAGACCGTGCCGGGGGCTCCGATTACGTCGTATTCGCGGTTCGCGAACGGGGAATACGGATCATGTCCCTCGGCTTGCCGCCCATCCCGCCGCCTGCCCCGGCTCCGATCTACTCGCCGACGTGGAGCCGAGAGCTCTATGCCGGCTCCAAGGGCCCGTGCGGCTGGTGCCAGTACTGGATCAGCTGGAGCCCATGCGGTGGTGCCCGCTGCGGATACGGCGGCCGAGTGATGCTTCACACGACCCCGGCTAGAGGGTGCGTGTTCTGGTCCCGCGAGCCTGGAGTCGACGACGGGCCCGTAGAGCCGCCGCGACGGCCAGCAGGTAGAGACCCAGGACCGTCTCGCGGGTGAACAGCAGGCGGATCTCATGGCGGGTCATGCCGGCAGTGTGCGCCGGCGGGCCGGGCCGGGCAATCGGCCAGGCGGTCTAGGCCGAACGGCTGATCAGGGTTTCCCCGATGATCGCTGAATTGTCTGCATCGCAGAAAATCCTTGACGGGATGATTTGTTTGCATTACATTCAATTCATCGGATAGCCGATCACACCAACCGGCGGTGAGTAGCCGGGGAGTCCTCGAAAGGAGTCGATCATGGCAAATGAACATCTCTCGCTCTACCTGGTCGCCGAAGGCGATGTCTCCCCGGCTGATGTCGACGCCGAATGGGACGGGATCAACAGCATCCTGGTCGCCGCTACGAGCGCAGAGGCTGCGCTGATCGTTGCCAACGCCTACGATCGCGGCGAAGTCCAGGCCGACAACCTCGCCTGGCACGACGGCTCCACGATCGGGTGCGTCTCGATGCGCGACCGGGACGGCAGGCACCTCGTTGCCGGCACCGAATTCGTCGAAGCGGAACAGGACTGGCCGAACGCCGCTACGCGGTACTGGTTCAGAGTCAACGGGCGCGAATTCTGCGCGGTCGAGTCTGGTGGCGAGACAGACTATCTCGACAGAGAAGGCGTTCCGCTGAACCCCGGCCCGGACCGCCAACTCGCCGAGCGCGAATGCGTCGTCACGGACGAAATCCGAAGCAAGGCCGCCGGCGTCTGACAGACCGAATCCACCGAAGCGAATCATGACCACCTACCGCGCTGCATACATCTCGGCCGATGCCGGCTCGACAGGCGGCGGCATCGTGCTCACGAGCTACGAGGATCGCGACCTGCCCGACGACGAACTGCTCGCGAAAGCAGGGGTCTACGCCGAAGAGCACGGCATCGAAGGCGACATCGAAATCGGCGACTGGACCGACTGAGTGGCACAATTCAACCCAAAGACCCACCGCGCCCGGGATCTGCTGGAGGAGACCGGGCGGCGCCTGCCTTATCTCTGGTCCGCGGCCGAGAAAATCCGCCTGGAGTTTCCCCAGCCTGAGGTCTGTTTTCTCACGGATCACGCCGGGGGACAGGCGTTGGTGCTCGCCCTCGAAATGGCGGGCGAACATCGGGTCCTGGACTCGTTGCGCAGGATGAGCCCGATCGAGATCTCGCATGCCGTGATGCCGGGCACGACGCTCGCGTGCTGGCGCATGACGCAGGGCATCTATCGCATCGACCCCGCGCTATACCCGGCCCTGATCGATACGCCGCCCATCGACGAGGTCCCGATGGACATGCTGATGCACTTGCCAGAATGGTGTGTCTATGTAGAGACGCCCGGGCTGACGATGCCGTCCAGCGCCGGGACGCCCATCGAAGTGCCCGGATTCTGGGCACGGCTCGATCATGACGGGTCGCGATACCTGCTCAGCGCGAGCATGGACACCAACTCATCCAACCGGATCATCAATATTTCCCTGCCGCTAATGGGCTCGATCTCCTCGGCGCTCGAGGAATCCATGCGAGAGTGGGGCGGCGGCACGCCAGAGAAGCGTGCACTGATACGCCCAGTCGTGACTGCCGTGCTCAACCTCCTGCTCTATATCGTCTCTACCACCGACATTTCCGGAAAGCGCGGCGAGCCAGGAAATCCGGTGCCCGTGCGAACCCGGCGCCACGGCTGGCGGATGTTTCCGGCCGACGGACCGCGCATGTGGAATGTCGGCGTGCGAATGGGCTCGGCTCTGCGGCGAGCCTATGAGGCTGAATCCATCGGCTACGGCAGCGAGCACGCCGGCGTCCGTCCGCACATCAGGCGCGCACATTGGCACACGATCCTGTCCGGTGCCCGCAAGCGCACGGACGGCTCCGAGATCCCGCCGGCCGATCGTCGGCGTGATCTGCGCTGGATGCCACCGATACCAGTCAATCTCGAATCTGTCGACAACCTGCCGGCAGTTATCAGGAGAGCGTGATGGGCAAGCGGAAGTATCAGCTACCGGATAACTCCGATGACCGACTGCTTGTCGAGCCAGTCATCAAGCTCGCAGCCGAGTGGGATGTCCCGACGGCGATGCTCTATGCGCGCCGCACCGAGTTGAGAAAGCGCGGGCTGCTGTCGGCAGGCGCCCTCAGTAGCAAGAATTCGATTCGGCTCGATGCGGAAACGCTTGCGAAGGTTGTTGAACTCGAGCCGCTGGCGTCTCGGGCCATGAGAGAAATGGGGCTCCCCGTCCGGCGTCTCGAGCCGTGGCAAGTCGTCGAATGGGCTCTAAATCAAGCACTCGCTCAGGCCAAGCGCTCGAACATCCGCGCACTCTACGCCGTGAAAAAAGATGACTCGACGCAAACATAACCAGACCCTCGACGCGGTCCAGGAAACTGCGAAGGGCCATGCCGCCGGCATGATGACCGACGAGTCACTCGACGAGATCTCCCGGGTCGTCCGTCGGCGCGGCCGGCCGCCTGGCTCGTTCACCGATCGCATCGCAACCATCCCCCCCGTTCGCTGCACGCCCGAGCAGCGACGCCGATTCGAAATTCTGGGCGGCCCAGACTGGCTGCGCGCGCAGCTGGATCGTGAGATCCAAGAGCACCCCGACACAGACCTGGTCGATGACATCCGAGCCCGTGTCGAGCCGCTGGGCGGCATCGAGTTGGAATTGCCACCCCGCGACCCGCCGCGCGACCCGCCGGATTTCGGCTAGGGCCCGATAACCTCGACGCACGGCAGCGCCCGGACAGCGCCGGCCAGCGCCCGGTGCCGGTCTCGCAGCTCGGCATACTGCCCGAGCGCCGCCGTCATCCAGCCGGCGACGGCGAGCTCGCTGGCAGATCGGCCGGGATCGGGGGCAGGTCCGGGGCCGGGGCCAGCAGGCTCGCCGGCACCCGGACCTTCGGCTGCTCGACCCTGGGCGCGTTGCAACAGGCCCCGAGTGCGATCGCCGAGGCAGACACGATCAGGGCTGGCAGTGCGCTCGACCTCGCGGATGGTCTCGACATGGATTTCTCTCTGATGACGGGACGCCTGCGCCAGGTCAGTCGACAGGCCGGCGATCTGCGCCGACGCGGCGTCGGCCGCGCGCCGAGCGTCCAGGCCGGCAGCGATGGCGTCGAGCCGCATGCGCGCGATCTCGTTGTCCCGGTGGGCCACCCGGGCCTGCTGCGCCCAGCCCATGCCGACGGCGCCGATCGCGATGCCGCCGGCGGCCACCAGGGCCAGGGCATAGGGCTCAAGCGCGGCAGGGATCACGACATCCTCGCTGCTTCGAGCGCCCGCCGCACGACGAGCCCGGGTAGCACCTCGCCGCCGGCGTGAACCCAGCGCGCGAACTCGGCGCGCGCCCCCTCGCGGTCGCCGGCACGAAACTTGGCGAGCAGCGTCGATCGTGCGAACGCCTGCAGGCCCACGTTGAACGACAGGCTGACCATCGCCACCCAGTCGTCGAGCGTGAAGCCGCTCGTGTCGCCGATCAGCTTCTTGATCCCGATGACGTGCGGGATCAGATCCGACAGAAACAGCAGCCAGCACTCGTCGTCCGTGAACGTCAGGCCGGGCAACGCCGCACTGCGGTTGCCGGCGCACACCGTGGCGTGACCGGCCGGATCGACGTAGGTCGTCCGGACCCAGCCCTCGCTGGGCACGATGAAGTCGCCGGCGGCGCCGATCACCGACAGCCAGGTCGCGCCACCCGCGGCCAGACCCGACAGCGCGGCGAGGATCGCGGCCCGGGTGTTGGTCACCGGCCGAACAGCGCCCGAACGCCCACGACGACCAGCACGACTGCCCCGATGATCGCGAGCACCAGGAAGATGCGCATGTAGTCGCGGTTCAGCGGTCGGCCGGTGCGCTCCTCGATTTCATCCGTGATGCCGTCGGCCGCGTAGCGAACAGCACGCTCGGCGTCGCGAGCCGAGTCCTTGACCTGGTCCTCGGCGGCCTTCGCGACCTCTTCAAGCCGCTTGCGCATATCAGTGCTCATCGCAATCTCTCCCTGATCCACATCCATGCCCGCCGCACGCGGCCGGCGAAACACATGATCGACAGCCGCATCTGCCTGCAGCACCAACCCGCGGCCCGGAACGCACGCGGCAGCGTGCTGAACAGCGAAACGAGCGCGACGCATGCAGCGAGCATCGACGCATATGCCGCCCAGCGCTCCGGCGGGACGCCGAGCAGAAGCTCAGGTGCGGACGGCGCAGTTTTGAGGCCGACGCGGATGAAATCGAACCCCCAGGCAGCCCCGCCGAAGATGGACCCCTTCAACGCCGGGACATGCGCCGGATCGAACCAGTCGAGGATGCGGCGGATAATCATCAACCCGCCTTCGCCGCTTGCGCCGCCGAATTGAGTAGCTCGAACTCGTCCCATGGGAAGGCCCACCCGATCGACGGATCCACGGCCTTGACCGCATTGATCCACGACCGCTGGGGCTTGCCCGGCCAAGGGCCGCCCACGGTGATCGACGGCCCGAGCGTGTCGATCACATTCCCCGGGGCGCTCGCGCCCGAGGTCGTGAGCGGCGTGCTGTCGACGAACACGTTGGTGTGGTAGCGATTGCCCGCCGGCTTCATCCGATCGCCGCTCGACATCGCGGCCATGGCCGCAAGCTCGGGATACGCTGTCGCCCATGGTGACGACGTGATCGCACGCGCCGCAAGGTTGGCTTCGAGCGTCGCTTGGTTGCCGGCGATCAGCCAGCCGAAGTCGAGACCGCGCGAGTCGAAGTAGACGCCCGGATTGCAACCGAAGAACATGTTCGATTGCGTCACGTTGTCGCGGCCGCCGCCGATGAAGACACCGTATTTCACGTTAGAGAAGATATTCGACTCGATCGTCGCCGAACTGAACTGGTCGTCGAGGTAGATGCCGCGCGGATCGCCGGTCGCCGGGGCAGTGATGTCATAGATCAGATTGCCGCGGATCAGGTTGCCGCGTGCCGTCCAGTCCCGGCCCGAATAAATGGCCCCCATGTCACCCGCCTCCCGGACGACATCGGTGATGTCATTGAAGGCGATCGTGTGGTTGTTGCCGGTGAAGATGATGCCGACGTGTGGAAGGTTCCTGATCACGTTGCCGACGATCAGGCTGCCGACTCCCTGCGACGTGATGGCCGGACTGTACGCCCGCACCTTGCGGCCGACCTTCTCGATGTAGTTGCGGTCGGCAAAGTTCAGGCTCGCTTCCAGCGTCGTGAAGCTGCCGCCGTACATGTAGAGACCGGTCTCGCCGGTGTCGTGGATGTGGCAACGCCGCGCCCCGCTCCTGACGCCCGAGATCCGGATACCCTGACCACTAGCGTTCGCAAACTCGCAGCGCTCGGCGACGCAGTCGTCGACGTTCAGCAACTCCAGGCCATGCGAGCGGCAGTTGCCGATGGTCAGGTCCTCGAACCGAATGTGGCTGACGCCGTCTCCGGTCACCACCGAATTCACCACTGTGACCTCCAACGTCGGATCACTCGCGATCGCGGCCGTCAACACGATGCTATCGGTCGATGGGTCCAGCAAGTACTCGTTCACCGTGTCGAGCAACTCGACAGCACCGGAGATGAACGCCCGCTTGCCGACAACGTACGTCCCTGAGGCGCCGACGATCGTCGTACCCGAGATCGTCGCCGCGTGGGAGTCGAATCGCCACTCGTGCTCGACGAAACCCTCGATTCGCGCAGAAGTGCTCGCCGGCAGGCTCGGGGGTGACCCGTTCAGCGTGACCGTCGTACCTGACGCCGTTGAGATCGTCGCGTATCCCGAGTTCGGCCAACGCGCGACGGTCATCGGCGTACCATTGCGCACGACCTCCGAGCCCGCGACGAGATCAGCGCCGACAGTTAGACGGATCAGGTCCGGACGACCGCTGACGGCGCTCGTCGAGGCGCCGGCGAGCGGCACAGAGCCGACGAGTCGCGCCGCCCGCTTTCCGCCGACTGTCATGCCCCGATAGATGACCGGAGCGGCCTCGTCGCCCCTGTCGAGATTGCTCAGCACCAGCGTCTGGTCTACCTGATGTCTGCCCGGCGCGAACGCCACGAGAATGCCTCCCGCGGGCCACGTGCCGGCGCGAACGGCACGGATCAGCGTCTGCGTCCGCTGAAGCGTCTGGACGGCAGTCTCCGGCGAGGCGCCGTCGTTCGAATCGCTCCCGTCGGGCGAGACGTAGATGACCTGAGCGCCGGCGGGAATGTCGAGGTCGTCGATCTCCGGCGCCGGCAGTTCATAGAGCCAGAGGTTCGACGCGTTGAACCCAGCAGACACGTTGCCTGCATACGACCCCGTGAGTTCACTGGGATGGGCGCGGATGATGCCGACGAACCCCTCCGACACAGCATCGGTCGTGAATTCCAGCGTGCACCGCAACCGGCCGTTGCCTGGATTCACCTCGACCGACGCCGATATGCTCGTCCACAGCGAGGAGATCTCAGCCTGCGCTCGAACCACCTCATGTTCCTGCAGATCGAACGTCGCCGAGCAGGCTGCGCTGTAGTCGTCTGCGAACACGAGAAACGTCACGTATCGCCGACCAACCTGCTCGATGTCGGCGAACAGCGCGAATGGCCGTGCACCAGGGCCGCGCTCGACGCTGAAGTTGACCGCGTGGTCAGCCGTGTTCGCGGTCTCGCGAATGGAGTCCGCGCCCGTCGCGGTCACGTCGAGCTTCGTCCAGGCCTCATTGCGGAGGTCCTGGCTGGCGAGTAGATTTTCCACCTCAGGGATGGGCAGCGGCGCGGGCGCAGGAGGTTCGGGTGCCGGCGGCTCCGGCGCAGGAGGCGGCTCGGGCGCCGGGCCAGGGGCAGGAGTGGGAAAGACGCCGCCCCGCATTTTCAGTATCGACACGATGTGATCCTCGATCTGTTGGAGCTGGGCGGCCGTCAGCACCGCGCACGACCGCGGCGCGTCGACCCGCTGGGCGAGTGCGAGGACTGCCGCGCGGTCGCGGGCCATCTGATCAGCCAGGGCGCGATCACCCGCACCGGCGATCTCCGATGCTGCCGCGCCAGCGATCTCGCGGATCGCGGCAACAATTTCGGATCCAGCGGGCATCAATGGCTCCGTGGGTGGCGATTTGTCCAGAGCCGGCCACCATCGGCCTGATGCTCGGCGGCCTGGGGCTGCTGGCGTGGAGACGGTGGGCGGGGTAGCGTCACAACACCCTCCGAATCGTCGCGAACCGATCTTGACGCGGGGTGTAGATCGGGTATGAGTCCTGGCAGGAAACCGCGACAGACTCTCTGCAATCCGGCGCATCGACTACGGGCACGATCGTCGATCGCAGCCTGGCCCCGCCCTCGCTATTGCCGTACGTCAATGGGCGGACCAGTTTGATGCCGCTTCCGCAGATATGCGAAATCACGCCCCGCCCCTCGTTGTTCGCGAAGACGCTGTCTCGGAACTCGCTGTTCTCGACGCCGTGATCGAAACCGCCCCCGCAGCCGTCGCCGCCACCGGTGTTGACCGTCCTGGTGCCGCGACACTGTTCGAACAGGATGCTCGTGCATTCTGCGACCCGGCAGATCGCGCGAATGCTGGCCATCGGCTTGCCGATGTTGATGCGAACTGCCGACCCTGACTGCTTCCACTGCCCCGGCCCAACTACTTCCATGCTGCTGGCCTCGCTCAGCTTCACTTGAGGCAGCCCGTTCGTCAGCACAGCGCTCAGTGTCCGACTCGCGTACAGGCCGGCCAACGTACCTTCATAGACAGTGCCAGTCACGAGGGACCAAGCTGGCTCGGTGTTAAGCGGGGCTGCATACAGACCCCATGCTGCGATAGCGTGTCCGTTCTGATCCGCGGTGCATTGAAAGATCCACGCCCCGGTCAAGTAGTTGACCAGTGCTATCCCAAATCCGCCGTTCCTGTCCGCGACGCATTGCACTATCTCGATGTCGCTCGATGGTTCGATCTGGGCATCCTGATACCACGGCCGAATCGCGATTCCGTCGGCTCCGTTGTCGTAAGACTGCAATCGCTTGAGACGAGTGCCAGTCAGCGGCCCCAGCGCTGTGGAGCAAAGATTAATTCCGTGATCGGTGTGATTGATGCAAAGAATGTCCTCGATCGTCAGCGCAACGCCCTGCGAAACGATGCCGTTGTTCCTAACCCCCTGGCCGTCAATCACGGGCTCAGCCCCAACGTCGAAGGGGGCGATTCGGACAGGCGCAGTGGGCCACAACCTCTCGTGTGAGGTAGTGCCTCTGCGAATCAAGACCTCGGTAGCGATGCCCCAGTTGATCGACGAGAACAGCCGGAACGGATCACCGTGGACCCCAGTCCCGGCGCCGGACCGAGATGGATCGACGTAGACTGTCGTCACGGCCTGAGAACCTCGACAACGATCGACTCCAGCGTCACCGTATCCGCAGCATTTGCCAATGTTGCGTAGATCCGAATCGTCTGATCCACGGACGTATCCACCGCCGCCGTTCCGACAGCGCTTGACGATCGAGACTGAAAATCGATAGGCATCGAGTTGGGCATGAACAATTGCGAGGACTCACTGCCGCGGTTTCGCATCGTCCAGATGCCGCGGTGCGTCGCGTTGGTGCCCCCGTTGTTGATCTGGGCGTTGAACAGGTACAGATAGGTTGTGCCCTGGGTGCCGCCGGCGATTGGCCCGCCGTACGTTATTGCAATGTTCTTCGCGTTGCTGTTCGCACCGGGCGTCGAGAAAATTGCATCGATTCTCAGCAGACCGTTCGCCCCCAGGCGCCGCCCCGGAACCGGGATCGTGGCCAACAGCGTCTGCGCCGTTGTACCGGTGTGCGAAACCGAAATTGCGCTGGCGTACAGAACGTCGTTGAGCAACTTGGCCAGCCGCTCACCCGCATGCGCCGCCATCAAACGATCCCCCACTTCGAGGTCGTTCCAGCGCCTGCAGTCCGCGTGAACTCGTACGCCTGCACCTTCCCTTCGCGCACGTCATCGAAATAGGTTCCCCCCTCATACAGCGTCACCCACGGCGCAGCCGCATCAACCCTGTACCGGATGCGGACCGCGTCACCCGGGCCCGGATTGACCCACACGGCGCCGGGCGCGAGCACGCCGGATGCGACGGCGATGACGAGCGGCGTACCGTCGACCAGCGTTCCGTTGATCGGCAGCGCAACCGGATCCCCGCCCCCTGGTGGGATGACTGTCGAGCCGCCGGGGGTGCCGTCGAACGCAATGACCTCGGCATGGACCGGCTTGCCGTAGGGATCTGTCATTCCGGTGTCGACGAACTTCCGGTTGACGCCGTACCCGTCAAGCACGAACTTGTCTGACATTCTTCTTCCCTGAAAATCGAAGGTATCTACGCCTGCTGACAGGCGATCGTGACTGCTGCGTACCAGGCGGTGTTCGAAAAGGTGAACGCGCCAGGGTTCTCCGTCGCCGCGCTCAATGAGCGTCGGGCCGAGGCGACTCCGCAGCCATCGCCTGCAGGACTGCGCAGCGTATGCGCCCCATCGGTGTAGTTGGCCGGATAGGCCGTCGGGGAGACGAAACCGTTGTCGTGACCAACAGCGGCAATCCAGAGCGTCGTGCCCGCCGCTCCCCATGCCGGGCTGTGTGCCGGCGGATCCATAGACGTCGTCGATCCGGCGCTGTTCTCGCCCGAAGCCGAGATGGCGGCGCAGTCGCGGATCACATAGACCTGCCACGCCGAGAGTTGGGCGCTATCGGTCGTGATGTTCATCGACTGACCCGACTCGGTACCTGCGGCGATCCGCGTGTAGCCGAGGAAGTTTACGGTCCAGTTGTTCTCCTGCTTGAAGACTTCCGACCACGGCCCCAAGGCCGCGTGATTCCACGTGAAACCGTGGTCGCCGTCGAAGCAAAAGAGCACCAGGATCCGATCACCGGCGACAATGCCCGTCGGCATGGTCACCGTGTGAGTCGTCGTGTTCGTCTCGCCGGAAGTCCCGCTGCTGAAGGCTCGGACTGACGGAGGGACGGAAGCCGAAGTAACCTGAGCCGATGCCGCGGTGGACGCTGATGCGCTACCGCTGACATTCGTCGCAGTGACCACGCACCGAACGAACTTGCCCTCGTCCCCACCCGCAAGCGTGTGCGTCGTACTCGTCGCCCCGCCAATATTGGCCCAGCCCGTCGAGCCGTCGTTCGACCGCTGCCACTGGTAGGTGAAGGTCGCGGCATATGCCCACGTTCCGTTGACCAGCGTTAGCACATGGCCGACCGTCGCCGTCCCGGTGATGACCGGAGGCGTCAGGCTCACGGGGAGCGTCGGAACGACCACGGTAGTCGGCGCTGACGACGCGGAACTGGATCCGCCCACGTTGGTGGCCGTGACTAAACAGCGGATGTATTGCCCGACGTCGATGTCTTGCAGGAAGTAGCTCGACGCTGTAGCGCCGGAGATGGATGTCCAGGTCGTCCCGTCGGCGCTGCGCTGCCACTGGTACGCATAGCTGTAAGGACTACCCGTCCAAGTGCCCACCGTCGCTGCTAGCGTCTGTCCGCGCTGCACCGTACCACTAAGCACTGGCGGCGACACACTCGAAGGCGCTGACGGGGGGGCCTCGATTCGAATCGTAAATACATCCAGCGGAATCAGTGTGGACCCAGGATTCAGGGTGTAGCGAATCCATAGCGCACGGTAGTCGTTGACGGCGTAGCTATCCCCTGTCGGCGCGCCCGCATAGCTCGTTGGGCTGGAAAACGTTACGCCGCTAGGCGGTGTCAGTTGATTCGCAACAGACGATTGAGTGGTGTTCTTCGCGGCACCCCAGCCGATAGCGATTGTCGAATTCGGTGACGGAGTATCGGACCCGACCCACGCTCGAATAGCTGTCTCCGGACTACTCGCTCTGACATAAACGCACGAGTACCATGTGACGCCGGATCCCCGTAGCCCAGGCGTGACCGAAGGCATAAGCCTTGCCGGAGCCTGGAACGAGGACATAGCTCCGCCTATCGACTGAAAGACATTGGCGTTGCTCGCCCCACCGGACAGTCGCAGCTCGATCATGCCTCAACAACTACTGCGTTGCTCGTCGCCTGCGTCGTCCGACGAGGAGCGTTCAGGGTGACGATTGCACTCAGTCGATCTCCATCGCGAAGCGGAGGATCCGTCTGGGCGGAAAGTTCAGCCCGGATCGGAGCCTGCTGGATACCTGCCACCACTACCGCCGCCGCGCCGAATGTCTGATTCGTCAAGTAGGCAATCCGCGCTCCGACGGGCAGCGCCCGGCCGGAAGGGGCCGGACGGAACACTTGGATATCCACCCCGGTTTGATTCAGCGCCCTGGTGGACGCGTAGGCCTCGACAAAAAGGCGCTTCGTCGTGGCCACAGTGCCCGGGCCCGCGACAGATGTCATCGATCCAACTGTTGCCCTGGCCTGCAAGGTATAGGTCGTCCCCGGATCAAGCCCGGTGATCGTCGCCGGCAACGATCCGACCGGGACCATAGCAAGGACAATAAAGACGCCGGGCTTCGCCGATGTGGCCCCCTCGATCACCACGTGTGTGGCATCGCTGTCGACAGACCCGACACTGACGCTCAGGGTATCGGAATTGACGACCGAAACCACTGGGGCGGCCGGCGGATCCAGAAACACGGCGGAACCGGACACGGTCACTGCGTAGGCTCCGCTCACCACGTCACCACCCACCGCGGAGAGGTTCGCCGGGCCCGCAGAAACTGCGGTGTACAGGAATGTCACCTGACCGACCGCGTTCGTCTCTCCCGCCGGCTGGCCAACGCTGACGACCTCGGGGGCGCTGGAAGCGACCTCGATGTCCGCGAACTGGTCCCAACCAACGCTCGCGTTGTCCGACAGCGTGACAGTACCCGAGGTCACGGAGCCAGGGGCAACGGAAGCCGAACCAGAGATCGCCACCGAGGTCAGCGTCCGCGTCACTGTTGAAGCGGTGGTCGGGATATGGTTCGTGCCCCGAGGGCCGGTCTGGAACATCCAGCGCCTGGCGTAGATCGTCAGCGCCGATTCCCAGTCCCAGGAGTCGCCAGTGCCGGCGGCCTTAACTAGCGCGCGACGAGTAGTCGCCGGCATGCTCACGGTCAGCCGTACACGATACCCACCGCCCGGAACAGCGCTGACGACACAAGACAAGCCCGAGGCTGCGCCATGCACGGTGCCCTGTCCCAATTCGCCGGTCGTCAAATTGACGAACTGGTGGCAGCCACTCGACCAGTCATCAGAGGAGATACGCAACTGTACCCAGCTCGCCGTGCCCTGCGAGAACTCGGCCTGCAGCGTCGATGGCTCCCCGGCATTATGTCCCGCAACGGACTGTCTGATATAGTCGCTGCCGTTCGTCAGTAACTGCCAGCCATTACCATCGGGCGTATCGGCGGAACCGCCCTCCAAGCTCCATGGCGAGATCGAGCAATCCCCGGACCGAAGGAGCAGGTTCGTCCGAGTATAGTCACCAGCCACCCCGCCTGGATCGCCTCCGCCAGGCTCACCCGTAGATGAGCCATTACCGATCACGAAATCGCCCCAGTGATCCTCGGACGAACCGTCGGTGATATAGAGGATCTGCTGTGCGCCAGACGGCGAACCCGGAACCGTCACCTGAAACTGCACGCTAGTCGTGCCTGCGGTCATCACGACAGACGACGGCCCGCCGGAGAACTCGCCCTTGCGCTTCAACAGAGAATAGGACTTGTTCGTCGCCGTCGGTGCCGATCTACGAAGCACTAGGGTCTGAGTGTTCGTTCCGGCGCTATACGCGCCGCGTTCCAACCAAATCTCCTCGTCGTCAGGAACAAGGCTTGCGCAGGTCGACAGAAAATCCCCATCTGTGATCCCTGGCCCCTGATTCGGTTTGTCACCAGCGCCAGTCCCGTTAGGACGTCTCGTGGTCGCAGCGCAGAACGTCTGCCAGCGATTTGTAAGCTTCTTGAATCGGCCATGGGTATGCTCGGCAACGAAGCCGGAATTGTAGTTGTCCGACCCGACATTGAGACCAGCCGTCCAAGCTGACCATGCATACTCGATGGAGTCATCAATTGGGACTATCCTCGCCTGAAGAACTGTGGCAAAGCAGTCCTGAAGCCCGAAGTCAGGATAGACCATCCCATACTCATAGCCATGAATGGCCCAGTCCGTAACCATCCGCTGGGTGATTCCGCCACTTGGAGCAACCTGATATCCATTCGGAGAATCGAAAAACTCCGATATCAGTCGCGTCTCCTGCGGAGAGAACCGGTAGTATGACCGTGCATAAGGTCTGTCGCCACCGGTCGGCGACCCCTGCCCGCCACCAGAAACAAGGCCAAATGCCTTCGTGGACCGGTTTCTGAAATAGCATCTCCATTTGCGGAGCTGAACGCGGCATTTGCCCAATGAAGGGTTATCCACGACCGGCGAAAGAATCGCAAACCACGGCTGAAGCCGATAGGTTCCTTGGGCGCTCTGCCAGCCCCCGGGGCTAGGAATCGGCCAGTCATTGATGTACCCGCCGTCGTTGTGCCCCCAGGGGCTCGGCGCCTCTGGCGGGCCCATGAACCCCATGCCGACATTCCCGAGCACGCAGTCATCGCGCAGGCCCTGCGCAGTCGTCAATGGCATTACGAGCTCCAAGCGGGCCGCGTCACCTGCCCTTCAGACGCGTAGCCCAGATACGGCCGGGCGAAGTTTGCCGCCGTGACGAAGTTATCTGGCATTCCGGGGTGGCGATAATGATTCAGCCGAAGCCTAACCCGCGTGGTCGGTGAATCTCCGTACCGCGTCAAGTTCACGAACACGCCTACCTGCCTCATCCTGTCAATCCCCGCTACTCCGGCCGCTGTAAACATGACACGCTCTGACTCATGCTCCCGCACATAGTCTCCACTTGGCTCGTACTCAACGACACTGATGCTCACGTACCCCTGTTGCCCCCAGACGTGAGCAAATGCGACTAGCCGAGAAGTTCCTTGAACCTCGATGGCTTGCGACTCAACCCACTGAGTTCTGTAATTGGATCCGTGAAAATCGGCCCAGGACATGATTCCCGTATCAAAAGCCCCAAGTCGACCAGGGTCGCCCTTCTTGATTGCATAGGGAAACGGCATGACATCACCAACACCGGGAATTGGGAAGCCGTTCGGAGATGATCCAGTGACTCCAAACCAACCTGGGATGTACCAAAGATACGCGGGATAGTTGGGGTCGGGTCTCGATGTCTGCGTGAACGACTCGAACCGAGCATTGACAAGAAGATTTCCAACCAAGTACTGTGTTGGGACGTCGGTGAGCCGCTTCGAGAACTGTGCGAATGGTCCTGGCGCTTGGACCGCGTTGATGAACCGGATCTGGCCGACTATGTCCAGCCCACGGAGAACGGGGACCTCCAAGAACTCAGTGTTTCCGGGCAGGCTTTGCTTCTGCCAATTGATATCCTGACCGAACTTGTACCAAACCTCGACCTGACCGCCGTACAGGATTCCGTAGCTGGCTGGCCGGTCCCATGTGACCCTCGCAATAGGCACCACAGAGCCATCCAGGCCGTAACGCGCCACGGCAGCGCTAGAGTCGATCGAAATACTCTGCGGCGCCTCGACCTCATCGACCGGTGTCAGCTTTGTATTCGGTGCCGGATCCGGATCTTCCGCCTCATCGAAACTGAAGTTGTAGACTGCGGCTGGCTCTTCCTTCATCGTCATCCTAATCAAGCCGGTCTTGGCGTCGGACTCCTTGCTCATGATCCTGAATGGCTTCTGGACGAACCCCGAGGCAGGAAGAGAGACGTTGACCACCTCGCCTGCAGAGAACCGAGCCGCGGACATTCGCCACTCGGCAGTGAACATCAGCCCATTGCGATTCAAATGCAGCAGCAGCTTGGCGATGCGCTGGGCCTGGTACTCCGACGTGACGCAGGGAAGATCAACCTCCTCCCAGTTAACCTCGCCCTGGTCCTGGTTGATGTAGAACTGACTCTTGTAGGGCGGATAGTCAGTGGTCGTGTAGCTGTACGCCTCGTCGCCTAGGAAGATCCCGCCCTGTTCGCTGTAAATCCGCTTTCGGCGTGTATGCCGCCCGCGGACAGCGTTGAACGACTCCAGGTATGGCGTGAAGGGGTCGACCTGGACCCCGCCAGGCCCGAGATCGGCGGCCGTCAGGGTCACGTCCGAGACTTCGGCTACCCCGGCGCGAATGTCGAACCGCCCCCCCGAGTAGACACACGACCCCGCCATCGAAGCCAGTAGATATCGGAGGTTGTCAACCATCCGAACCTCGGTGGACAGAACGGCGTCACAGGCGTAGCGCGGCTCGGACACGGGAATCGGAAGTTGATCGCTCGCGCCCTCGCCCTTTTTGATGTTGTTGTAGTCGTAGTGCGAGATCACCTCGTCAGCGCAAGCGGTATGGGCTGCCTCCAGCAGATCCATGTTGATCTCGTCTTCCCGGACGCCTATCTCGGTGCGCAGGTAGTCGTAGATGTGATCCGCTGGATTCCGGCTCCACCCCGTTCCGCCGTGGACGAGCAAACCCCTCTTTCCTTTCACGGTCGCCGTGATGTAGGGCTGCATGCTCGGGAACTTCTCGAAATCCGGAGTGATCTCCACAACGACATATGGCGTGCCTCTCAACCTGGCCCGACTCGTCCACACGCCGCCGTCGTTGACGATGTCCGTGGATTCGAGCGATACGGTCCCTCCCGAGACCTCCATGATCTTGCGGCACGCCTTCTGCTCCTGCGTGCCGCGATAGAACCAAACCCGCACTAGCGGCTGGTTGATCTCGTACTGGTAGGTCAGGCGGAAGTGCTTGCCGGAGAACTGAGTTCCGACGACGACGCCACCAAGGGAGATAGCTCGACTGCCTTCCGGCAGGGATGTAAATATCGGTGCCGGCTCGTCATTCGGCCGACCCGGATCGTCGAAGGCCGCGTCACCGACCAGCAGCGACAAGACCTTGGTGACCGACCGGCCCGGGATGTCGATTACGCCCCACGAAGGGACGATGCCGTCATACGTTGCGGAGCCGAACGACTGCTTGTAGTAGAAGCTTCCTGGGCCAACCGGAACGCCGCCTTCCACGTCGTTCGGGTCGGTCTGAAACGGCCCGACTGGTCGTCCATCGAACTGGATGTCGACGATCCGATCAACTTCGTGGTCGGGCTCAAGGGCCTTGACGATGTAGAACTTCGGCTCTTCCCCCGGCAGTAGGCCTGGCCGGTCTTCTCGCGCCTCGGAGATGAACATCACTCGGCCATCGACCTGGCGCTCGCCGTAGACGATGGAGCGGGCCATATCCGTCGATCCGACGGAGGATCGTCTATCCTCGATACCTCCGTCGGCGGCGCGCCGCGCCTTGTTCCGAGCGGTCTTGGCCTTGTACAACCCGTACAAAACAACAGTTGCTTGCAGGACGGTTGCCGTGAATGCCGCCGCGGCCGCTGTCATTCCAAGCCCGACAAGGGCGACCTCTGCGCCAGTGGCCTGGGCGCACGTCGTCGCCGTGAGCGCCAGAAGCGCCACAGTTAGCCGAATCGGATTCATTCAGGTCGACCAGAATGCTCTGCAGGCCCGCGCTCGGATCATGCGGATGTGCTGCTCGCCAGGAACAATGACGTGCGGCGGATAGACAAGCCCCACAGTCATGTCATCCAGCACCCCGATATCTCCGCGCTTCGGCGCCGCGGCGCGCGGAAAGCGCGCGTCGAGCGCCGCCTCGAGCCCGCCTTCGGCCGACAGAAGCTCTTTGGCCCCTGCCTCGGTGGCCCACCCCCCTCTGCGGCCGGCGAGGATGTCATCGCAGCCCATAGCGATCAGGGCATCGGCCGCGAAGCACAGGCAGTCGTTAGACCCCCAGACGAACGGAGAGTTCCGCCGTGATTCGATGAAATCGACGAGTCTCAACGGCCAATCCGGATGCCTCATCCCCGCTTCTGCTTTTCTTTCGTGAAGAACACGAACTCGCGGCCTTCAAGACCGTCGGCGTGCAGGAATCCCTCGTCGTCCGGATATCTCGACACCTGGTCCTCGTGCGTCAGTCGCCGGGTCCGCGCCCGCATCGCCAGGGACAATGCTGACTCCAGGTTGACCTCGCACGCCATGAATCCTCCGGCCTCGTAAGGAGTCGGAGCCGGCGGGTTCTGAACGGTGATGGTCACCGGCCGCGATTCGGCCGTCTGCCCAACGACTTCGAATGAAAAGTTAGCCATTGATCGTCGCTACCACCTCAGTGGACTCTCCGTTCAGGAGTCCAGTAACCTCAAAGGCGGCGGAGACCGAGCCAAAAGCGTCGCGCTCCAGGATCGCTGTCAGACTGACAGCGATCGCCGAAGGATTGGAAAGCGTCAACGTCACCTGACGGCCTTCATGCGAGGGGTCAATCGATTCCACGATTAGCCGAGTTCTCTGGCCGACGTTGATCCTTGCCGGAGAAGCCCGGATCAGCAGCGGAGAGTCGGCGCCTGCGGCATCATCCTCTCCTGCCCAGCTATTCCCGCCGTCAGGGTCGAAGCCCAGGAACCAGAGGTTAGACACTGACTGCTGCCGTCTTCAGAGAGAGATGGCTGGCCCGGCCAGAAAAAACCTTGGCAGAGCCGGCAATCCTGTAGGTATCCGGATCGAACACCGCGTGCCAGATGGCCGCGTATCTTCCGTGAAGGTTCACGCTGAGGGCGAGGCTCGTTGTGGCTGGATTGAGTGCCGGTATCACGATCTTCGAGTTGAGCGCTTCCAGGTTCGGGTTCTCGGCGGGAAGCTCGACCTCTTGGATGCCATCTCCTGGGTTCCAGGTCTTGCCATCCCAGTCGAGCCGCCAACCCGTGGTGTTGAAGCGCATCACCGAAACCGGCGTCTCGATCTCGATGAGGTGGCAGTGGATTAGCCTGTCTTCATCGAGCAGGACGTCAGCCGGCCCGTAGTCGATCAATTCCAGACCTCGATGAGACGGAACGACACGCCGGTGTTGACGGCAAACCGGTACTCCACGAGAACCGGAGCGGGCAGGATGATCCAGCGCGTCGTTGTGTTCAGGTACGTAACCACGCTGGATGCCGCCACCGCCTCCCGCAGAGGTGGCGAGAACCAGATGTCGGACCCCCCGGGGGCCTCGACGGCCCTGGTGACCATGACCCACTGGTTGCCGTCGGCCGTGATCACGGTGAGCATGTCGCCCGGAGCTGGCTTCCCTGTGCCGATCAGTGTCATCGTCAGCGCGCCCTGGAGCGCGCCACCGGACAGAACAGTCCCAGAAAGCGTTCCCGCCGGGAAGCGATGCCCGAGGTGACCCATGATCAGCCGATTGGCCGGCCCGCGGATCATGGCCAGGAGCGCTTCGATCGGCTGCTGATGCCCCTGGGCCTTCGCGGTGTCCGGCATCGCGACCTCGGCAACCCACCGAGCCCCGGGGATCTCCGACGTCACGATCCCGCCACCGAAGTTCGACGGCGCGACCTGAACGAAGGGCTGGATGCCCATGGCGAACGACTCGACCTTGAACCGGGGATCGTCTACCGGCCAGACGTAGTCCGCCATCAGAGCTGTCCACGCACCAGCATGTCCGAGATCTGCGCGACCGTAGCTTGCTGGCTGGCCTTCATGGCCCGCCTGACCTCGTTGGGATCGTTCGAGCCGACGGCAATGTGGTTGGTCACGGTCACCGTCGATCCGGCGCCCTGGACCCCGAGCTTTCCGTCACGCCCCCGCTTGAGAGGCATGATCGCCTCCGGTCCCGCCTCCCCCATGAGCCCCGGAGAGAACCCGGCGCCGTTGGCGAACCTGAACAACGTGGGCGTGGCCACCACCCCGCCCTTCTCGAACCGAACCAGTCCGCTAGGGGCAAAGGCGTTGCCCTTGGCATTGGCCAGTCCTGTCGTCCACAGGCCAAGCTCCTGAGGACCCGATGCCCCGCCCGCGCCGACCATCATCCCGAGCAGTTGGGACATCCCCTGGCGGCCCATCATCCGCGCGACGTCGGCGATGATCGAGTCGGCAAGAGACTTGAAGTTGAGCTTGCCTGTCCTCACGACCTCGACAAACAGGTCTTCGAGCCCCCTGAATGCGCCCTCGAAGGCTTGCTGGGTCTGCAGGGCAGCGTTGTTCGCCTCGTCGAGGTAGTTGCTGACCGCCTCCTTCAGACCAATCGAGGCATCTTGTTGCTTTTCTAAGACAGAGGACCAGTACTCGTCATAGGTCGAGAGGGCGCGATCCCGGAATGACCGGACGAGCGCAACCTGATCATCGATCTGCTTCCTCTGATCGTCGGTCTGGGCAGCAAGCCGGGTGCGACTGAGGTCGAAGAGCTGCTGTTGGTAGCGGTCCTCGATCTGCTCCAGGCCGGCGAGGCGCCGACGCTCCTGGTCACCGGCGCCCATCGCCGACAGCTCTCGCTGCTGGCCTTGTACGAGAATGTCGTAGTACTCCTGGGCCGATGCAGATGCCTGCTGGTAGGCTAGGTCGTTGCGCTTCAGCGCAGCCCCCTGCTGGATCAGGAGCACCTTCTCCTGGGCGGACGTGTCGTCTCGCCTCCGGCCCAGCTCCGCTTCGGCGTCGGCGATGTGGCGAAGGTTCTCGACCTGTTCGGAGCCGGTCAGCTTCTCCTGGCGTCGGCGGTTGATCTCCTTCTGGAGAGCCTGTTCTTCAACTTCGCTCGTAAGATTGAGCAGTCGGATACGCTCGTCGAAGTACTCTCGCTCCGAGATCAACCCGGCAGCGCGCGAAGCCTCAAGCAGCGATTCCGTATTACGGTAGTCGGCGGACATGCCCCGCAGCGCCCGCTGGATGTCGGCCAAGTCCCTGGCTAGGTCAGCCTTTCGCAGCCGAACCGCGTCGGCCGCAGCCTTACCGATCCCGGCCTTTGGAGCCGCGGCGGCAATGAGCTTGTTGATCTCGGCTTCGGACTTGCCGGCGGCCAAACCCGTCTCGCGGATCTGCTTGGCGACTTCGGCGTGCTTCTCGGCTGCGGTCTGGTACTTCTTGGCGAGGCCGTCCCACACAGACGACGCTCGCTGGGCTGCGGCGCGCCGCTTGGCCTGTTCGTCTCCCTCGGCCAGCGGGTCGGCCCCCTTGGTATCCGCTTCGCCGCCAATCTTTCGGGCAAGCCGGTCCCGTCGTTCGATGACACGGGCAAGCGCGGACTCGGCCTCCTTGATGTCCTGGATCAGCGTCTTGCCAACGCCCAGCACGCGAGGAAGTAGGTTCTCGTCCTTCTGCGCCCGTAGTTCCGCTAGACGACCTTGGATGCTCCCGATGGTTGCCTCGAAGATCTTCAGGCGCGCCTCGGGGAAAAGATCGTTGAAGAAGTCATCCGGATCGGCGACAAACTTGGACAGGCCCTGCAAGGCATGAGCAAGGCCGGTTGTCGCCCCAGAGGCTTTGTCGATCTGACCGATCAACGCCAGAAAGGCATTCGAGACCTGCTGTAGGCCTTGGCCTACCGTCGCCGGCATCCGGGCGAACTCTTCGTTCAGCTTGCCCTGCTGGCTGAGTAGCGCGCCGATGGCGACGTCGGCGGTCAGCTTGCCCTCCGAGGCGAACACGCGCAGTTCGCCGACCGTCTTGCCGAGGCCGTCGGCAATAGCCTGCATGATTCGCGGCGCGCCTTCCAGGACGCTGTTGAACTCCTCGCCGCGGATCACGCCGGCGGAGAAACCCTGGCTCAGCTGCAGAAGAGCGCCAGAGGCCTGAGCAGTCGTGGTCCCGGAGACGATCAAGGACTTGTTGACGATCTCCGTGACCTTCAGGAGGTCGCGGGCACTGACGCCGCTGTCCTTTGTGGCCCGGGCCATCCGGGAGTACAGATCCACCGTTTCGCCTAGCGGAGCCCTGGTCTCTTGGGCGAGGTCGTATAGCTCCTTCTGGACGAGGGCGAGTTGACCGGCGCCATCAGTCACGAGCGATAGCCTGGCGGTCATGCCGCTGTAGGCATCGCTCGCTTGGATGGCCTGACGGGCCACTTCGGCCAAGCCGAGCGCCGGAACAAGCCGGGACATCGCCTTCGTGGCTCGATTGAGAGACGCCGCCGCGCGCTCGACGTTGTTCAGTCCATCCGCAGCCGCGCGCCCTGCGCTCCCGATTCGCTCCACGGCGCGCTCGGCGCCCCGGCCGGCGCCAGTCAGCTTGTCGAGTTCAGTGGACGCACGTCGGGCGTCGGAGGAATCGATCTTGATTCCAAGCGACGCTACGTTCATCGTCTGAGCAGCTTCAGGTGGGTTGCTTCCATCAGACGGATGCCCTCAAAGACATCCGTCCATCGGTCTCTCTTGACGCCGACGAACCTCATGACCACAGGAAGAGCGCCGTAGTCCAGGCCAATCAACCCGCCGGCGCCGGCCCGCCACTGGGTGTTCATCGCGCAGTAGACGTTCAGCGTCTCGACGTTGTCGGGCCAGACCTCGGTGTCCTCGAAGTCGCTCTCGGTCAGCCCGTACCGCGCAAGCTCCGCCCTGTCCGGACGGCCCTGATGGAGCCGCTCAGTTACGTCCGTCAGTTTTTTAGGCGGGCCGAGGTCAGTTCGCGCAGGTAGGTATCACGGATCGCCTCGGCGGCGCCGTGGTAGTTGTCCAGCAGTGCCGCGACGGTCTCGCGTTCGAAGCCAGCATCGACTCCTGCCCAGCCGCTGACGATCTCCAGGATGAAGTCGATGTCGGCTGGCTTGGCCTCCGCCGTCGCCTTGATCCAATCCGCCAGCGCCTTCTGCGTGCGGTGCCGGAAGATGAACTCGACCGGTTCTGGCTTCGCGCCGGGAACGGGAATCTCGACCTTCGCGCGGAAGGTCGGCTCTGGGTTGAGCTTGAACATCAGCTGGCGTACCGCACCGGATCACCGGAGAACGACAGCGTGACCTGTACAGTCATGAGTTCGTTCACGGTTAGGGACGGGATGACGCTCAGGCTGATGTAGGCGTTGTAGAGCAGGATCCCGCCGTTGGACAGCGTCACCCGGACAGCGCGAGGCACTCGGTCGTCGTTCGCTTCCTTCGCCAGGATATAGCCCGGGAGGGTCGGGTCGTCGGCCACCGTGAACTCGATGCCGGCGGCCGTCTTGGTCGTCGGGATCCGCTTCTCGGAGTCGGCCTCGAGGAACTGGTAGTTCAGGAAGTTCTGCTCGCCACCGCTGGACGTGGATCCGGTGATCTGCGCCAGCTGCGTCCAGCCGGTGACCTTCCGTGCCGACCCTGCACCACCGCCGACGGGGAACAGGTTCGTCTTGGTGGTGTCGATGCCTTCCAGGTCGAAGACGCCAGAGGCAGACCCGTCGACGCGGACAACGCGGTCGGTCAGCTTAGACCAACCCGAGGTGACTTCGACGTAGTCGCCGTCCACGAAGCCATGGGAGGCAGCGGTCGCGACGCCAGGGTTGGCGTTGGAGATCGCCGAGATGGCGACCGGCGTGCCATAGCCGGACGCGATAGCGACCAGAGAACCGTTTGG
Organism: Pseudomonadota bacterium; assembly: GCA_963205005.1. Classification (GTDB taxonomy): domain Bacteria; phylum Pseudomonadota; class Alphaproteobacteria; order Caulobacterales; family Caulobacteraceae; genus Phenylobacterium. Next base: position 37,283 of record CAUJHW010000058.1, read on the forward strand.
TAGCGAAACAGCGATGATAGTTCCTTCGAGGGTCAACGACCCTTCGACAGAGGCGCCTGAGCGCCAGAAGCGAAAAAAACCGCCCGAAGGCGGTTGTGCGGTTGGCCCGTCGGGCCTAGATCAGGTCAGCCCTGTAGGCGAAACTGACCGGCAGGTAGTAGCAGTCCGGCTCTTGCTCGGACCGACCACAGGAGACGGGCGAGATGACTTGCACGGTGAGCCCGGGGCCCGTAAGCCGCAGGTTGTTCGGGAACAGGGCCGAGAGGGATTCGGCGATAGACTCCCCCGGCCCCGGGCCTAGGCCGCGCTCGATGACAACGGAGATCTGGAAGACGCCAGTGAACGACCGATGCGCCCCCAGAAGATCCTCGCTCACGGTGGGCGCCGGCAGCAGGAAGCACTGCAGGTACGTTCCGGCTGGCTGCGGCAGCATGACGTTCTGCCAGTGAACCGCCAGGCCCTGAGCTTCGGCCCAGGTCTTTAGGCGCCCTTCCAGCAGAGCCCGGACCTTGGCCTGGCTCATTCAAGCCCCGTCACGGCGAGCTTCACGAACTGCTGGAAGCGAGCCGCGGTGATTCGGACCATGCCGCTGGGCGCCTGTTTGGACCAGCCATCCTCCAGGCGCTTGGCGTACGGGAGCGAGTTCGTGATATAGGTGACATCGCCGTAGCCCGAGAGGATCGAAGCTTCCAGACGACCTGATGTCGCATCGCCCTTGTCCGTTTGCTCGGTTGTGGCGAGGTTGGGTACGCCATACCCGTGCTGCCAGTTGGCCCTGAAGCGGCCGGTGTCGACCGGTGACATCTGAACGAGGCTGTTGCCGATCTCGATGGCGACCTTCTTCGTGACCATCTCGGTGTTCGCGTTGAAGGTCTTCGCGAACTTGTCGAGATCGGAAACAAAGCTCATCCGCGCACCTGAATCTCGCTGAAGACCAGAACACCACCAGGCGCCAGAGGCTTGGATCGAATGACCTTGAAGACCGAACCGTCAACCAAGATCAGGTCGCCGAACTTCGGGCTGAGCGCCGCCGGCATGTAGACCTTCTGGTCCCCAACCAAGACGAGCTTGCCGTCGATCTCTCGCTGCTGGTAGTCCAGCTTGACGCCGACGAACTGATGGTTGCTGGCCGGCAGCGCGGCTGTGCCGGTCGCCGGGTCGTAGGCCGATTGATTGACCACCTGCAAGGTCATCGGCCCGCCGAACTTCTCGATCAGCCGTCGAGCAGTCTCGGCAAGGCGCAGGTACATCAGGCCCTCACCACCCTCGCCTGCCCCTGCCCATACACGAGGCCGGCCAGCAGCTTGTCGGCCACGGTGAAGCGCTTCTGGCCACCATTCAGACGAGCGGCATAGGTAACCGAAATCGGACCGACAGTCTCGGACTGCACGGCAGAGGCTTCGACATCGGCGTAGAGATCGCCGACGATCGCCTTGGCTGCAAGCTCCATCGTGGCCTTGACCACCGACCTCTCAGGCCACGAGTAGCCGGACCGAGGCCATTCCAGCGCCTGGCTGTCGGAGACGGGCTCCGACTTGAACCGGTAGTTCGTGTCGATGTACTGCGTGGCCCGGCGAAGGGCTGCTTCCTTCGCGTCGTCGGTTCCGGTCCAGGAATTGTCCATCGCCGAGTGATAGGCGTTGGCCTGGGCGACGGAGGCATAGGCCTCTGCGTCTTCCAGGCCGGATCCGTCCTCGACGACGAGCATCAGGCCTCCTGCACCATCCTATGCTTGAGCAGCTTGGCGACGTCCTGGCGCTTGACCGTCAACTCTTCGCCGACTTCGACGGGCTGGCCGCCGATGTGCGTCTCTTTGAGCACGACGATCCGGACCTCGTCCGGGGCTTGCGCGGCCGGATCATCGACTGGCGGGTCTTCCTTCGGCTGGTCTTCCATACGATCCTCGATCTGTGGGGCGTTCTTTCCCCGCTGCGTCGCCATCAGATATCCGCCAGGACCAGCACGCCGGCGGTGTGCTTGACCGAGGTGGCGATCTTGTCCCAGTTGGCGCCGGTCGAGATCTCGGCGTCCGTCGGGGATTTCCCGCCAGTGCCGACGTTCCAGCCGTAACCCTTCACGGTGATGCCGAAGTCGTAGTCGGCCTGCATCGTGGTCTCGATGCGCTCTTTGCCGTTGGTCGTCTGGACGTTGACGATAAGCTCGCTCCCGTCGTAAACGACGCCGGCGCCAGCAACGAGGCCAAGAGCCTTGGCGTCCGCGCCCACACCGCTCTCGCGTAGCGCCGGGGCATCGGTGACAATGGTCGGCCGCCCGAGGATGTCGACGATGGTCACGCCGTCGGACTTGAACAGGTTGTTGGCATTGGTGATGTTCTGCCCGATCAGCCCGTGGTAGCTGACGCCATCCATCACGTTGGCGATGATGGCACCCGAGCGGTCGCCGAACTTCGCGTGCGCCTGGTTCATGCCCGCGTACGTGATCGGTCCGGCCCCCTGGTCGAAGGTCGTCAGCGTGCCGCGGGCCTCGATGGCAGCAATCAGGGCCGCGATGATGGTGTTGAGCTGGTCCTGAAGGATTGCCTCGGCCAGATTCCGGGAGATGACCTCGACGGCCTCTTCGGGGCTCTTGTTCACCCAGGCCATTTGGCCGGGCTCCCAGAGCGTCGGACCGAAGCCCCCGGCCACTTTGACGCCGGCTTCCTGGATCTGAACCAGCGGGGTCGCGGCAGCCGCGTTGTTCGCGGCATAGCGATCTACGCGACGCTGGGCCGCGTGAAGGCCCTGCCACTGGTTCTCCAGGCGGAAGTCGCCCTGGAATCCTTCGGTGGTCAGGATGATCGATCCGCGCGACGCCGCGTTGAACTTGTCGACCATCTGGCCGAGCGTCTCGATCGTGGTGGTTTGAAGGGCCTCATTGAAGACCTTCATGTTCGTCAGTGCCATCTTGTTTCCTTACGTAGATAGACCCGGGAACCTCGACTTGATCGCCGTCACTCGTGCGGCCTTGTCACCGCCGAGGTCACCCTGTTTCGTGCCGTTGCTCTTGCTCTCGCCTGCTCCGCCGCCGGACTGACCCGTGCCCTTGAGGATGGAATCCTTGTTGGGGTAGGCATCGACGATCAGAGCTAGGGCTTCCTCGAAGTCAGCGATCTCCCCGGGACGGGTAACGCTGTACATGTCCTTGCCGTTCGCATCCTTGGCTCGGATGCGCCCGTCTTCGATCTGAAAGCGGTTTCCGAAGGTCGCCTGAACGATGTCGGCAGGGATGGCGAGCTTCTCGGCGATGAACTTCGACCGAGAGAAGGCGCCGCCGAGCAGCTCGCTGACCAGTTGCGATTCCAGCTTGTCGCCGCGGCTGTTGGCCTCGTCGAGCTTTGCCTGAAACGCCTTGCCGATCTCCGCCTTGACCTTCTCGATCTCGCCGGCATCCACCAGCTTCTTCTGATCGAGGTTCGCGACCGTCTCCAGGGCCTTGCGAGCCGCCGCGGGGTCTTCGATGCCCTCGAACGGCTTCAGCTTGCCTTCAGCAGCTTCGGCGCGCTCCCGGTGGGATTTCGCCTCGGCGTTGAGCCTGCTGATCGTCTGGACAGTCGAGGGCGCATCGAACGGAACTTCCTTCCCGTCGTCATGCACATAGACCGGCTTGCCGTCGACAACAACTGCGTGACCTTCTGCGTTGAGCTTGAGCTTCATGTGATGGGCCATCCAACCCGGGCTGCGGCCGCATCCGCGACCAAAACAGAAAGGCCGCCGAGACATCCGTCCGGGCGGCCTTGAAATGAAAAGGCCCGCTACGGTTTCCCGTGCGGGCCTTGATAAGTTAGTGGTCGGTTACTTCAATACGACTCGCTCGCCGCGCATGAAGCACAGCGCGCAGAGCCAGGTCTTCGTGCCACCGGAAGGGCGGCCGTTCTTGAACGTCATCCCGATCTTGGTTTCGATCGTTTCCAGGCCACCACAGCGGTGGCACGAAAACATGTGCGGTGGCGCGACGGCGCGTATGCGCCTCCTGACGCGCTCCTTCGGCGTGTCTGGTGGCGGCGTTCCGTCGATGACCTTGAAGTCTGGCACGGGCTCATTCTAGGCCCGCCCGCTTGAAGGCGGCAGCATCACGCTTCCGGAGGGCATCCAAGTCCAGCCATACGCCCTTGTCGTTGGCGAACTTGTCGAACTCGATGCCGCCCTGTCGGAAAAGCTTACCCCTGACGGGTCCGAGAACGTCGTCCTGGACATCCGCCAGCTGCTTCTTCAGCCACTGCCCGTAGGTCATCTCGGCCGGCACCTGCCCGTCCAGGCTCGCCCGGGTTCCGGCCAGGGCTTCGTCCAGGTCAATGCCCATCTCGCGCCAGGACTTCAGGATGCGGGTACTGGTCGACCGGCAGCCGAAGTGAAGCCGACCCGGCCCGGATAGCCAGGGGATGCTATGCCCGACCGGCCTGTACTCCGTGTCGTACCGCTTGCCGTCCCTGACCATGCAGAGCTTCGAGGTCCGTCCGTCCAAGGTCGACACCCACTTGAAGCCCTTGATCAGGTCCAGGTTCGCTTCGTCGAACTGCGTCCGCGCCACCTGAGCAGTGTGAGCCAAGGCCGTCCGGACAATGGTCTCGGCGCTGCGCCGGTCGATCTCGATGATGCCGTCCTGGTAGCCCTTGGCCCGCGTACCACGGACCCGGCGGACGATGTCGCCCGTCGTCTGGCCCTCGGTGATGCCGATCCGGATCGCGTCCCGGATCCTCGTCATCCTGGTTGCCTCGATGCTATCTGACCACTCGGTCAGTAAGCGCCCCTGGAAAGGTCGGCCCAGCGCAGCCGCGTAGACGGTATCGGGTGACACCGTGTGCACCCGAACCGGGACCAGCCCCTCGATCATCTGCGCCTGATAGGACGCCTCATAGGCGGCCAGGTCACGAAGCTCGGCGCGTAGGAGTAGGCCGGCCTCGCGGTACGCCTGGATGTTCAGCGTCCGGACCGAGAACAGCACCGACTCCAGGCGCTCCAGCCGGTCTTCCGTGATCCCTTCCAGGGCAACCGCCAACTGAGCGAACAGGTCGGCATCGACACGGTTCAACAACGCGATAAACCGCCTGACAACCCCGTTCGAGTACCGCGAGAAGTAGACCGCGTGGCGGATCGACTCCTCAAGCAGCCTTTCGTTGGCCGTCATCCATCAGTCCCAGCGCCGGTCCGTCCTGCTGGACCCTCTCAGCCTCGGCTTCCGGATCAACTTCGGCCGACAGGATGCCCCGACGCTTGAACTCGTTCAGGGCGGTCTCTTTCGAGATCAGGCCCTGAGACTGAGCGCTCAGGATCAATGTCGCCATGGCGTCGGACAGGCTGGACAGCCCGAACTCCTTGAATAGCTCGACGTGGCCGCCCCTGGGTAGCTTGAGCCAGTCCGCCATGAACTGGAGTACCTGGTCCAGGCTGTCTTCAAAGCCCTCGGAGATCCGCTGCAGGTCAGACTTGTTGGCATCGGCATCGTTTGACGCCTCGGTAGCCGATCGTTCCGGGCCACTGCTTTTCAGAACCAGAAGCTCTGCGCCGGTCTGCCGCATCTGGTCTTCCAGGTCGTCGAGCGATTGCCTACCGGCGTCGATTGCGGCCCCGGTATGCTCGACATACTTCATGTCGGCATTCTCGGGCAGCCTGATGGCCGTCGACGCTCCGACAATCACGTCGGTATGATCGGCACCGACAGTCACGAGGATCGGAACGCGAGCAACGTGGGTGATCCAGTCCTGATCCGACTGAGACTGCCAGTGCTTGACGTTCAGATAGGCAAGATCCGTGAGCGGGCCATCGCCGACCATGAACGCCTTGCGGAATCCGTAGAATGGAACGAAGGGAATCTCAGTGATCGTAGTGAACCACGACTCGACCTCGACGAACTTGCCCTCCTTTCCCTCTCGAAACAGCCTCACTCGGCCGGGCTCCAGGACGCGAACCTGCGGGACATCCTTGGTGCCGAACTCGCCCTCGGGCTCCTCGACAGTCTCCATCAGCCGAAGCTGGACGAGACGTGTCGCGCCGCCTGGACTCGGTTCTGTGCGCCAGCCGAGCACCTGTCCTGCCTTGACATGGACCAGGTAGGGCCTAGCGCCGACCCTGGCCTCATCGGCTTGCGTGCGGACGCCAGAGGCAACCCGCGGATACTCGACGAGCACCCCGGAGATCCCCTTCGCCATGCACTCCGTTGCCACGTCGACAGCGAATACATGCAAACTTCGGCCTTGAAGGTCGCAGTCCTGACAGAGATCGACGATGCGCGCCGGCACGTCGTCCCCAAAGGTCAGTTCCTTCGAGAATGGCTTGCCGACCATGACGCCGACTGTTCTTCGGAACGCCGGAAACAGCGTTGCCTGCGAAAGACGCGCGGCGTAGGCGTCCTGCTCCTCAGCCGGCCATCTTGGCATCAGGGCCGTACCCTTGCCCCGCATCGCACGGGTGCCCTGCATCAGGGCGTCGACCATAGGCCAGTCCGCAGCCATCTCTGTGACTGCGGGGCTCGGGTCATTGACGTTCATGCGCGCAGCGGGGAGACGGTAGCAGTTCTCTTCACGGCAGGCCACTCACGATCCACGCAGTAGCCTATGGCCGTCGTGATGTGCTGGTACTTGTTGGACTGGTCTTCCTGGAAGGTCGATCCTTCCTTCAGTTGAACCGTTGCCAGGCCCTTGTCGCACCACTTCGCAGTGACGGGATTGACGAACAAGGACGTATGGCCGTCAGCAGTCCTGATCTTCGCGCGCACCGCGTTCTGCCGGTCCTTGATTGCGGGCGCGGCGGGTCGAACCTTCCGGGTCACTTTCCAGCCTTCCACCCTCAGCACGCCCTCGATATCCGTGTAGTCGGACGCGTGGCCATGCTTCTCGCCGGCCCTTCCCGCCGGATCGCCGTACAGGATGACATCCTTGTTTTGGTGACCGGCGAACTTCTCGACGAACTCCACGGCGGACTGCTTCGACACGGCGCTAGTCAGCACGATCTCGTCAAGAATCAGGATGTCGTCATCCCGCCTGACAGCGATAGCCGACGACAGCGGCGTGTAGTTCTGATCGTGCATCCACATCAGTTGCTCATGCGGCCGGATCGTCTCGCCGGTGTGATTGGCCTTGCTGTAGTCCTCGTAGATCCTGCCCGAGGCGGTCTCGAAGGAAGCCTCGAACTCCTGTCGGAACTGCTTGGCCGACATCGCCCGCTTCATGGCGTCAATGACGTCCGGCGGAAGAATCTCGGCGGACTTCCAGTGGAATACCTTGAAGTTCGGGTCTGCTCCCGTCTCGGCCTGAGAGCACAGGTCGTAGTAGTGGTTCAGACCGTCCGGAACGCCCAGCAACCAGCACCACGCCCGGTAGTCCGGGTCCAGCGGGTTGACCGTGTTCAGGGCCGGCAGGATGTTGGCTTCCCAGGCATCGGCCTTGATGTCGGCGAACTCGTCAATCCCGCCGCCCTTCCACGGGACGCCCTCGATCCGCTGCGGCTTGTCCAGGCCCACGACGTGAATCTCGCTGCCGTTGGGTAGGTAGATGATCCGGTCGGACTCGGACGGTCTCTTCGGGTGCATGGCCGAAAGCGAGAACGCCTTCAGGTCGTCCCAGAAGATCTTCTTCGCCTGGTCGTGCGTCGGCGCCGCGGCGAAGTAAGGACCAGGAATCCGGCTCGCCTGCTTCACGAGGAACCGCTTGAACCTCTCCGTCTTCCCGCTTCTTCGTCCCGCCGGAACCAGCGGGAACCGAACACCAGACGGCACCGCAGCGACGAGAGCCAACTGAACGGAATGGGGAATCAGCGGATACCAGCGCGCCAACTGGCGATCAAGCGCGAGGTTGCCTGTGCTCAATCCGGTAGGCTTGCGATGGCATCGGCCAGAGCCTTCGCCACGTCCGGGCTTCCCGCCCCCTTGCTCAACTCCTGGCGGGTCCGCTCGAGGCTTTCAATCCGGCCCATCAGCTTGTCGATGATCGCCGGGTAATCCCTGCGCCGGTAGGTCCGCTCCTCGACCGGATCTTCATCCGTCACCGGGACTCCGCCGACCATCATCGGCTTCTCGGTCCTGACCTCAAGCTCTAAGCCGGTCGCTTCCTTCTCGGCCTCAAGCGCCCTGACCAGCCGAATGCGACACAGCCGCAGCTCGTCGTCGACCTTACCGAGCTCGACTTCGATCCACAGCGCTTTCTCCTGATCGGTCAGGACATTGCTGTAGATGCCGTGGGTCCGGGCGTTTTGATTCCCCTTGTGGGTCTTGGATGCCGTACCTCCATGCATCCTGCACCTGCCGTTGGGCATGGCTCGTGATTTGCACGGCGCGCCCGAGCGGGTTTTAGCCCCACAACGCATCTGGTGTTTTTACGACCCCGCTAGGGCGGCAGCCGCACGACGGCGGGCGGTTCGAGGCGAAAGGCCGCGAGCCAAGGCCGCGTTGTAGGCTCGCCGTTGACCGGCATTCATTCGTCCACGCATGGTCACCTCGCAAATTCAATCCATGTCTTATCGACACGAGATACGTCATGGAACTTCACATCGGCCTCGGGCAACTCAATGCCGAGCGCCCTGGCAATGGCTTCGCCGTCGAGGTACTTGCCGTCCGGCGACTGTTTGATCGCCGCCAGGAAAGCCTCTCTCTGTGCCCGAGTCTTGAAGCAGACCGCGAACCAGTATTCACTGTCCGTGACTTCGTTGAAGCGGGCCGATTCATCCTTGGCTCGCCTCCTGAAGCCGGCCTGCACCGCGTCAAGATCAGCGAAGCTGTCCACTTCGGCGTCGCCGGTCGGTTCCGGCATGTCGACATACGGAGCGCGCCTTCTTGCGCGAACTCGGCGGATCTTCGCGGCGGCCTCTTCCTTCGCCCTCCGGACTCGGTCATCCATGGGCCCTCTCCCATCGATAGACCTCCATCTCCGCGAGCGGGAACCATTCCAGTACTCGCCGGTAGTCCCTCGGGAGATGTCGCTTCATCGGCACCAGGAACCGCGCATCGATACCGTCGAAGCTCCGGCCCCAGATCCGGTAGTCGACCGGCAGCCTCGCGCCGCTCTTTCTGAACAGGTCGACCAAATCGGTCTTCACCAGATCCCAGATAGGGTGATACCTGCTGGACCGCTTGCTGATCGGGCCATGCCGGGATATCGCGATGCGACGCATCGGACTGTCCGCCGCCCGGACGCCGTCAGCCGCGAGCAGATTCGGCAGCCCCTTGTCCTCGCACAGCACGCGACACGCGTCGACATAGCTGTGATTCGGCAAACCCGCCTGCTCGATCACCGCGCAACGCTCTGGGGGCTGGAAAACCAGATTGTTCAGCCACCGATGAAGGCTCGGGTGCGGAAGTCTGGCGATGCGCTCTCCGAAGAACCCTTCGTAGTAGTCGAGGGACTCTTCGACGAACTCCAGACCCGGGATCAGGTACAAGTAGTACGGATGGACCCGGTCGAAGTGCTCGCGGACGGCGAGCCATGCCGCGATCGCGTCCTTCCCGGTCGAGAACGCCAGCAGGGTCTCGGCCTGGATCTCTCGGACGGCCCTGATCGTCTCAAGCGCCATCGAGCATCTCCCGGGCCAGCAACATCACCCTCAGATACTCAACAACATGGGCCGGCGGACCCGATTTGCCCCAGTTGGTTGCGGAATTCACATGGAATCCGAGCCGCCCCGCCAATTTGGCCTGGGACCAGCCGAGCCTGCGCAAGGCCACCCGGTACTCTTCGCCTGTCATAAATCACCGATTCTGTGACCGAAGACAAGCGCATGATATCACAAAAACTGTGATATTCGAAGAAAACGCCCAGAAGGGCAATCCATCTCAGAGAGGAGGTGGAGGAGACAGGGTTGCCGCGGCTGGATTTGCACCAGCGGTCTTCGGGTTATGAGCCCAACGAGTTGACTGCTTCTCTACGCGGCTGAAGGCGATGGAAGCGCTGGACGCAACTTCCCTGCACGTAATGTACCGAACTGCGTGCCGATACTCATGGACTTCATGTACCAATCCAGACATATCGATTCCGCCGCTTGCCCTGGATGACCCGGATGGACTTGGTTTCCTCGGATAGGGTCGACAGCACTCGCTGGACGCCGACCTTCGTGGTGTTCGCCCGCTGGATCCTGAGCGTCAGGCAGACGTAGGTCTGGATCTCCTTGAAACGGAACTCCCGACCGGGGTGGGCCGCCAGCAGCGAGATGACCTCACGACCGTATTTCAACCCAGCGCCTCGCGAACAAGCCGGCAACAACGGCCGAGCATCTCACTGTAGATCCTCATCGGCATACCAAGCGTCCGTGCGGCGGCGGGCCGGCTGAACACCCACGCACCGCGTCGAGTCTCCCGCAGATACCGCTTCCGGTGTGCATACTCGGCCTGCAGCACCTTCCGCTCGGCATGACTCAGCCGGCTGTCATAGACGCCCTGGACGATCCGCGCTCGGGTCTCGAAGATCGGGGTGGGCTTGTCCTGCGATTCCTCGAAAACGGTGTCCGCGTCCGGGATGTGCCTGCCCTCTGCGCTCGCCGCTTGTCGCTGGACTGGCGGGCCGCCATCGTCTCCATGGTTCGCCCATCTGGCCCAGTTGAGCAAGTCGCTGTGGGTTCTGGGGTCGATCATGCAATCCCTCGAAGTTCCCGGCCAATCCGCCCGACCTCATCCAGATTGAGGTTCAGCGCCGCCGCGAACAGCTCGGCGTGCAAGCGCTGGTGCAGGTGGAAATGCTTGTAGAACCCCTCCGGCCCGCTGACGTGCCAACCGTCTGATCCACGTGAAACACGGTAGTCGCCGAAAACCTGGGGCGGCTCGGTGGCGTAGATTGGGCGGTTCTTCATTAGCCCGCCGGCAAACCACTTCCTCATGTCCTGAGCGGTGGTGACCACTTCGGGCCCCGCATCGCGTTTCATACCCAGGTCTTTCATCGCAATGGCACGTGCCATCTCCGCCTTCGTTGCGCCGTAGAACCGCTCTTGGTTATCCGACCACATCATTCAACCCTCCGAACCGTTACGCCATCCACCCTCGCCCGCTGCGTGAAGTGCCGGCCCTTCTCCGCCGCCCGCCAGAACGCCGCGCTGAGCCGGTGGCGCAGGACGTAGGGATCCAAGTCGCCGTAGGGGATGAACTTCTCGTCGCCGACCTCCAGCTGGTCCAGGCCGTAGACCATCGGCCGGAACTCCTCGGCGGGCTCGAAGGCGTCGACCGGGCGGCCGTCGACAAAGCGTCTGATGGTCACTTGCATCTGTCCAGTACCTCGATCTGACGGGCCAAGTCCTTCCAGTGGTCGACGCGGCCCGTGTACCGATCGGCGAGCCACCTGCGCACCATGATCCGCACGACTGCGACGATCCGGTAGTAGCTGCGGATGATCTCCTGCTGCTCGCCGACCAACTTCTCCAGGCGTTCGACCTCGTCCTGGAGTTGCTTGGCGGGCAGTGCCTTCGCCGCCTCGCCGCGCCGGCGGACGGCCCTTGCGTGGACCTTCTTGGCCAGGGCAATGGCCTGGGGGCTGGGGATCATTCCTTCGCCGCCGCCTTCAGTTGAGCCCGGACGGCAGCCAAGACCTCGGCGCCGATCTCCTGACCGGTCTCGCTTCTGGCGGCATCGAGGGCGATCTTGCCGCCGATGATGATGGCCATGTCCTTGCTGTTCGGAATGGCGACGCCCAGGAATCCGGACGTGGCTGCCATCACCGCGAGGCAGACCGCGATTCGGCGCCACTGCCTCCAAGCAGCAGCCTCTTCGTCGCCCGGCACAAGATCACTGATCCACACACCTCTGGCAAGCAGTCCGAACGCGCCAAACATCAGAATGGCTATGGCCACGTTGCCGAACAGACTGCCGATCGCGCCGGCGCGGGTGACCAGGTACAGCAGCAAGATGTCGCTCATGTATTCGCTTCCTTCTCGGTTCGATTGATCTTCACTAGGCCGGGATCTCGGTCATTGGTACACCGTCATCCCTCGTGTCGCCCAATCCCACAGTCTTTCGATCCAGAGAGGGCGGTTCTGGCGGCGCCAGTCCTGATAGGCCTCGAACGGCGTTTCTCCAGCGCCGGAAGGCGAGTCGCAGATGATCATCGTAGGAAGGCGCTCCATGCCCGTCGCACAGACCCACTGGCCATTCATGCGCAGGATCTTCGGCTTGCTCACCCGGCGCTCCCCGGACGTTTGATCACCACGGTCATGCCGCCGCCGTTCACCGGCAGGCCTCTCCTGACGCGGATGTCGATGATCTGAGCGTCATTGCGATAGCAGACCCCCTGCAGAGCGTCCGCGGTAACCTTCTCTGCGTTCCCGATGTCGATGCAGCGCAGCGCAAGATGCCAGTCCGGTCCTTCTCGTCTCAGCCGTGCCGGGGCGCTCTTCGGCTCTACGGGATGCACGGTGATCTCCAACGCCAGCCAGCCGTCTAACGGCTCTCGGACGCCAGCCGCCCTAGCGGTCCACGCGCAGGCCTCTCGGAATGCTTGAGCCTCGACGGAGACATGTGTTCGGACGACACCTCCACGAGTGGACGTCCTCCAGTAGCGATTCGCGCTGATCGGATAGGGCAAGCTCAGACTGACCATTTCCGCCCCGTCCTGCGCCGCTCCGCTGCCCATGCTCGGCCGATGGCGTCCAGATCTTGACCGCTGTCGGCGAGGGCCGGCATGGCCTGCACCTGCTCCGGATGCGCCGGCCGAGGGGTGTAGTCCCGGGGCTCTGTGACGATGGCAACTGAGCCGCACCAGTCGCAGATGTCCTCGTGGAACGTCGCGACGCCCCGCAGCCTCGATCCGCGGGCGGTGGCACAGTCGTGACAGATCCACATCACCAGAGCCTCCAGCCGCTCGCCGTGCCGGTGTATGGCAGCACGCCCCTTCGCGGCTCCATCTCGATCACATCGCTCGTGCCTTTCGGCACGGCGCCGCACTGGGAGCATGTCGGCGGTGGCGGCGGCAGTACGCCGTGCCATGCGCCGTAGTGGCCATGAACATCGCCGCCGCAGATCGAGCAGGTTCCGATGCGCTGGAACATGGTCAGTCCTCTGTCGACAGGCTGTCGATGTAGAGCTGGCACTCGTCGCGGATCTCCTCCAAATCATCCAGAGTCTGGCTCGCGGGCCTGGTGGTTTCCCCGAAATAGTCCTGAATTGCTTCGATGATCTGCTGCTTGGTCATGACTTGGGTCTCGCTTTCCGGCTCGGCGGCGCCGGCGTGCCGTTGAATTTCCTACCGCGCCTTCAGCAACGTGTCCCGCTTTCTCAGCAGTCGCTCGTGCTGCCGGGCGTTCCGCGCGATCTCGGCGTCCACGATCTGGATGCCGGCGGCGACGGCTTCCTGGCGGTTGGCGTGGAGCTTCTTCGGGTCGAACCACTTCCCTTTTGTCGAGCAGACCCACCCGCCCAGGCCGCGGGCCTGTCCAATCTCAATCTCCACTTCTTCGGCCTTCCCGCTCGGCGAGATGCGCCAAGCCTTGTACGTTTCCGTCACTTGCCTGCCTCCGGTAGGACGAACCGCTTGCCATCGAACGGCAGGAGGTCCCATTCGTAGAGTCCGCGAACCGCCGCTGACTCAGCCGAGTCGCCGGCTTCCAGCGCGTCAATCGCGCAGCGCAGGAACTCGACCTCCAGGCCTTCGCGTCGCGCGTGCGCCTGGGCGGCGGCGAACTTCTCGTTGTCGGTCGGCAGGTTCATGCCGGGACGTACTTCCGGATGCGGTACTGCCGACGAGACTCATCGGGCAACATCCAATCTTTTACGCCATCGCGCGCACGCCTACGAGATCGAAACGCCGAGATCCAGCCCCATGACGCTCCGGTTCTGAACTCCAACAGCCACACGCATTCCCGCTTCATCGCACCACCCCCTTGAGTTCGTACTGCAGAATCCGCGCCTCCATCAGCCCGTGAATCGTCATCTGGCTCCGGACCTGTCGGGCATCGGCTCGGCTTGCGCACTCCCCGATCTGCCGCCACGGGTTCTCGGCGCGGCGGGTGTCGCGGATCTCGACGTACCAGCGGTCCTGCTTCATGCCGTCCACCCGTGAATCAGCGGTCGCACCCACGACCAGACGATCGGCGCGAGCCATGCAATCAGGATGCCGATCGCAATCCCGGCGATGACGAACCCGGCGAACATGGCGCCGAAGTTGAGGTTGATGTAGCCGCGCCGGTGCTTCATCCCGCCCTCGTCATCGTCAGTGCGTCCAGCAGGTTGTCGTGCAGGGCGTCGGTCTCGACGATCAGGTCAACGTCGGGGTCGCTGATCGGCTGGAGGCACGAATCATCCATCCGCCGGTATGCCTCCAGCATGCCTGTCAGCCAGTCAGCATTCACGAGCCACCCCGACCGCGGTCCGTCCAGTTCCACGCGCTGCACCGCAGTGACTACGCGATCTCGATGCCGCGGCTGGTGATTGCAGACGATGCGGCACAACATTCCCGGCTTGATGGCGCTCATGCTCGGCTCCGCAGGTACTGGTCTTCGAGCGCCAGCAGAGTCTTCGCCTCGTCGCCACCGGCCAGACCCACGGCGGCGGCGATGTTCGACAGCAGGCCCGCGAGTCCGCTGGCGTTCGATTTCATGCCGGCGCGGCTGGCCAGCGTGCGGGCGATGTCCTCTCGGAGGCCGCGGACGTACTTCGATCGCAACTCCCGAGACACGCCCAGTTGCGGCGCCGCCTCGGCGGGCCTGGACGGACGGCGCAGCCGCTTGCAGAGCGTCGCGAACTCGCCGCTGGTCGGCGGCCACACCGGATGCTCGGCCTTGGCGGCCGCGATGGCCTTCAGGATCGTGTCGTCGTCGAACGCCGCGAGGTCCATTGCCCAGGTGCGCTGCGCGATCTCCATGCCCTTGTCGACGCCGTTCTGCAAGAACCGGTACTTGTCGAGCAACTGATTGCCGTAGCGGCCGTGCAGGATCACGAACAGCACGCGGATTCTCTCCGGGACTTCGGCCTGGCTAAACGTCGATAGTGAAAGGCTCTTGCTCACGTGTTCCATGGCTCAGGTCCAGGGGTTGTCCGGTTCCGTAGATCGATGCGGCCGCGGCGGCGCGGCCAGCCTCCTTGGCATCCAACGGACGAGAGTTTGTCCGCCCGCCTCGGGTTTGCAGGTCTTCCGCCGCCTTGCGCATCCACCGTCGCCATGTCGCCGGCCAGTCCGACTTGGCATCGCGAAACTCCCAGTCCCGGAATGCCTCGGTCTCGCGGTCGACGTCAACGCCGGGCGCCTTCTCCGCCGCCCAGGCCCGTAGCTCGGCAGTGACCTCGAAGTCCTCGGGGCATCGCTTGCTCGGGCGCCCTCGGGCGCGCGGCACGACCGAAGGGAGTGCATCGGATACGGATACGGATACGTCTCCGAATACGGATACGTCTAGGTGCGCACGTGACTTACCGTGATTTACCGAGAATACGGAGGATATGATGTGATCGCTTGTGACATTCACGGAGAACACCATGTCATCCGTGTATGTGCAGATGGCAACCCCGGAATCGGCCGCCTCGCCCTTGTTCATTCGTGGCCCGATCGCTGCTCCGATAAGGACTCCGAAGGACTCGGGAACCAATGCGAGGTATCGAACGATCTGTGCCAGGTGCTTGTCGGTCACATTCCCGCGCTTCAGCTCGATCACGCACGGACCTGCCGATGTATCAAGCAGTAGATCTATATAGCTGTCACCAACCCTAACCTGTCTGCGCACGCCAGTGACCACCAGACCGAAAAACTCGCCGGTACTTCGGATGTGCTCTTCAAGTACGCTTTCTACATCACTTTCATTTGGCAGGGGTCGCCCGTTCGGCTCGCCTTTCGGCCCGGGGAATTTTGACTTGTTCGTTCGCACCTGCTGCCCGAAGTTGACAATCTCCAGGTACCGCTCCCCGTCCTCTGCCGGGTACACCCTTACAAGGGCCGCTTCAGCGACGCATCGCATCCACTTCCCAATGTCCGAGTCGGATACCTTGTTCAACTGCCTCGGGTAGCAGGCCGCCCTGAGCAAGCCCGGATCCGCGTAGTAGCGGCCGAAGTCGTCCACGACCGACATCAGACGCCGGAAGAAAACCTCCGACGCCCAGTCCAGCGTCGCCATGCGGGCGCTGGTCAAGATGCCTTCGCGAACGATCCGGTTAGGCATCGACGATGCTCCAGTCCTCGCCATCGCGACCGAAAAGAGCGCCAGACGTCGCGAGGCGCATGCGCTCCTCGGAAGTCTTTCTGGTGAGACTGGCGGCGAAGTACGCCACCTGGTACATCTGGTCGATCGATAGCCCTCTAGCCGCGATGCTGGCGATGAAGCCTGCCGCATACTCAAGCGGCGCCACGAACCGGGCCTCGTCCAACACCTCCGGGGCGACCGCTCGGATGTTCTCGTCGAAGTCGAGGAAGCCGGCCAGAACCGCTGGGATACCGAACGTGGATTCGAGCGATAGCATCCGCTTCACCAGCTCGCGGTGCTTGTCTGCAGTGACATGGCAGTCCTTGCAGAGGACCATCAACTCGGCCTCGTCATACTCCCAGACCTTGCGATCCCTGAAGTACTGTTTGTGGTGGACGTGAAGCGTCTGCTCGCCAGAGCCGCAGTTGGTGCACTCCCAGCCTGCGGCCTCCTTCATCCGAGCGGCCAGCTTCTGCCAGCGCGGGTCCATGTACTGCGCGAAAAAGTCCTTGCTCATCTGTCGTCCCGACGACCCCGGCAAGAGGGGCACGACGGCAGAGCGGGCCGGGAAGACCGCCTCTTCGGGAGCTACCCTATCCGTGTGCGTGAACACTATGCCGCCACCCCTGCCGCCGGCCGCACCGCCCTATCCCGCCTCTCGTAGGCATCCCACATGCGCAGGTTGGCCAGACGGGCGACTGCCATCACCTGCGCGGGTGTCAGCCGGTCGGCGTCGCGGCACGGCTTGGCGCGCCGTTTGCACCTGACCCGGTAGAGCGGATTGGTGACGTGTCCGCGATGCGTTTCGCCCGCGGAGTCACCGATCAACAGCACACCGCAGGCCGGCGACGGCAGGAATTCAGCGAGGTCATCCGACCAGATGTCGGCGGGCATCGCGAAGTAGTGTTTCCACACGCGACGCGGCCATTCCAGCGGCGTCGGCTTCGGCTCCGGCGTGCCGTACTGCCAGCCATAGCGGCGCCACCACTTGTCCTTGCGGCGATCCGCCTTGAAGTCGGCGCGACTCGTCTTGATCTCGACGTCGATGACGCGCAGGTCTGTCGTGACGGCCAGCACGTCGCATTCGCTGCCCGTCCAGTTGCAGCGGTCGACCAGCACGACGCACTTGCGGTCGAGCACCTGGCGGCCGACGATGCGCGCGATGTCGCCTTCAGTGAGCGGCATGGCCGGCGTCCTGGCGTAACCGTTGATGCAAGTCCGGCCGGCTGCGCCACGCCGCGATCTTCAGCCGGCGGTTCGGCAACGCCTTGAACCACCGCACCCAGCATGAGTCACAGGTCATCTGGTAGACGATGCCGCCCTTCGCGCATTCGGCGCAGGCGGCCTCGACCTTGACGGGCGCGAAGAGGTCAGTCACGACCCGCTCCCGAACAGCCGCTCGATGCGCACATAAGCCGCCAGCGACTCGTCGGCGCTGGCGCCGGGGTGCATGCTGTCCCACATGCGCATTGCAGCCTCGACAGCGGTCTGCCGGCGCTCCGGGGCGGCCTGGGCGGCGAATGTCGTGATGGACTGCCATGACTGCTCCCCGCCTGAAAGCCGGGGCATCCGGTCCTCAGGCATGGGCTCCTCCTGCGAGGCTCGCCAGTCCGCGAGCGGCAATGTTCCGGGCTGCATTCACGTCGCGGTCGTGTTCCGCTCCGCACTCGCAGCACCGCCATCGCCTCATTCCGAGATCGGCCCTACCTTTCGGACTGCTGGCAGGGATGGCCCCGCAGCACGAGCACGTCTGGGTGGAGAACGCTTCATTGACAACATCGAACAGAACCTGATGCCTGATGGCCTTGTACTCGAGGTTCTTTCGGAACGTCGCCCACCCGGCATCGAGGACGGACTTCGCCATCTTCGTTCTCACCAGGCCGGCTGCATTCACGTTGCCGACGAAGATCGCCCCGTGCGACCGCACGAGGCGGGTTGAAAGCTTGTGCAGGTGATCCCTGCGCTGGTTCGCGATTCTGGCGTGGATCGCCTTAACGCGCTTCTTCTTGTGCGCCCGCTGCGCTACCGCCAGTTGTTCCTGCTGCCGGCGGTACCAGCGCGGCGCTTCGATCTTTTCGCCCGTGCTGATCGTCGCCAGGTCCTTCAGGCCAAGATCGATTCCAATGGCGTCGCCATGCGCATTGTCGAGAAATTCGACCTCGACCGGCAGATTGATGTACCAGCGACCACGCGCGTCCTGCGAAAACGAGCCGGCGCCGAACGTCTGGCCATTGGTGAGATCGCGATGCAGCCATGCGAAGTACCGCACGCCACGGAAGACGAGCGCTTCGCCGTCGAACCGGACATGGCCCTTGTTGAACGGCACCCAGCCGAGCGACCTCTTGCCACGCCAACGCAGCATCGGCTTGCGTTTGGTATCCTGAGATCGGGCGAAGGTCTGGCACACCTGCTGGATCGTGTGAGCATGCAGATTGAGTTCCTTTGACGATCCCGCCGTGAGTCTGTTCAGGTCATACCCGCTCGGCCACTGCTTGCGCCACCGCAGCGCCGACCTCTGCGTTTCGCCGCAGAAGTTCCAGACGAAATTGACCGCGCAGGCCTGCCTACGCAGCTCGGCGTCGTGCTTGTCTTTCAACCGGAATCGGTACGTCAGTTGCATCTGACGCCTCGCATCGACTGCCAGCAGGCGGTGTCGGTGTCCGGATTCATGCGGGCACCTGCGGAGGGGAGGTCGCCCCGCAACGATGGACAATCGAGGCGCCAACCACCGATTGACCGCCGAAGGGGGCGACCGTGACTCGATATCTCTTGCTGATCCACTTCGCTTCGAAGGGCGCACGCAACATCGACAAGGCGGCACGAGCGCAGCGGGTTATGGCCTGCGTCCGACGCGAGTTCGCCGAGTTCGAGACCGCCCTGACCGACGAGAACTCGGTGGCAATCTGCGGCTTGTCGGCCAAGCCGATCGACCTGCTGTACCGGGACCTCGCGATACCGGGGGCACCGGTCGACCACGTATCCCTGTTCGATGTATCCGGGCAGATCACGACGAACCACCTCCATCTGGCCGGCTTTCGCGACCGGACCGACTTTCTGGTGCGACGTACCTCGGCGAGTCCATCTGAGGGCCAAAGACCCGCTCCAGAATCCGGTCCGTCAACCACTGATGAAGGCGAATGACCCAAAGAAACGGGGGGCGATCAAGAAGCCACGCGGCCAGCTTTTCTGCGGCGCCAGGTGGGCCCAGGGGCTTGGACGAGCCGGCCATCGCCTACTCCGCCCTCTCTGCTGTGGGGTAGGTCGCTGCCCGCCGTGGTTGAATGGGTGTTCCACCAACCAGACTTCCACGACGGGAGCGACCCATGGACGAAAACGTCAAAGAATCTGCAACCCAGTCGGGCGAGATCGAGGCCTTGAAGACGTGCATCTCGCTGCTCATCGCCAGAACCTGCGAAACAGACGAAGCAACGACCCTGTTCTTGAAGGAAGCGGAGGACTGCCTTCGGCTTGTCTCGACTCGGTCTCGCGAAGATGCAGAGGCGCCGATTGCTCAGGAGTGGTTTCCAGCTGAGCTGGAGGGGTCGCTTCGGGCTTTGAATGGGGTTTCGAGGCTTGTGACAATCCTTCGAGAGAGCGGCGACGGGACTCGCGCATAGCCTGCCGTACCGAGGCGTGCTCGGCCTGAACAGCCTCCGCCTCTTCCCGCGCGATCCGCCTCACGTCGGCTTCGGTCAGCGCAGCCCTGCCCTTCCTGCGTTGCGCCGGGGCGGCGCGCACCACCTCCGGGCCAGCCTCGCCGACGAGCCAAGGGCGCTTGTCAGGGGTCATCTATGCCTCGCTTCGCTCGGGGTTGGGAGCGGGGTGGTCGACGTCGACTAGCTCGGGCCAGATCAGATCCCAGTCATGGGGACGGAGGTCGGCAACCGAGACCAGCCCATCGACCGCTTCTACGAACGGCCGACAGAACTCCACCGGTACGCCCCGCGTCATCCAGTTGCAAAGTCGCTGGATCGAGATATCGCGCCCGGTGAGTCGCGTTATCGTGCTTGCGACGGCCGCCGGACCGCCTGCGGCATCGACGGCCATGCCTTGTGGCGTCTCGAGACGGTGTATTTGATCAGCGTCGGCCATTCATACATTACACACGATGTTTGCGGTGTTTGTCAAGATAGATGGCGTGTCGAGCAAGAAGGGATCTATGCGGAACGCCTCTCCTGTTCACGCTTGTTGAGACAGACATGATCGGGCTCGGACCATCGCCGGATGTCGCGCTTCCAGCGCTCGGGATGAGCGCGCCTGGCAGCTTCGTAGACGTCGCGACGACGAGCGAGGATGGCCTTGCTCTGGCCGTTGTGACGCTGTTTCGGGGTGACGAAGCCGATCCCGCGATGGCGATGCGAGCCGTTGTACCAGTCGATGAACTTCAGCGCCCAGGCGCGAGCCTGATCAAGATCGGTGAAGCCGACGCTGGGCCAGGCCGGCATGTACTTCAGCGTACGGAACCAGGACTCGATGAAGGCGTTGTCGTCGCTGACGCCGGGCCGGCTGTAGCTGGGCTCGATGCCCAGTTCCCGCAGCTTCGCGCGCAAGGTCAGCGAACGCTGAGGCGCGCCGTTGTCGGCGTGCAGGATCACGGGCTTGCCTCGCAGATGCTCGCGCCAGCGGGCCCGTTCGATCAGTTCGGCGGCCAGCTCACCGTTCTCGGCGGCGTGCACCTCCCAGGCGACGATCTTTCGGCTGTACAGGTCGATGACGGCGTACAGATAAAAGAACAGGCCCCTCACTTGGCTGGGCAGGTACGTGACATCCCAACACCAAATTTCATTGGGCCGGCGAGCGACGTGCATCGGCGCCGGCTTGCGGCAGCGCTGTCGTTGCCGACCCCGGTGCTGTTGCGCATCGTGAGCGTGCAGCAGTCGGTAGAAGGTCGATTCGCTGGCCAGGTAGCAGCCTTCATCAGCCAGAATCGGCACGATCTGCGTCGGCGGCATGTCCGCGAAGCGCGGCTGCAGGCAGGTGTCCAGCACCGCGCGTTGCTCCTGGGCACTGAGCTTGTTGGCCGGCACCGGCCGCTTTGCCTGCGGCCGGCCATCGGCGGGCACTTGCTCGCCGTCGCTCCAGCGCTGCCAGGTGCGCAGCGAGATACCCAGTTCCTCACAGGCCGGCTTCAGCCGGGCGCCACTGGCCTGCGCCGCCCGCACCAGCGCGACGAGTTCCTGGCGTTGCGGCAACGCTGTCATGCGTCCTCGCCTTTGTTCCACAACGCCTCGAGCTTTCGGCTGAGCACCAGCAGCGCCGCCGTCTCCGCCAGCGCCTTCTCCTTGCGTCGCAGTTCCTTCTCCAGCCCTCGGCTGCGCCGTCGCTCCTCGGCCAGCGCCGTCGCGCTGACTCGCTCGGTGCCACCGGCGTTAGCCTGCAGGCAAGCCTCGCGCCAGCGCTCGATCTGCTCGACGTACAGGCCTTTGCGCCGGCAGTACTCGGCCAGTTCTGCTTCGGCCAGCCCCATCGTCTCGACCACTACCGCGAACTTGTCCTGCGCACTCCAATCCTCGGCATTGCTGCCGTCTCCCGGCACCGCTCGCCCCGTTGCCCGGGCCTGGTTGCGCCAGCCGTACAGCGTCGGCTCGCTGATCCCCGTGCGCCTGGACACCTCCGCTGTCGGCAGGTTCTGCGGTGGGCTCATCAGCCCCAGCGCGTGCTCCTTCTTCTCTTTCGTATACCTCGACATCCTGACTTTCCTAACTGCCCCTCGATTCAAGAATTCTGGCATCGGTCGACATGCCAACTATCTTGACAGAGGGGGTTTAGATCAAAGTCAACACAGCGTGTAACAGAGGGACTCACATTCTGTTTATGCTCGCTAGATGGATCGACCTGTCGACATCGCTCTGTTCGTGATGAGGGCTCGCGGCTGGAATCAGACCCAGCTCGCCGAGAAGGTCGGCGCGTCGTCGTCCGATGTCACAAACTGGAAAAGTCGCGACCTACCAACGTGGCGTCACGGAAAGATCGCGGACGCGCTCGGTATCACCATTGACCAGTTGACGGGTCGACAGCCACTACCCGAAGACCTGACCAAGACCGCTTCCTCCCCCGTGAAAACCCACCCAGAGGGGAAACCCGAGGGGACAGGAGGCTCGGGCCGGCCGAAGATCGACGACGAACTGGAGGACGCGGAAGCGCCACCCGATGGCGGGTGGTCGCCTGTCGTTGGGGACGTGCTGGGCGGGCCAGACGGGTTCTTCGATGAGTACGGATACCCGCCCGGTCACGGCGACGGGCGGGTGCCGAATGCATCCAGGGACAAGAGCGCCTACGCGCGGCGGGTGCGGGGTGACTCGATGGCCCCGAAGTTCAGCTCGGGCGATCGCATCCTCGTCGTGCCCGGCGTCGAGGCGCAGCCCGGAGACACCGTCGTCGTCCGCCTGAAAGATCAGCGCAAGGCCCTGAAAAAGCTGCTCTACATCCGCGACGGCGAGGCCGCTTTCGGGTCACTGAACCCCGGGTACCCGGGGCTGACCGAGTCGCTGGACAAGATCGAATCAATCCACAAAGTCGCGGCGATCTATCCGCGGTGACGGGCGCAACCAGGCCCGCGACAACCTCTGTGACAGTTGCAGGATTGTGTGACGGGTGGGCGCCGGGGACAGGGTTCTAGGAGAGGTAATGGCCATCAGCGATGCAGACTTCGAGCGTGTACTCAAGATCGCAAGATCGGCGGCGAAAGAAGCGCCGTATTCGAGCACCGTTCAGGTGGCCATCATTCAGATGATCACTGAAGTCTTGACAAGCCTCCAGGGCGTAGGCGTGTCGATCCTGGCATCGCAGATCGCTCTGGCTGAGAGCATCAAGGGAGTCGGCGCGAGTGCCGATAATCCGGTCGGAGAGTTACGCAGTGCCGCCGATGCCATGGCCGAATCTCATGGGCTGTTCGCTAAAGCGGCCGACCGGCTTCATCAGATCGCGCTCGTCTTGGCGAGCGCAGAGCAACCCGACGGGGAGGCGCCGATACGTGACTAACTCGGTGACGGAGTTGTATCCACGACTGGCGCGCCTTGAGCAACCGCGTACGCCCGAACGACGAGTTGACCGACACGGTGGAGGAGGTGATGATGGCGGCATGGAAACGCGCCTGACAGAACTCGAAAAAGCCATCATCCGGCTCGATGCCCGAGGCGACCGCATGGAAGACCGCTTTACGAGGGTCGAGGAACGTCTGTCGGCGGTCGACGCTGACATCAAGGATCTACGCACCAAGGTCGGCGACGTCAAGACCGTGGTCGACAAGCTTGACTCCAAGCTCGACGTGGCCTCGATCCGCGCAGACGTAAAGTCGGCAAATGCCGAGATTTACAAGTGGATTGCAACGCTGGCCATCGTCGCAACGGCCGCACTCGCCTATCAGGGCTGGCAGAGGCTTGCTCAGACTACGACCGTGGCACCGCCAGCCGCGGCCACTACGCCTGCCGAAGCGCCGAGGCAGTCAACTCCACCCGCCACCAGCTGACCGGGCCAACCCCGATACCCCGCCCTCGCCCGCCGGGCTACGATCCCTGCACAGCCAGGGAGGGGATGATGAGAACGACGGGGATCGCGGTTGCGGTGGTGCTGTTGGCCGGGTGCGGAGGTGGCGGAGGATCGGATTCGGCGGTGTCGGCGAATCCGCAGGCCTGCGGGTCGCCGGTTCAGTCGCTGCTCAACGGCACCTCGCTCGCAGCCGCCGAGAGCGTCTGGCGCTGCCAGAACAGTTCCGGTACCTCCTACGACTTCGTGGCGTTCAAGGACGGCACCGGCAGATCATCAGCCGTCGGGAACTTCACGTGGTCCGAACAGTCATGCGGTGTCGTGGCGGTTACGGGTCGAGAACCGCAGACCCTGGACAACATCCGCGTGCAGGACGCGAACAACGTGAACTTCCGTGTCACGTTTGCCAGCGGCGGCGCGACTCGTGTCTTCTGCAGCACGCCCAACGTGCCAGACTTCATCGAGGGAGGTAGCACTTGGGTCACAGATTCGGTGCGGCAACGCACTGTCGTGATCGGTGGCGTGACTTCGTTTGGACGCGAAAGAATTGGGATCAAGGCGACTTGGGTACGGGAGGCCGGGGTATGGACCAATGCAAGAACGGCGATTGTGCCCCCAACCCTCCCGGTGGCAGCCCTTACATCGACACCGGAAGGCCTTCCGCTTCTCGTGTCCGCCTCCATAGACGGCCCTATAGCCCTATGGCGACTAGACGGCTCCGGATGGACCAGCTTGCCTGGCGCGAATCCTCCGCCGCAGCGCGGGTATCACAAGGTGTCGTTCGACACCGACAGAAAGCGCCTGGTGCTATTCGGCGGATCTCCCGGTGGATCCGGGGTCAGCGTTTTCGACACCTGGGAGTGGGATGGCGAACGCTGGACCGCATTCCCCTTTTCCGATTCTCCATGCATCGAGGGCAGGCCCGGGACGCCGCCGACGCCGTGCGTGGTCTACAGTGGTAGCGACATGAGGTACGACTCCGCTGCCAAGCTCACCGTCCTTACCGGGTACAACGCATCATCCAAGACCGTCTACTGGACGTGGGATGGCAAGGATTGGGCGCCAACGGCATCACGGCCACCCACCCCGAGCCCGGCGCCAGAGCCGCCCCCTGCTCCGGATCCCACCCCCACGCCGCCCGCACCGCAACCGCCTGCAGTCACTGACGACACCGTCGACGCAGGCCTCATCGGGGCTGTCCTCTACCAGGGCATTTCCGAGGATCCGGCGAAGTCCGGCAACCCCTACACCCACGCCCACACATTGGCCTCCGCTGACGGCCAGGCCAGTATCCTGCTCGGTAGCTATGGGCGCTATGAGATGGGCGCCAACCGCCTGGGCGACGGCTTTCCGAGCGCCTTCGGGGTCGGGATCTACGACGACACCCGTGTCAAAGCGATCATTGCCGACGGCGTCATCGCCGGCGTGGAGGCCAACGGGGAGTCGTACGCGGGCTCACGGGTCAACATCGCCAGCGGGCGATTGCCGCTCAACACTACGGTCGGGACTTGGTCCCGTGACGGCTACACGGTCAAACTTGTCTTGACCACTATGGCCGAGCGACCCGACGTGATGCGCGTCTGCTGGGACGTTTACCTTCCGCCGCCTCAGCCGATCATCGGGCCGCCCGGCTATGTCGCTCCGCCGCATCTGGTGAGGACCGAGCCGTTCAAGCGGCTGATGTGCGGTCTCTATGGGCGCTACGTCTGGTCGGGGAACATCGGTGGCTACGTGATCGATGAGCGCGATGGGGTGCACTACACGATGACGGGGTACTGGTGAGGCGGATGTTCGGAGCCGAGTCGACGCCCTGACACTGCCTTGGCCTTTGTATGGACTTCATGCTGTCGCTGCTCGTCGTCGGCTTCATCGTCTACGTCGTCGCCAGCACTTGGTCGCGGTCGAAGCAACGCGCGGCGGAGCCCGAAAAGGTCGAACCAACGCCAGCGGCCGAGACGCCGAGTCCCGCCCTCCTGAAGTGGCGGGAGACGCTGGCCGAAGCGCAACGACGCACCGATAGCGCAAACGCCCTAATCCACGCTCCGCGTCCAACAGGCCAGGCCTTGTTGGACCGCCTTGCCGAATGCCGGCAGGCCGTCGACGACCTCGATGCGTGGCTCGCGGACAAGCCTGGGATACGATTCGACAACGCAGCCGAGCTGCTGATCAATCTCACGGCATCGGAACTGAAGGTCGGCCACGGGAAGGTCTACGCCCAGCCCGATCACACGCTCGTTGCGATAGTCGATACCGAGACAACCGGCCTGGCGGAGGAGGACGAGCCAATCAGCTTCGGCGGCATCCTGATAGAGGTTAGGACGAAAAACGGCCATCTAGTCACTCACCATCTGTCCTACGAAGGCTACCGAGAGCCGCGGGTGCCGATCCATCCGAAGGCGCAGCAGGTACACGGCAAGAGCATCGAAGACCTTCGCGGCCAGCGCTTCGATTGGCAGGCCATCGCGCGAATCCTCCTGCAGGCTGACGTCGTCATTGCCCACAACGCAGCGTTCGATCGGCGGATGCTGGCTCGGCTGGCTCCGCAGATTTCCGGCATGAACTGGGCATGCTCCATCCGGTCGGTTCGCTGGAGGACGGGAGGTCGCCAGTCCCTGGACGCGCTCTGCGAGCATTTCGGTATCAAGCGGCCGCAACCGCACTCGGCGCTCGCCGACTGCTGGGCACTTGAACGCCTTCTCCTAACGACCATCGACAGCGACACGCGCTCGTCCGCCTTCCTGCGGCAAGCGATCACGCGCCCCTGGGTCGGCGACTGACGCCCCGCGCCCGCCGGGGCGGGCTCTTCATTGAACTAGGGTTATCCCCAGGCCAATTTACACCTTCGAATTACACATCTTGTTGACTTCAAGATAAACATGATGTGTAATATCCCAACTGGCTTTCACCGAGGGCCGCGCCCCGCGGTGGGGCTGGGAGGGAGAGATGGGCGAGAAGGGCGAGGCGAGGATCTACCTGATCCTCCAGTTCCAGAAGCTGATCGGCGGCGAGTACAGCGCCACCACCACTGCGGTCGCCGCGACCAGTAGCGATCAGGCCGAGGCGATCTTCCTGCGCGCCATCGAGCCTAGCCCGGAGCGGCAGCGCGACACCTTCGTGATGACCGACGCCGCGGTGCGGGACGCTGCCAATCATGGCGGCGAAGCCCGCATGTGGACGGCTGGTGGCCGCAACCCGGACCTGAGCAAGGCCAGCTATCTCCGGTGGCAGGACGTGATGCTGTCGGAGCACTGGTCCGATGGGGTGCGACTGCCTGCCGTCTACCGTCGCTTTGGCGTTCTGCACGCCGCCCTCGCCATCAAGGCCGCGCCCTCCGCGGGCCGCTTCAGCGCCTTCAGCGATACCGAGCTCGCCGTCATCCGCGACGCGTTCAGCGTCTACGCGCCGAAGACCATCGGTCGCGACCGCAGCATCGCCGAGACGCTGATCGTCGAGCTGCCGCCGGCCGACGCCCTCGCCGCTTGGGGGCCATCCATGAACGACAGCGAAATCGACGTCACTGGTGTTGACCTGGTGGCGCTGGTCAAGGCGGTCTACGACGAATCCTCGTCGCAGGGGCTTGGCTTCCTGCACTTCACGCCGGCGCCGCTCACGGACGACGAGGCGAAGGCGCTTATCCGCAAGGACGACCGGTTCGGCCCGATCAATCTCGACTACGTCAAAGGCCGTGCGGTGAAGTTCGCCGTCATGCGTCGCGGCGATCGCCTGTTCGTCCGGTCGCAGTGGTTTGACCACTCGCCGAGCCAGCTGCAGCGCGTGCTGGCCAAGGTCGGCATCACCACCGAACCGACCGCCGCGTGATGAACACCAAACCCTTCATCTGGACCGTCCAGTACGCCATCAGCCCGGTCTGGGTTGCTGATGGGTTCGTCCTCGACGACGACCGCGCCATGAGCATGCTGGCGAACGAACTGAGCTACGCGCACGGCGGCGAGCTGTTCGCTCGGGTGCTGCACGCTCCGCCGCCGGTCCGGATCGCCCGGGCGCAGGGCTACGGACCGAAAGATGTCCTGCCCGATGATCTCAAGCGGCCTGCGCACGCCGGGAAGGTCTACAGCGCACTGGTCAGCGCCCGCGACCTGCTCGACAGCGTCGCATTCGTCGCCAAGGAAGGCGACAAGGATCCCGTCCTCGCCCGCATCGACGAGGCCATCAAGCTGCTGACCGGCAGCGACATCGACGAGGTCGCGAGTGTCGATCTCGCGCAAGTGTGAGACCAGCCATGACCAAGAAGAAAGAGAAAACTGCAGACAAACAGCCGGTCATCGAGGCCGTGAAGGGCTTCGGCGCCGACTGGAAGTGCCGAGACATGCAGTACCAGTTGGGCGGCACGTTCGAGCACGCCGGCAAGGTCGAGGTTTGCAAGAGCGGCCTGCACGCCTGCGAATACCCGCTCGACGTGTTCGGCTACTACGCGCCGATCGGCGATGACGGCAAGCCGAACCGGTTCGCGCTGGTCGAGGCCTCGGGCGAGATTGCGCGCCACAGCGATGATTCCAAGATCGCCGCCGCGCGGCTGACGATCAAGGCCGAACTGAAAATCCCCGAGATCATCAGCCGGTCCATCGCGTGGGTGCTGGCGCAGTGCGAGCCCGCGAAAGCGGAGCACGCCACGGGGTACCGGTCGGCGAGCAGCGCCACGGGGGACCAGTCGGCGAGCAGCGCCACGGGGGACCAGTCGGCGAGCAGCGCCACGGGGGACCAGTCGGCGAGCAGCGCCACGGGGGACCAGTCGGCGAGCAGCGCCAC
>CAUJHW010000059.1 GCA_963205005.1 Pseudomonadota bacterium
GACTTCGTGCTGGGTCTGGAGACCGCCACGATCCGCGAGATCCTGGCCATCCTGCGCCGCACCTACTGCGGCAATGTCGGCGTGCAGTACATGCACATCACCGATCCCAAGGAGAAGGCCTGGCTGCAGGAGCGCATCGAGGGCCGCGACAAGGAGATCGTCTTCACGCCGCAGGGCAAGGTGGCGATCCTCAAGAAGCTGATCGAGACCCAGGGCTTCGAACAGTTCCTCCACCGCCGCTTCCCCGGCACCAAGCGCTTCGGCCTCGACGGTGGCGAGGCGATGGTCCCGGCGCTGGAGCAGATCATCAAGCGCGGCGGCGCGATGGGCGTGAAGGACATCGTCATCGGCATGCCGCACCGGGGGCGCCTGAACGTGCTCGCCGCGGTGATGGGCAAGCCGTATCATGTGATCTTCCACGAGTTCCAGGGCGGCTCGTCGCTGCCCAGCGACGTGCAGGGCTCGGGCGACGTGAAGTACCACCTGGGCGCCTCGTCGGACCGCGAGTTCGACGGCAACGCCGTCCACCTGTCGCTGACCGCCAACCCCAGCCACCTGGAGATCGTCAACCCGGTGGTGATCGGCAAGGCGCGGGCCAAGCAGGCCTTCACCCTGCGCGAGCAGCCGGACGCCGGCCGCGGCCATGTGATGCCGCTGCTGCTGCACGGCGATGCGGCCTTCGCCGGCCAGGGCGTGGTCTCGGAGTGCTTCGCGCTGTCGGGCCTGCGCGGCTATGGCGTCGGCGGGACCATGCACTTCGTGGTCAACAACCAGATCGGCTTCACCACCAGCCCCAAGAACAGCCGCTCCTCGCCCTATCCGACGGACGTGGCGCTCGCGGTCGAGACCCCGATCTTCCACGTCAACGGCGACGATCCCGAGGCCGTGACCTTCGCCGCCAAGGTGGGCACCGAGTACCGCCAGCTGTTCGGCAAGGACGTGGTCATCGACATGTTCTGCTACCGGCGCTTCGGTCACAACGAGGGGGACGACCCCACGATGACCCAGCCGCTGATGTACGCGAAGATCAAGGGCCACCCGACGGTCCGCGACCTCTACGCCCAGCGCCTGGTGGGCGAGGGCGTCTGCAGCCAGTCCGACGTCGACGGCTGGATCGCCGAGTTCGACAAGTACCTCGACCAGGAGTTCGACGACGGCAAGGCCTACCACGCCAACAAGGCCGACTGGCTGGACGGCAAGTGGTCGGGCCTCAAGCTGCCCACCGGCGAAGAGCGCTTCGCCACCGGCGTGTCGCGCCAGAAGCTGCTCGACCTCGGCCGCAAGCTGACCACGGTCCCCGAGCGGATCACGGTCCACAAGACGGTCGAGCGCGTGATCGCCGGCCGCCGCGAGGCCATCGAGACCGGGGCGGGCATCGACTGGGCCACCGGCGAATCCCTGGCCTTCGCCACCCTCCTCGACCAGGGCTATCCGGTCCGTCTGTCCGGCCAGGACAGCGTCCGCGGCACCTTCAGCCAGCGGCACTCCGGCCTGATCGACCAGAAGACCGAGGAAACCTACTTCCCGCTGCGCAACCTCGGACCCAATCAGGCCCACTTCGAGGTGCTGGACTCGGCGCTCTCGGAAGAGGCGGTGCTGGGCTTCGAGTACGGCTTCTCGCTCACCGATCCTGACACCCTCACCCTTTGGGAAGCCCAGTTCGGCGACTTCGTGAACGGCGCCCAGGTGGTGATCGACCAGTTCATCTCGTCGGGCGAACGCAAGTGGCTGCGGATGAGTGGCCTCGTCATGCTGCTGCCGCACGGCTACGAGGGCCAGGGTCCTGAGCACTCCTCCGCCCGCCTCGAACGCTTCCTGCAGCTGTGCGCCGAAGACAACATGCAGGTGGTCAACGTGACCACGCCCGCCAACTACTTCCACGCGCTCCGCCGCCAGCTGCTGCGGGAATACCGCAAGCCGCTGATCGTGATGTCGCCCAAGAGCCTGCTGCGCCACAAGCGCGCCGTCTCGACCCTCGACGACATGGCCGAGGGCACCGGCTTCCACCGGGTGATGATCGACGGGGCCGAGGCCGACTGCGAGGTCGGCGGTGTCCAGCTGCGCCCCGACGCCGAGATCGCCCGGGTCATCGTCTGCTCCGGCAAGGTCTACTTCGACCTCGTGGAACAGCGCGCCAAGAGCGGCCGCGATGACGTCTACATCCTGCGGCTGGAACAGTTCTATCCCTGGCCGCTTAAGTCCCTGACCAACGAGCTCAAGCGTTTCAGGAACGCCGAGCTGGTCTGGTGCCAGGAAGAGCCCAAGAACATGGGCGGCTGGCAGTTCGTCGACCCATGGCTCGAGCTCACCCTCGAGCGGATGAACATCAAGGCCAAGCGCGCCCGCTATGTGGGCCGTCCGGCCTCGGCGTCCACCGCCGCGGGCCTGATGAGCCGTCACCTGAAGGAACTCGAGACGTTCCTGACCGAAGCGTTCGCCTAGAGACCCCCACCCCCACTCTGCCCACCCCCACTCTGTTTGTGTCCGAGATCCAAGGAGCCTACCCCCCAATGGCCGACATCATGACCCCCGCCCTGGGCGAGTCCGTCACCGAAGCGACGGTGGCGCGCTGGACCAAGAAGGCCGGCGATGCGGTCCGCAAGGACGAGATCCTGGTGGAGCTGGAGACCGACAAGGTCAGCCTCGAGGTCGCCGCCCCCGCTGACGGCGTGCTGGGCGAGATCACCGCCGAGGAGGGCGCAACCGTCGAGCCGGGCGCGCTGCTGGGCAAGATCACCGAAGGCGGCGTCGCCGCTGCGCCGAAGCCCACCGCCGCCGCCAAGGCCGCGCCTGCGCCTGTCCCGGCCGCCGCGCTCGCCCCGGCCCCCGCCACCAGGGCCGCCGCCGAACCCGTGCTCGCGCCGTCGGCCCAGCGCATCGCCGCCGAGAACAACCTGTCCCCCGCCGCCATCGCCGGCACCGGCAAGGACGGCCGGGTGACCAAGGGCGACGCGCTCGCCGCGCTGGAAGCCCGCGCCAGCGCCCCGGCGCCCGCGCCGGTCGCCGCCGCGCCGCGTGCGATCCACGAGCGCGAGGAGCGGGTGAAGATGACCCGCCTGCGCCAGACCATCGCGCGCCGGCTGAAGGAAGCCCAGAACGCTGCGGCCATGCTGACCACCTTCAACGAGGTGGACATGACGGCCGTCATGGCGGTCCGCAACCAGTACAAGGACGTCTTCGAGAAGCGCCACGGCGTGAAGCTGGGCTTCATGAGCTTCTTCGTGAAGGCGGTGGTCCATGCCCTGAAGCAGGTGCCCGAGGTCAACGCCGAGATCGACGGGACCGACATCATCTTCAAGAACCACTACGACATCTCGGTCGCCGTCGGCACCGAGAAGGGCCTGGTCACGCCGGTGGTGCGCGACGCCGACCTGATGAGCCTGGCGGGCGTCGAGAAGGAAATCGGCGCGCTCGGCCGCAAGGCCCGCGACGGCCAGTTGGCGCTTGAGGACCTGCAGGGCGGCACCTTCACCATCTCCAACGGCGGGGTCTACGGCTCGCTGATGTCGACGCCGATCCTGAACGCGCCGCAGTCCGGCATCCTGGGCATGCACAAGATCCAGGACCGCCCCATGGCGATCGGCGGTCAGGTGGTGATCCGGCCGATGATGTACCTGGCGCTCAGCTACGACCACCGCGTCGTCGACGGCCAGGGCGCGGTGACCTTCCTGGTCCACGTGAAGGACGCCATCGAGGATCCGCAGCGCCTGCTGCTGGACGTCTGATTCCCACTTTCTGTGCACGGGGGGCCTGAATGGCTCAGTACGACGTCGTCATCATCGGCGGGGGGCCGGGCGGCTACAATGCCGGCATCCGCGCCGGCCAGCTCGGGCTCAAGGCCGCCGTGGTCGAGAAGCGCGGCACGCTGGGCGGCACCTGCCTGAACGTCGGCTGCATGCCGTCGAAGGCCCTGCTGCACGCCTCCGAGCTCTACGCCCAGGCCAACACCGAGTTCGCCACCCTCGGCATCGAGGTCACCCCCCGCCTCAACCTGCCGCAGATGATGCAGCAGAAGACCGATTCGGTGACCGCGCTCACCAAGGGCATCGAGCTCCTGTTCAAGAAGAACAAGGTCGACTGGATCAAGGGCGCCGGAAAGATCACCGGCGCGGGCAAGGTCGAGGTCACCGCCGAGGACGGCGCGGTCACGACGCTCGAAGCGAAGAACATCGTCATCGCCACCGGCTCGGAGCCCGCGGGCCTGCCGGGCGTCACCGTCGACCAGGAGCGGATCGTCGATTCCACCGGCGCCCTGTCGCTGCCCGAGGTGCCGAAGCACCTGGTGGTGATCGGCGCCGGGATCATCGGGCTGGAGCTGGGCTCGGTCTGGCGCCGGCTGGGTGCCAAGGTGACGGTGGTGGAGTTCCTCGACCGCATCACCCCCGGCATGGACGCCGAGACCGCCAAGACCTTCCAGCGGGCGCTGACCAAGCAGGGCATCGAGTTCAGGCTCGGCGCCAAGGTCACCGCGGCGAAGGCCACCAAGAAGAACGTCACCCTGACCCTCGAGCCCGTCGCCGGCGGCGAGGCCCAGAGCCTGGAGGCCGACTACGTCCTGCTGGCCATCGGCCGGCGGCCCTTCACCGATGGCCTGGGGCTGGAGAGCGTCGGGATCGAGACCGACAAGCGCGGCTTCATCCCCACGGATCACTTCCGCACCTCGGCGCCGGGCGTCTGGGCCACGGGCGACGTGATCCTCGGACCGATGCTGGCCCACAAGGCCGAGGAAGACGCGGTCGCCTGCATCGAGACCATCGCCGGCAAGTACGCCCACGTGGACTACAACCTTGTCCCGAGCGTGGTCTACACCGCCCCCGAGGTCGCCTGGGTTGGCAAGACCGAGGAACAGCTCAAGGCCGAGGGCCGCGCCTACAAGTCCGGTAAGTTCCCGTTCAGCGCCAACAGCCGGGCGAAGATCAACCACGAAACCGAGGGCTTCGTGAAGGTGCTGGCCGACGCCGCCACCGACGAGATCCTGGGTGTGCACATGATCGGGCCGCAGGTGGGCGAACTGATCGGCGAATACTGCGTCGCCATGGCCTTCCGCGCCGCGTCCGAGGACGTGGCCCGCACCTGCCACCCGCATCCGACCCGGTCCGAGGCCCTGCGCCAGGCCGCCATGGGAGTCGAAGGGTGGACGATGCAGGCCTGACGCCGGGCCTCACGCTCCGCCGCGCCCGGCCGGCCGAGCTGCCGGTCTGCGCCGACCTCTATGTCCGCGTGCTGCGTGACACCTTCACCTGGCTGCCCCCCGAACGGCACCGGGTGGAGGATTTCCTCGCCGCCGCCCGCGACGAAGAGATCTACATCGCGCTCCTGAGCGGCCGCCTCGTGGGCATTGCCGCGCTCTACCGGCCCCAGGCCTTTCTGCACTCGCTGTACGTCACCGAGCGCGGGCAGGGCGTCGGCAAGTCCCTCCTGCACCACGTGCTGGCCGCCGCCGGCGGGAAGCTGTCGCTGAAATGCCAGGCCGCCAACGCCGGCGCCCAGGCCTTCTATGTCCGGGAGGGCTTCCGCTGCACCGAGTCCGGTGAGGACGGCGGCATCCCCTGGCTCAGGTTCGAGCGGGGGTGATGTGACGCAAGCTTGATTAGAGAAACTCATCCCAGGGTCGTAGTATTGTTTAGATTCTCGCTCAGAGGGATGTCGTCATGTTCACCTTGCTCGCCGCGGCGACTGCGGTTCTGGCCGCAGCCCCAACTCCGCGGGCGCCGGGGGGTCCGGAGACGCTGACTGCCCGGATCATCTACCGCTCGGCGCCGACGCCCCTGTGCCGGGGCGCGGGTCGAACGCAGACGACCGGACCAGAGTCCGCGCTGCTCTACCGGAAGGATCAGGACGCGCTCCGGATCAAGAAATTGATCGAGATGCCGGCGGGCGAGATGTGCTTGCTCGGCGGCGTGGATACGCCCTCGCGCTGACCCCGGCTGAGCTTCACGCGTGCGGGTGCGCCTGATTGTAGGCGCCCAGCAGGGCGGCGGCGTCCACTTCGGTGTAGCGCTGGGTGGTCGAGAGCGAGGCGTGGCCCAGCAGTTCCTGGATCGATCGCAGGTCGGCGCCCGCGCCCAGCAGGTGGGTGGCGAACGAGTGGCGCAGCGCATGCGGCGTGGCGCTGGCGGGCAGGCCCAGCCGGCCTCTCAGAAGCTGCACCATCGCCTGCACGTGGCGGGGGCTTAAGGGTCCCCCGCGCTTGGCGCGGAACAGTGCGCCGTCGGCCTCCAGCACGAACGGGACCTCCGCCAGATAGGCGTCGACCGCCTCTCGCACCGCCGGCAGCACCGGGACCATGCGGGTCTTCGAACCCTTGCCGGTGATCCGCAACAGGTCGCCCAGCGGGGCGTCGGAGCGTCTGAGCGACAGCCCCTCGGAGATCCGCAGGCCACAGCCGTAAAGCAGGGTCAGCACCGCGGCGTCACGGGCGGCTTCCCAGTCCTCGCGGTCGGGGTCGAGGCCGGGTTCGGCGATCATGCCCGCCGCCTGGTCCTCGGTGACGGGACGCGGCGCGCCGGGCTTCACGCGGGGTCCCCGCACCAGGGCGATAGCGGCGTTGGGGGCGTCAAGCCGGCGGTCGAGGAAGCGGTGAAAGGTGCGGATCGCCGACAGGGCCTGGCTCAGCGAGCGCGGCGATAGCGGCCGGTCGCCGGACCGCAGGTGCGCCAGCCACGCCCGCAGTTCGCCGGCGCTAACCCTCGCCAGCGAGGCGACGGTGACCGTCTCGCCAGTGTGTCGTTCGAGGAAGCCGATGTAGCGGCCCGCGGCGAAGCCATAGGCCTCAAGCGTGCGCGGCGAGGCGCGGCGTTCGTGGGCCAGGTGCTCCAGCCAGAGCGCCCGGGCCTCGTGGCCGGTCACAGGAGCGGCCATCGCTCCGCCGTGCGCTCGACGACGCGGGCCAGGAAGGCGACCAGTTCGCTGCCCATCTCCGGCGTGAAGCCCTCCGGGTCGGTGGAGCCGAAGGCCAGCAGGCCCTGCCGCGACGGCTCCCAGATCGCCATGCGGACCATGGCCATGGAGCGGATGTCGCCGGCCTCGGCGCCGAACAGGCCGAGCGCGGTGGGCGCGAAACCCATCCGGGCCAGACGCTGCGACCCGTCGAGGATCAGGTCCACCTGTCCCTCCACCAGCCGCTTCCAGCCGGCCGGCGGCAGGCCCTCGGTCTCCAGCGCGATGATCCCGGCGGCGAGGCCGAACCGGGTGCGGGCCAGCTCGTCGACCCGGCGGGCGAGGTCGGAATTGTTGCGCGCGTCCAGCAGGTCGACGACCGCG
>CAUJHW010000060.1 GCA_963205005.1 Pseudomonadota bacterium
GCCGGTCCCCAGAGCCCGGCGTCCAGCGCGGCCTTGAACACATAGTACTTGCCGAAGAAGCCCGAGAACGGGGGCAGGCCCAGCGCCGACAGCGAGAACACCGTCATCGCCAGTGCGATCGCCGGGCGTTCCTTCATCAGGCCGGCCATGTCGTCGAGGGTCTCCATCGAACGCCCACCCCGCGACAGGGCGGCAAGACAGGCGAAGAAGCCGGTGACGTCGATCATGTAGAGGATCATGAACATCAGCATCGCCTGCACGCCTTCGGCGGTGCCCGACGACAGGCCCAGCACGGCGTAACCGATGTTGGCGATGGACGAGTAGGCCCACAGTCGCGTCAGGTTCTTCTGCACCAGGCCCGCGAAGGCGCCAACGGCGACCGAGAACAGCGCCACGACGATAAGGATCTGCTGCCACTGATCAGCGGCAGCCGGGAACCCGTCACCGAGGACGCGGGCAAATAGCACCATGGCCGCGAGCTTGGGGGCCGCCGCGAAGAAGGCGACGATCGGAGTCGGTGCGCCCTCGTAGACGTCCGGCGTCCACATGTGGAACGGCGCGGCCGAAACCTTGAAGGCGATGCCACAGATCAGGAACACCAGGCCGAACAGCAGGCCGGTGTTGGCTTCCGCGCCCGCCGCCACGGCG
Source organism: Pseudomonadota bacterium (assembly GCA_963205005.1). Classification (GTDB taxonomy): domain Bacteria; phylum Pseudomonadota; class Alphaproteobacteria; order Caulobacterales; family Caulobacteraceae; genus Phenylobacterium. The sequence goes on from CAUJHW010000060.1 coordinate 649, forward strand.
ATCTCGCTGTAGAGCGTGGAGCCGGCAAACCCGTAGATCAGGCTGGCGCCATACAGCAGCAGGCCCGACGACAACGCGCCCAGCACGAAGTATTTCAGCCCGGCCTCGGAGGCCTTGGCGTTGTCACGGTGCATGGCGGCCAGGACGTAGAGCGCCAGGCTGTGCAGTTCGACACCGACGTACAGCGAGATCAGGTCGCCCGAAGACGCCATCATGCCCATGCCCAGCGCGGCCAGCAGCACCAGCACCGGGAACTCGAACACCTTCACGCCGCGCCGCTCGAACCACGGCTGGCCGAGCGGGATCGCCACGGCCGAGGCGGCGTAGATCGCCACCTTGCCGAAGGTCGCCGCCGCGTCGGACACCAGTCCGCCGCCGAAGGCCACGCCGAACGGCTGGGTGGCCGCCGCCACCGCGGCCGCGGCGAGCGCCAGCACGGCGCCCCAGCCGATCACGCGGGTCTGCTGCGGGATGAAGGCGCCCAGGACCAGCAGGCCCAGGGCCGAGATCGCCAGGATCAGCTCAGGATAGGCGAACGCCAGGTTGGCGGAGATGGTCATCGATGGCCCCTCACCCGCCGATGGCCGCCTGGTAGACCCGCACGAGCTGGTCCACCGAGGCCGAGGTCAGGTCGAACACGGAGTTGGGCTGCACGCCCATGTAAAGCGTGGCAGCGATCAGCGGCGCGAAGATCACCACCTCGCGCCAGTTCATGTCAGTGATGGTCTCGAGCTTCGGGTTGGTGATCGTCCCGAACACCACGGCCCGGTACAGCGTCAGCATGTAGACCGCCGACAGCACCACGCCCGTCGTCGCCAGGATCGCGGCCCAGGTGGAGATCTGGTAGACGCCGGCCAGCGACAGGATCTCGCCGACGAAACCACTGGTCCCCGGCAGGCCGACATTGCCCATGGTGAACAGCAGGAACACCGCCGCATAGACCGGCATCCGGGTGACCAGGCCGCCATAGAACTTGATCTCGCGGGTGTGCATCCGGTCGTAGATCACGCCGACGCAGAGGAAGAGCGCCCCGGAGATCACCCCGTGGGACAGCATCTGGTAGATGGCCCCCTGCTCGCCCTGGGTGTTGCCGGAGAAGATGCCCATGGTCACCAGGCCCATGTGGGCCACCGACGAATAGGCGATCAGCTTCTTCACGTCCGTCTGACGGAAGGCCACCAGCGAGGTGTAGATCACCGCGATCACGCTCATGCCCAGCACCAGCGGCGTGAACAGGTCGGAGGCGTTGGGGAACATCGGCAGGCTGAAGCGCAGGAAGCCGTAGCCCCCCATCTTCAGCAGGATGCCCGCCAGGATCACAGAGCCCGCCGTGGGGGCCTCGACGTGGGCGTCGGGCAGCCAGGTGTGCACCGGCCACATCGGCATCTTCACCGCGAACGAGGCGAAGAAGGCCAGCCACAGCCAGGTCTGAACATTGGGATCGAAGTGGTGCTGCATCAGTTCGGGGATCGAGCTCGTGCCCGTGGTCCCGATCATGAACAGGATCGCCGCCAGCATCAGGACGGAACCCAGCAGGGTATAGAGGAAGAACTTGAAGGCCGCGTAGATCCGCCGCTGGCCGCCCCAGATGCCGATGATCAGGAACATCGGCACCAGGCCGAATTCGAAGAAGATGTAGAACAGCACCAGGTCCAGCGCGCAGAACACGCCGATGACCAGCGTCTCCAGCAGCAGGAACGCGATCAGGTACTCCGGCACCCGGGACTCGATGGACTTCCAGGAGGCCAGGATACAGATCGGCATCAGGAACGCGGTCAGCAGGACGAACAGCACCGAGATGCCGTCGACCCCCATCCGGTAGAACAGCCCGGCGAACCAGGGCGTCTCTTCCACGAACTGGAAGCCCGCGTCATTGGGGTTGAACCGCGCCACAAGCACGACCGACAGGGCGAAGGTCGCCAGCGTGGTGATCAGGGCGATCCAGCGCGAGGTCGACGCGGCCTTGGCGTCTTCCGGCTTGCTGGTCATGCGCAGGACCAGGATGGCCAGCACACCGACCAGCGGGGCGTAGGTGATGAGGGAGAGCAGCATGTCGGTCATCCCCCTCAGGCGGCCCAGGCCCAGAGGGCGAACGTCAGCAGGCCCGCCACGCCCAGCAGCATGACAAAGGCATAGTGGTACACATAGCCGGACTGGACGCGTCCGGCGCCCTTGCCCACCTGGACCGACAGCGCCGAGACCCCGTCCGGCCCGAAGCCGTCGATGATCTTCTGGTCCCCGCCCTTCCAGAACAGGTCGCCCAGGAACTTCGCCGCGCGGACGAAGGTGGCGTCGTACAGCTCGTCGACGAACCACTTGTTGTAGAAGAACACGTAGAGGATGCCCTGCTTGGCCGCGAGCTTCGCGCCCGTGCCTTCGCGCCAGATGTACATGTAGGCCGCGACCAGCAGGCCCAGCACCGACACCACCAGCGGGGCGAGCATCACCCAGACCGGGAAGCTGTGACCGCCTTCCGCGGCATGCGCTGCGGGCGCCTTGAAGATAGCCCCCCGCCAGAACTCGGCGCTGTGCTCGCCGATGAACTGGTGATGGAAGGCAAAGCCGGCTCCGATCGCGCCGATGGCCAGGACAATGAGCGGAATCCGCATCGTCCAGGGGCTCTCATGCGGCTTGTGTTCGTGCCCGTGGCCGGCATGGGCCGGCTCGCTGTGGCCGTCGCCGTGGGCCGCATGGGCCGGGGCATGGGCGTCGTCATGGCCGTGCGCGTGATCGCGGTTGTGCCAGTGATGCTCGAGGTCCTCGGACGTCCAGCGGGCGGAGCCATTGAACGTGAAGAACGCGACCCGCCAGGAGTAGAAGGCGGTGAGGCCGGCGACCAGGATACCGACCGCGAAGGCGAAGTAGCCCATCGGATGGCCAGCCCCGCCGGCCGCATATGCCGCGTGAATGATGGCGTCCTTCGAGTAGAAGCCGGCGAAGCCCCACTCCAGATAGGGAATGCCCAGGCCGGTGATGGCGATGGTCCCGATGGTCATCACCACGAACGTCCACTTCATGTAGGGCATCAGATGGCCATACCGGCGCATGTCCTGCTCGTGGGCCATGCCGTGGATCACCGATCCGGCGCCCAGGAACAGCAGCGCCTTGAAGAAGGCGTGGGTGAACAGGTGGAACATCGCCGCGTCATAGGCGCCGACGCCGGCCGCGAAGAACATGTAGCCGAGCTGCGAGCAGGTCGAATAGGCGATCACCCGCTTGATGTCGTTCTGTGTCAGGCCGACCGTCGCGGCGAACAGCGCGGTCACCGCCCCGATCACGGTCACGACGTTCTTGGCCACCGGCGCATACTCGAACATCGGTGACAGCAGGCAGACCATGTAGACGCCGGCGGTCACCATGGTCGCGGCGTGGATCAGCGCAGACACTGGGGTCGGGCCTTCCATGGCGTCCGGCAGCCAGGTGTGCAGGAAGAACTGGGCCGACTTGCCCATGGCGCCGATGAACAGCAGCACGCAGGCAAGTTCGACCAGCTGCCAGTTCTGGCCGGCGAACTCCCAGGTGCGGCTGACGCCGCCTTCGATCAGCGGGAACAGGCTGGCGAACTCGATGGTCCCGAAGGCCCAGTAGACCGTCATGATGCCCAGCGCGAAGCCGAAGTCGCCGACCCGGTTGACCACGAAGGCCTTGATCGAGGCGGCGTTGGCGGTGGCCTTGTGGTGCCAGAAGCCGATCAGCAGGTAGCTGGCCAGGCCCACGCCTTCCCAGCCGAAGAACAGCTGCATGAAGTCGGCCGCGCTGATCAGCGACAGCATCGCGAAGGTGAACAGCGACAGGTAGGCGAAGAACCGCGGCTTGGCCGGATCCTCGGCCATGTAGCCCCAGGAATACAGGTGGACCAGCGACGACACCGTGGTCACCACCACCAGCATCACCGCCGAGAGGCCGTCCAGCCGGAAGGCCCAGTTGGAGACGAAGTCGCCCACGTGGATGAAGGGGGCGTAGGTCACCGTGAACGGCTCCAGCCCGCCCCAGGTCCACTGGCTGAAAACCACCCAGGACAGGACGGCCGACAGCATCAGGAAGCCGGTGGTGACGGACTGCGAGGCGAGATCGCCGATCCGACGACCGAACAGGCCGGCGGTCAGCGCGCCGATCAGCGGGCCGAACAGGATGACCGTGACGAGGGTTTTCGGATCCACGATCAGCCCTTCATCATCGAGGCGTCGTCCACGGCGATGTCGCCGCGGTTACGGAAGAAGGTGACGAGGATGGCCAGGCCGACGGCCGCCTCGGCGGCGGCCACGGTCAGCACGAACATCGCGAAGATCTGGCCGGTGACGTTGCCCAGGTAGACCGAGAACGACACCAGGTTGATGTTCACGGCGAGCAGCATCAGCTCCACCGACATCAGGATGACGATGATGTTCTTGCGGTTCACGAAGATGCCGAACACACCGATGGTGAACAGGATCGCCGCGACCGACAGGTAGTGCGCGAGGCCGATGGTCATGCGTCGATCCCTTCGCCGGGCTTCGGGTTGGCGAGCTTCATGCCGGTCTTCGGCGTGCGCAGGACCTGGTCCATGATGATCTGCCGCTTCACGCCGGGCTTGTGGCGGAGCGTCAGCACGATCGCCCCGATCATCGCCACCAGCAGCACCAGGCCCGAGGCCTGGAAGAAGTAGATGTAGTCCGTGTAGAGCACCCGCCCGATGGCCTCGGCGTTGCTCACATCAGCGCCCGCGCCCGAGGCCAGCGGGATGACCGCGTCCTTGGCCGCGCCCTTGGTCGCCACCGTGGTCGCCACCAGCACCATCTCCGCGGCCAGGAAGGCCGAGATCAGCAGCCCGATGGGCATGTAGCGGGCGAAGCCCTGCCGCAGGGCGGCGAAGTCCACGTCCAGCATCATCACCACGAAGAGGAACAGCACCGCGACGGCGCCGACGTAGACGACCACCAGCAGCATCGCCAGGAACTCCGCGCCCAGCAGGACGAAGAGACCGGCGGCCGAGAAGAAGGCCAGGATCAGCCACAGCACCGAGTGGACCGGGTTGCGGGCCGAGACCACGCAGAAACCGGACACCAGGGTGACGGTAGCCATCAGGTAGAATGCGATCGCCTGCAGGGCCATTGGGCCTTCGTTCAACCCCTCAAAAACAACTCGTGCTCGTCAGCGCCGGTTACGCCCGGCGACGACGAAGGATAGGCGGCGAGATTCGCGCCGCCTGATTATCGGTACGGCGCGTCCAGTTCCAGATTCTTCGCGATTTCGCGTTCCCAGCGGTCGCCGTTATCCAGAAGACGGGCCTTGTCGTAGTAGAGTTCTTCGCGCGTCTCGACCGCGAACTCGGTGTTCGGGCCTTCGACGATGGCGTCCACCGGGCAGGCCTCCTGGCACAGGCCGCAGTAGATGCATTTGACCATGTCGATGTCGTAGCGGGTCGTCCGGCGGCTGCCGTCCTCGCGCGGTTCGGCCTCGATGGTGATCGCCTGGGCGGGGCAGATCGCCTCGCACAGCTTGCAGGCGATGCAGCGTTCCTCGCCGTTCGGATAGCGGCGCAGCGCGTGTTCGCCGCGGAAGCGCGGGCTCTGCGGACCGCGCTCGTGCGGGTACTGCACCGTCTTCTTCGGCCGCACCATGTACTTCATGCCCAGCCCGAAGGCGCCCACGAAGTCCATCAGGGCCGCGCCTCTCAGCGCCTGTCCGATCCGGCTGATCATCACTTCTTCTCGCACGCGTAGTCGTCCAGGAACTGGACGTCGCCGTTCTTCTGGAGCTTCAGGTGGCCGCCCTTGGCCGCGCAGGCCTCCTTGGCGACGCGCAGGTCGTCATAGGTCGCCAGGCCGCCGTTCCTGCCGTGGCCGACGCCGCTGGCGCAGGCCCCGAGGGCCATCAGCATCCCGAGGATGGCGGCGTTGCGCATCATGAGCCGAAGCCCGTGTAGACCAGCCAGCCCGAGACCACGAAAACGGCCACCAGCGAGGTCGGCAGGAACACCTTCCAGCCCAGGCGCATCAGCTGGTCGTAGCGGTAGCGCGGCACGATCGAGCGGACCATGGCGTTCA
>CAUJHW010000061.1 GCA_963205005.1 Pseudomonadota bacterium
CTGCGTGGTGAACGGCCCCGGCGAGGCGCTGATGACCGACGTCGGCTTCACCGGCGGCGGCAAGGGCTCGGGCATGGTCTACCTGGCCGGCAAGCCCGACCACAAGATGGACAACGAGGCCATGGTCGACCACATCGTCGAACTGGTCGAAGCTAGAGCCGCGGCGATCGAAGCCGCGAAACCTTCCCGCCCTTAATGGGGAGGGACAGCTCGGGCAGCGAGCAGGGTGGGGACGTCACGACCGGGCTCCGCGCCTGAACGCCAATCCCCCACCCGCTCGGCTTCGCCGGGTCGGCCCTCCCCGTTTAGGGAGGGATTCACAAAAAATGACGCCCCCGTCACTCTTGCGCGAACCCTACTTACGCGCTTAGGTGGCCCCTCAATTCTTGGGAGGGACGACATGTCCGCTGACGGCAACTGGAAGATCACGATCAACACGCCGATGGGCGCCCGCACGATGGACGTGGCGATCACGACCAGCGGCGGCGACTTCACCGGCAAGGTGGAATCGGAAATGGGCTCGCAGGAAGTGACCGGCAAGGTCGACGGTGACTCGCTCACCTGGACCTCCGACATCACCAGCCCGATGCCGATGAAGCTCGAGTTCTCGGCCAAGGTCGAGGGCGACAAGATGAGCGGCAATGTGAAGCTCGGCATGTTCGGCAACGCCAGCCTGACCGGCGAACGCGCCTAAGCACGACACTCTGCGCCCGGCGCAGCGGCGAGGCCCCCACCGGCGACGGCGGGGGCCTTTTTCGTGGCCGCTATCTGCGCCGCGGCGGGACCACGTCGGCGAACATCTCGAAGGTCTTCCAGGCCGGCTCCACCGGCTCGGCTCCGATCCGCGCAGCATCGGCCGCCGGCTGCTCCGTCGCCAGATCCGGAATATAGCGCGGGCAGTTGGGGAAGATCGCCTCGGGCGTCACCCGCACCAGCAGCTGCGCGCCCGGGACCGCCGCGATCGCCACCGGGTCACGGACCACCTCGGCCCGCCCGTTCACCCGCAGCCTGCGCGGCGCCTCGCCCAGCGTGATGAACAGCAACCCCACCTGCGGGTTGGCCAGGATGTTCCCCAGGCTCTTGAACATGCCGTTCCCGTCGTAGTCCGGAAACTCCAGCCGGTCCGGCGCCGCCACCCGGGCGAATCCCGCCGGCCCGCCCTTGAACGAACAGTCCGGCCGCCCCTCGCTGTCCGCCGTGGCGAGGAAAAAGAACGTCTGCCCGGCGATGTACGCCGCATCGCCGTCGGTGAACCGGTCGTGCGCCAGCGTCTCCTCCAGCCGGTCCGCCAGCGCCCGGCTGCCGAACGCATCCTGCAGCTCGCGATTGCCGTCGTGGTACATGGCCATGTTCAGTCCTCCCGAAGAAATGATAGCCGGATTTGGCGTCGCCGCCGCTGTCAGGTAGAGACAGCGCCCCATGCGTCTTCCCCAAGCCAGACTCGACCAGGTTCTCGACCGCTTCCGCGAAATCGAGGCGCGCATGGGCGCGGCCTCGGACGGCGCCGAGATCGTGCGCCTGTCCAAGGAGCATGCCGAGCTCAAGCCCGTGGCCGACGCGGTCATGGCCCTGGAGCGGGTCAAGGCCGAGGCGCCGGAGTTGGAGGAGATGGCCGCCGCCGGCGATCCCGACATGGCCCAGATGGCCCGCGACGAGCTCGAGGCCCTCAAGGAAAAGCTGCCGGCCCTCGAGCACCAGGTCGCCCTGATGCTGGCCCCCAAGGACAAGGACGAGAACGCCTCGGCGATCCTCGAAGTGCGCGCCGGCACGGGGGGCGACGAGGCTGCGCTGTTCGCCGGCGACCTGTTCCGGATGTACCAGCGCTATGCCCAGTCGCGCGGCTGGCGGGTCGAGATTGACTCCCTCTCCGAGGGCGAGATGGGCGGCTACAAGGAAATCGTCGCCGCCGTCACCGGCGATGGCGTGTTCGGGCGGCTGAAGTTCGAGAGCGGCGTCCACCGGGTCCAGCGCGTGCCGGCCACCGAGGCCCAGGGGCGCATCCACACCTCGGCCGCCACCGTCGCCGTCCTGCCCGAGCCCGAGGACGTCGAGATCGACATCCGCGACCAGGCCCTGCGCATCGACACCTACCGCTCGTCCGGCGCCGGCGGCCAGCACGTGAACAAGACCGACTCCGCCGTGCGCATCACCCACCTGCCCTCCGGCATCGTGGTGACCTCCTCGGAAAAGTCGCAGCACCAGAACCGCGCCCGGGCGATGAAGGCCCTGAAGGTCAAGCTCTACGACCAGCAGCGCGAGGCCCTCGACAGCGCCCGCGCCGACGCCCGCAAGAGCCAGGTCGGCTCCGGCGACCGCTCCGAGCGCATCCGCACCTACAATTTCCCGCAGGGGCGCGTCACCGACCACCGGATCAACCTGACCCTCTACAACCTGCCCAAGATCCTGGAGGGCGAGGCCCTCGACGACGTGATCAACCCGCTGATCGCCGAGGACCAGGCCGCCCGCCTGTCGGCCCTCGAGGACGAGTTCGGGTAGGCCCCCATCATCCCGACCAGGACGTCACTGATGAAGCACCGACACCCCTGGCGGATCTGGCACGGCATTCTGGCGATCTTGCTGGCGGTGAGCGCGCCTGCGCTCGCCCAGGCGCCGCTGGGTCGACCGGGCCCCGACGCGCCGGAGCTGGCG
>CAUJHW010000062.1 GCA_963205005.1 Pseudomonadota bacterium
CGCGACGAGAGCCTGCACTGCGAAGGCATCGTCAAGCTGTACCACGCCTTCAACAAGGAGACCGGCTGCGTCACCAAGAGCGTCGCCGACGACATCGTCGACTGCTGCAAGACGGTGGTGAACCTGGAGGACAAGTTCATCGACCTGGCCTTCGAGGCCGGCGAGGTCCAGGGCATGAACCCCGACGACATCAAGCAGTACATCCGCTTCATCGCCGACTGGCGCCTGCGCCAGCTGGCCCTGCCGGAAGTCTACGGCGTGAAGGAAAACCCGCTGCCCTGGCTGCAGAGCATGCTGTCGGGCGTGGAACACGCCAACTTCTTCGAAGCGCGGAGCACGGAGTACTCCAAGGCCGCGACCCGCGGGCAGTGGCACGGCGACCAGGGCGTGTGGGCGGCGTTCGACGCGATGAAGGCGAAGCGGGCTGGGGTCGAGGGGCTGCTGGCGGAGTAGGGGCCGGGATCTGTACCCCTACGGCATGTGCCTCGGCGCCCGGAGGGTCAGAACGACCGTGATCCTGTCGCCCACGGTTACATTGACGGCATGGCGCACGGCGTCCTTCAGGGGCAGGAGGAAGGCGCCGTCCTTCGGGAAGAGTGAGGTGGTGAAGGTTATCCCGGCCAGGGTGGCCTCTACCGGGATCATGCCCCAGCCGTAGGACAGTTCGCGGGCGCGCTGGCGGATGGTGTCCGCGACCGACGTCGGAACAGGCGCGAAGACGTACGGGCTCGAGCCGCGCCAGTGCACCACGTCCGTTTCAAATGTGAAGCTCACACCAGGATTTCCTCCGGCGCCGACCCTGGCATCCGTCGCGGCAGACGGCCAGGCCTCGTGCAGGGGGCTGGCGCCGCCCGTCGAAGAGCGGGTACGGTGGGGCAACCAAAGGGGGCTGGAGACAGATGGCGGACGTTCACAGGATTTCGCGCGGGCTGGCGGCGGCGGCCATCATGCTGGCGCTGGGGGCCGGGCCGGCTCTGGCGGCGAAGACGGTCGATCCGAAGGCCTCTTCCATCGTCAAGGGCGATGCCGTCGCGCTGGGTTTCGATCCGGCCAAGCTGGACGTGGCGCGGCAGGGACTGAAGGCCGATGTGGCGGCGGGCAAGATCCCGGGCGCCTACCTGCTGATCGGCCGGCACGGCAAGGTGGCCTTCGAGGAGGGCTTCGGGGTCCAGGGGCCGGGACAGACCGCGCCGGTGACCAACGAGACCATCTTCCGGGTGTTTTCGATGACCAAGCCGATCGTCTCGGTGACAGCCATGACCCTGGTGCAGGAGGGCAAGCTGGACCTCGACGCGCCGGTGTCGAAGTACCTGCCGGAATACGCCAACCTGAAGATCTGGCAGGCGGACGGGACGACCGTGCCCGCCACGCGCCCGATGCTGGTGCGCAACCTGATGAGCCACACCTCAGGGCTTATCTACGGTTTCATCACGCCCCAGGCGCCGATCGCCAAGGCGTGGGCGGCGGGCGGGGAGAATCGCAACGACCTGACCGCGCGCGAGTACGCCAAGCTGGTGGCGGGCCTGCCGCTGCGCAACGAGCCGGGTACGGCCTGGAACTATTCCCACTCCACCGACGTGCTGGGCGCGGTGGTGGAAGTGGCCGGCGGAAAGACCCTGGACGTGCTGGTCCGCGAGCGGGTGACCGGGCCGCTGGGCATGACCGACACCGCTTTCTGGCAGCCGGAGTCCAAGCGGGCGCGGTTCGCCGAGGGCAAGGGCGGCGGCGGGATCTTCTATGACTACGCCAAGCCGACGCCGTATCTGTCGGGCGGCGGCGGGATGTCGTCGACGACTGAGGACTACCTGCGCTTCGTGCTGATGCTGGCCGGCAACGGCGAGTACAAGGGCGTGCGCATCATCAAGGCCGAGACCCTGGCCCGCATGCGCCAGGACGAGACCACGCCGGAGATCCGCAAGGCGGGGATGTTCTTTTCCGGCCCGGGGATGGGCTTCGGCCTGGGCTTCAGCCTGGTGAACGACGACACCGTCCAGCGCCCGGGCAAGGGCACCTTCTCCTGGTGGGGCATCGCCGGCACCGAGTTCTGGGTCGACCCGAAGAACGACGTGTTCATGGTGTTCATGATCCAGAACCGCGAACTGGCCATGGAGTACCAGCGCAAGAACCGCGCGTGGATCTATGACGCGCTGGTGAAGTAGGGGGCGTTCCCTCCTCTCCCCGAGCGCAGCGAAGAGGGGGAGAGGTCGGGAGAGGGCCGGCTGAGTCCTGTCCGTCTCTCCCGTTGGTCGCCCGAGGATGTGGGGCGTGACCGCTCGCGGATCATGGCGGCGCGACCGGTGGCGCATCGCTGCACGCACCGGCCCTCTCCTCAGTCCTCTCCCTCTCCGCTTCGCGGGGGAGAGGAGGGGGGCTGAGCTATTCCCCCGCTTCGGCCTTGGCGGCCTTGTTGAGGTCGGGGGCGTTGGGGGAGCGCATGGCGACGCCGCCTTCCAGGCCGGCCTTGAGGGCGGCAGCGGCGCCTTCGTGGGACATGATCTTGGACATTACCGCCTGGCCGGCGCGCTCGAACCATTCGCGGTTGTCGATCACGTACTGGCGCGACGTGCGGTAGCCCTCGAGCAGGCCCTGGACCTCGGGGATCACGTATCGGGCGACCAGGTCCCAGCTCTTCGCCGTGTTCTCGCGGTTGGCCCAGTCGTGGGCGAAGCCCAGCACCGTGCCGAAGCCGCCGGACGAGGCCTGCAGCTTGCGGATGGCGGCGATCAGGTCGTCAGGCGTGCCGATGACCGCGGCGGCGCCGGGGCTGAAGGCGGTTTCCTCGACGGCCTGCTCGGGCGTCTTGAAGGGCAGGGCGCCCGGCCGCATCAGGGTGCCGACGGTGTATTCGTTGTGCCAGTGCATCAGGCCCTTGCCGGCCTGGGCGATGGCCTCCTCGCGGGTCTCGGCGATGTGCCAGCTCATCAGCACCCGCCAGTTGGCGCGGTCGACGGTCTGGCCGGACTTGGCGGCGGCCTGCTCGGCGAAGCCCCACTGGGTGGGCAGCGCAGCCAGGCCCTGGTCCGAGTTGGAGCCGATCGAGAGCACGCCCAGGCCGTACTTGCCGGCGAGCGTCATGCCCGATGGGCTGATCGAGGAGGCGGTGACCATCGGCAGCTCCTCCTGCAGCGGGAACAGCTGGAGGCGGGCGTCCTGGAGGGTGAACCAGTCGCTCTTGTGGCTGACGCGCTCGCCGGCGAACAGGCGCTTGAGCACGCCGATGGCCTCATCCTGGCGGTCGCGCTGGGTCATCGGGTCGATGCCCAGCATGTGGGCGTCCGACGGCAGGGCGCCGGGACCGGTGCCGAAGATCACCCGGCCGCCGGTCAGGTGGTCGAGCTGGACCATGCGCTGGGCGACGTTGAAGGGGTGGTGGTAGGGCAGCGAAACCACGCCGGTGCCGAGGCGGATGCGGTGGGTGTTCTCGCCGACGGCGGCCAGGAACAGCTCCGGCGAGGCGATCATCTCCCAGCCGGTGGAATGGTGCTCGCCGATCCAGAATTCGTCGTAGCCCAGGGCGTCGAGCTGGGCGGCGAACTTGATGTCGTTGCGCATCTGCAGCGTCGGGTGTTCGCCGATGGGGTGATGCGGGGCGAGGAACGCGCCGAACTTGATGCGAGCCATCTGTGAATCCTCGGAAAGACGTTGTTGTTCTTGGCCTGATCCTTACCTGACTGACCCTGCGTCGCCGCCAGAGATTTTCTGCAAGGCTCCGGGGCTGTCGGCGGGCGCGGGAAGACCCTAGGCTGAGTCCGGAAAAGTTGGACGGGCGGGTATCAGATGAAGCGTTTCGGCGGATGGGCCTGGCTGGTCGCGGTGGGGCTGCTGCTGGCGGCGGGCGGACCGCAGCCCGCGACGGCGGCGGGCAAGGCGGCGGCCACGGCGGAGCGGCCGCTGGAGCGGCTGACCGTGACGGTGGACGGCCATCCTGTGCGGGTGTGGGCCCGGCGGCCGGCGAAGGCGCAGGGCGCGGTGCTGTTCGTCCACGGACGGACCTGGAGCGCGCGGCCCAACTTCGACCTGCATACGCCGTCGGGCTCGATGTCGATCCTGCAGGCCTTCGCCGACCGGGGCTATGCGGCCTATGCCGTCGACCTGCGAGGCTATGGCGAGACGCCGCGCGACGCCTCGGGCTGGCTGAGCCCGACGCGGGCGGCGGCGGACGTGAAGGGGGCGCTGGAGTGGATCGCGGCGCGTGAAGGGGGGAAGCCGGCGCTGGTCGGCTACTCGCGCGGGTCGGTGGTGTCCTTCCTGACCGCCCAGACCTATCCGCAGAGCCTGTCGCTGGTGGTGTTGTACGGCTATCCCGGCGACCCTGATGTGAAGATGGCGCCGCAACCGGCCACGCCTACGGTGTTGCGGGCGCCGACCACCCTGGCGGCGGCGGGCTCGGACTTCATCGTCCCGAACGCGGCGCGTCCAGAGGTGATCGCGGCTTACCAGAAGGCCGCCGTGGCCGCCGATCCGGTCCGTACCGACTGGGGCCACGAGGACGAGTTCAACGTGCTGGACCCGAAGAAGGTGACCGTGCCGTTGATGCTCCTGCAGGGGGCGTCCGATCCTGGAATCAAGCCGGCCGGGTCGGCGCGGGTGATCAACGGGCTGGGGAACGAATCGCGGGCCTGGGTGGTGCTGCCGGGCTCGGACCACGCCGCCCACCTGGAGGACCGCACCCACAAGGCCTGGATCATGGCGATCATCGACTTCATCGCTTCCAACCGGGCGACGGCGGCCCGCTGATGCCGACGGACGACGACGCTCCGATCGACTACATCGCCCGCACCCACGCCTGGTACGGGGCGCTGGGGTACGGCAATCCGTACAGCTATGCGCGGTTCGACGAGGTTCCGTTCACGCCGCTGCGGGTTCCGCTTTCGCAAGCGCGGGTGGTGCTGCTGACGACGGCGGCGCCCTACCGGCCGGAGCTGGGCGATCAGGGGCCCGGGGCGGCCAGCAACGCGGCGGCGAAATTTTACGCCGTCTATTCCGGGGATACGGCGGCCGACCACGACCTGAGGGTCAGTCATGTGGCGGTGGACCAGAACCACCTGAGCGACGACAGGAACTGCTGGTTCCCTTTGCCGGCGCTCCGGCGAGCGGCGGCAGCGGGGCGGATCGGCCGCGTGGCTCCGCGTTTCCATGGCGTGCCCACCAACCGGAGCCAGCGGCACACGCTGGCGACCGACGCCCCCGAGATCGTGGTCCGCTGCACGGCTGACGGCGCGGACGCGGCGGTGCTGGTGGCCAACTGCCCCGTCTGCCACCAGTCCATGGGGATCATCGCCCGGGCGCTGGAAGCGGCGGGGATCGCGACCGTGGTGATGGGGGCGGCGAAGGACATCGTCGAGCGTTGCGGCGTGCCGAGGTTCCTGTTCAGCGATGTCCCGCTGGGCAATGCGGCAGGGCCGCCGCGCGATCCGGCGGCGCAGGACGCGACCCTGGGGCTGGCGCTGGACCTGCTGGAGACCGCCACCGGGCCACGGACCACGGTGCGAAATCCGCTGCGCTGGCCGGGGCCGCCGGGCTGGAAGCGCGACTACATGAACCTGGACGGCCTGACGCCCGCCGATCTTGCCCGGCTTCGTGCCGACAACGATACGGTGAAGGACGTCGCCCAGGCTGTCCGCGACGCCACGACCTGAACTCGGAGACCCCGCATGACCCTGCCCGCCCTCGACCGCTGGTACGCCTACATGAAAAGCCACGACAAGGCGGCGCTGTGGGACCTGCTGGACCCGGACGCGGTGTTCGAGAGCCCGGTGGTGCACACGCCGCAGCGGGGCCGGGAGATCACCTTCAAGTACCTGATGGGCGCCGACCAGGTTCTGGGCGGTGAGGGCTTCCGCTACATCGGCGAGTGGCGCAACGCAGGCGGTGCGATCCTCGAGTTCGAGACCGAGATCGAGGGCATCCGGATCAACGGCATCGACATGATCAGCTTCAGTGACGACGGCCAGCGGATCGTGAACTTCAAGGTGATGATCCGTCCGCTGAAGGCGATCAATCTGCTGCACCGGCTGATGGGCGAGCAGCTGGCCAGGGGTTGAGGCGCGCGCGGGGCAGGGTAAAGAGAACGCCCGTTTTCCCCCGCTAAGGATGCCCGCCATGACCGCCAGCCGCCAGATCCACCTCGTCCGGCGCCCGCAGGGCGTGCCGGTGGCCGAGGACTTCGCCGTGGTCGGAGTCGATACGCCCGACGCCGGCGAGGGCCAGGTGCAGGTGCAGAACCTGCTGATGTCCGTGGATCCCTACATGCGGCCCCGGTTGACCGCCGACCAGCCGCTGGACGCCGCCATGCTGGGCGGCGGGATCGGCCGCGTGGTCCAGTCGCGGAATGACCGGTTCAAGGAGGGCGACCTGGTGCGCCACGGCGCGGGCATGCAGGAGCTGTTCGTGTCCGACGGAAAGGGCCTGCAGACCCTCAACCCCGACCCGGCGCTGTCGCTCAGCGTCTACATGCATGCCCTGGGCGGCACGGGCATCACCGCCTATGGCGGCCTGCTGGAGACCGGCGCGCTGAAGGACGGCGAGCAGGTGTTCGTCTCGACCGCCGGCGGGGCCGTGGGCTCGGTCGTGGCCCAGATCGCCAAGATCAAGGGTTGCTACGTGGTGGGTTCGACCGGAACCGACGACAAGGCCGCCTGGCTGAAGGACGAGGTCGGGCTAGACGCGGTGATCAACTACAAGTCCCAGCCCCTGTCGGCGGCGCTGAAGGCGGCGACGCCCAAGGGCATCGACGTCTATTTCGAGAACGTCGGCGGCGCGCACCTGGACGCGGCGCTGGCGCGGATGAACCTGCGCGGCAGGATCGCGGTCTGCGGGATGATCTCGACCTACAACGGCGGCGGCGAGGGCGTGCGCAACCTGTCGAACATGATCTACAGCCGCATCCGCATGGAAGGCTTCGTGGCCAGCGACTTCCCGCACCTGCAGGTGCAGTTCGTCGAGGACATGACCGGCTGGCTCAAGGCGGGCCGCGTGAAGTACCAGGAGACCATCCTGGATGGCTTCGAGCGCGCCCCGGAGGGCCTGATCGGCCTGTTCTCGGGGCTCAACAACGGAAAGATGCTGATCCGCGTGGCCGACTAGGACTGCGGCGGCCGGGGTTCGGCGCGAAGCCGGCCCCGGAACTCGTCCAGGCGTGCGCGGTAGCCCTCGGCGTCGCCGTATTCGAGGAAGTCGTAGTAGCGCCGGTGCGGGTCGGTGATCCTCACCGCGTGCTTGATCGGGCACCAGTACTGCTCGGTGCGGCTGGAGATCTCGCGGACGTAGCCGACCAGGCCATTGGCATAGGCGCAGAAGGCGCAGTTGATGCGCTCGATGACGTTCAGATAGGTCAGCCGCCCCCTGTCAAAGGCGATGTAGTCGGCCCGCGCCACGCGCGGGATGCCGTAGGCCCGGAAGCAGATGGCCTGGTAGGCGCTCACCCACAGGTCGACGATGACCAGCGGCACGATCAGCGAGTAGATCACCGGCGCGGTCAGGACGACGCCTGGCGAGGTCCGGCCGAAGAACCGCCGCAGGCCCAGGCGAAGGCGGCGGTGCTGGGCGGCGACGCCCATCTCGAACTCGCCGATGCGTTCCCGGAGCTCCCAGCCCAACGCCTTGCGCCGGGCCTCGATCTCGCGGTCGAGCTCGCCCTGGAGGCGGACGATCTCCTCGGCAATGTCCTTCATGCGCTGGGTCATCGGCGGGCGGTCGCTCCGGGCCGGGAGGCCAGACTTGACCGTGGGCCGATTCGAACCCGGGCGTGACGGCGATGGGCCGGGAGGTGCAGACTGCCGGGATGTCCATGCTGTCGCTAATCCGCCATCCCGGCTTCCCGTCGGCCGTGACCGGGGTTTCCGTGGAAGCCGCCCGCGCCGGGCGCGGCGAGATGGAGCTGCGGTTCGAGGTGATGGATCCGGCCGGCGTCCTGGCCCTGCCCGGGCCCGCGCCCGCGGTGCGGACCGACGGGCTCTGGCGGCGGACCTGCTTCGAAGCCTTCGTTAAGGCGCAGGGCGCGGACGGCTATCATGAGCTGAACCTCGCGCCCTCTGGGGCCTGGGCGGCCTATCGGTTCGACGGCTACCGGTCGGGTATGGCGGAGGAGATGGTGATCGCCGCGCCGGCCATCGCGGCCTCGGCGATCCCGGGGGGTTTCGGGCTGCGCGCCCGGATCGACCTGTCAGCCATCACAGGCCTGGCGGGGCCGTGGCGACTGGGCCTGTCGGCGGTGATCGGGACGGTCGACGGCGGGCTGTCGTACTGGGCGCTTGCCCACCCGGCCGGCGAGGCGGATTTCCACCATCCTGGCGGGTTCGTGCTCGATCTGGCCTGAAGTCGGGCGCCGGGGCAGGACGGACCCTGCCCCGGGCCGCGAACCTCAGGCCAGGTCCGCCGTCAGCCGCTCGCGGCGGCGCAGGAGGACGCCGACGCCGCCGAAGCCGATGATCATCATCGCCCAGGTGGCCGGTTCCGGAACGCCGGTGATGGGCGGGACCACCACGCCGCCATTGCGGACCTGGAACCGGTACTGGCCGGTCACCCCGTCGTTGGTGTTGGCCGAGAGGGAGTTGGATCCGCCGTCGAGCAGGGCGCCGTTCACCAGCGAACCGGGGAACTGGTAGAAGGTTCCGGGAACGCCCGTGCCGTTGGAGAATCCGGCCGCAGCGGACGAGCCGCCGAAGCCGCCGTGGCCGTTGCTGGCGTCCCCCGTCTCCCAGAGAATCCGGTCGTAGTTGAAGTAGATGTCGAAGTCGCCGGCGTTGACGTCAGACCGGTCGGTGAGGATCAGCTCGAAGGAATTGAGCAGGTCGTCGTGGGCCCCGTAGTAGCCGACGTCGATCCACTCGACCCCGAAGGCGGTGCGACCCTGATAGGTCCCGTTGCCGTACTGGACCAGGTTGCTGCGCGCCCCGCGGGTGTCCACGTCGGCGAAGAACGGCGAGATGATCGGCAGGCCGGAATAGCCGCCGGCGACCCCGGTGGGCGTGTAGACGCCGAGCGGCGCGTTGAAGGTCACATTGCCGTTGTTGTTGACGTAAAGCTCTGTGTACGACGTGCCGAAGAAGTTGGCCGTGAAGGGCAGGGCGACGGCGCCGGCCGCGGAGCCGTCATCGTTTCGCGGAATCGAGTTGGTCGTGAAGCCGCCATTCACGGGGCCAGCGTAAGATGTCTCCGCGAAACCGACTGTAAGTGCGGCAGCAATCGCGGCGCCGGCGACAAGGCGTGCAAAGGTGGACATTGGGATGCTCCCCGAGGCTCTACTCAAACCAGTAGTCCGGGGCACGATATCGCCGCGATCACCTCACATTGTGATCCAGGGCAACTCTTTGTTCATTTCCTGGAAAGGATGAGCGCGGCCCGCTCTACCTTCGCATGGAGCTGTCGCCCCGACGCGACTGAGCGTTGAGCAGGCCGGCCATGTGGCGGGCGTCATCCTCGGACAGGCCGGTCTGCGGCACACCGCCGACGAGGGCCGGTTCGCCGGTCCAGACGACAGTGACGGTCCAGCCGGCGGTGTCGCGGCGAAGGGCGTAGCGGTCGTTCCGGCGTTCGTCAGGCATGGGTCCAGCTTGCCTGATCCGCTGCCGGTGGCCAAGCCGCGCGGGAGCGGTCGCTAGAGCAGGCTGGCGAAGAAGACCAAGGTCGCGATGGCCATCACGGCTGTCGCTCCCCAGCCGAGCATGGTCGCGCGCGGCCCCAGGGTGAGGCGGCCCATGGCCAGCGGATTGCGCACGATAAGCATCATGGCCGCCATCAGCGGCGCAGCCAGCACCCCGTTGACCACGGCCGCCCAGTAGAGCGCGCGGGCCGGGTCGATGCCGACGAAATTCAGCGAGGCGCCCATCAGGGTGGTCACCGCGATGGTGGCGTAGAACAGGCGCGCCCGCAGCGGCTTGGCGTCGAGACTGCCGGCGACGCCGACCATCTCCGTGACAGCATAGGCGGCCGAGCCGGCCAGCACAGGCACGGCCAGCATCCCGGTTCCGATTATGCCCACCGCGAACAGGGCGAAGGCGAACGGGCCAGCGATCGGGCGCAGCGCCTCGGCGGCCTGGGCGGAGGTGGTGATGTTGGTGATGCCGTGGGCGTTCAGCGTGGCGGCGGTGGCGAAGACGATGGCCAGCGACACCAGCGACGAGAACGCCATGCCAACCAGAGTGTCCAGGCGGATGCGCTTCAGCTCCGGGCCGGCCTCGCGCGGGGTGATGCAAAGCGGCTTGGCATGATGACGATGCTGTTCCTCGATCTCCTGGGCGGCCTGCCAGAAGAAGAGATACGGGCTGATGGTGGTGCCCAGGATCGCCACCACGGCGGTGGCGTAGGCGGCGGTCCACTGGAACTCCGGCACGAACAGGGCGGTGAGCGCCCGGCCCCAGGGCACGCCGGCCACCATGACCACGGCCACGTAGGAAAACAGCGACAGCGTGGTCCACTTCAGCAGGGCGGCATAGCGGGCGTAGTTCAGCCCTACCTCGATGACCACGCAGACGATGCCGAACAGCAGCGTGTAGAGCGCGGCGTTGCCGCCGGTCAGCAACTGCAGGGCCGCGCCCATGGCGGAGAGGTCGGCGCCCAGGTTGACGATGTTGGCCACCAGCAGAAGCGCCACCACGGTCCACAGGAGGGGGCGTGGATAGTGCCGGCGCAGATTGCGGGCGATCCCGGCGCCGGTGACCCGGCCGATCTCGGCGGCCACCTCCTGGATCACCACCATCAGCGGGAAGCTGAATACGAAGGTCCAGGCCAGGCCATAGCCGAATTCGGCGCCCACCTGGCTGTGGGTGCCGATGCCGCTGGGGTCGTCGTCGGCGGCGCCGGTCACGAGGCCGGGACCCAGCTGGGCGAAGAAGCGGCGCAGGGGCGAGGACTCGGGATCGCTCATGGGCAAGCTATAGCGTCTCGGCGTGCGGGGACGCGCGCGAAATGCGCCGCGACCGGTCGCCTCAGACGGCGCCGACGGCGCCTTGGGCGGCCGCGACGCGAAGGTCCCGGGGCGACATGCCGGTCCAGCGCTTGAAAGCCCGGGAGAAGGCAGCCGGTTCGGAGAAACCTACCAGATAGGCGGTCTCGTTCACCGACACCTTGCCGCCGGTGAGGTAGTGCCGGGCCATCCTGCAGCGCAGCGCGTCGACCACCTGCTCGAAGGTGGCGCCCTCGGCCTTGAGCCGGCGGAACAGGGTCTGGCGGCTGACTCCGATCTGGCCGGCGATCCGGTCGATGCCCGTCTCGCCTGTGTGCAGTACGGGCAGCAGCAGGCTCTCGACGCGACCCCGGACCGACCTGGACGCTTCGAGGCTCTCGAGCAGGGCCTGGGCGTGTTCGCTCAGCACGCCGAAGACGTAGCGTGGCATCAGGGCGACCTTGTTGTTCGACCAGCTCACGTCGACCCGCAGGGCGTTGCGGGGGGCGTCGAAGGTGACGGGCGCCTGGAAGATGCGATCGTATTCGGCCCGGTGCGCCGGGGCCGGGTGGGTCACCTGAACGGCCATGACGAACGGGGTGTCGCCGAACTGGCGGGAGCGACAGGCCATGCGCGCGAAGGTCGACTCGGTCAGCTCGGGGAAGTCGTTGGCGTTGGTCCGGGTGTCGACCAGCCAGAGGCCTTCGTCGTCGCGGACCATCTGGAACCGGTCGTCCGGCCCCACACCCTCGACCTCCACCACAAGCCGGCCATAGCGGTTCAACTGTGCGAAGGCGTGCATCATGGTCTCGGCGGCATGGGCGATCAGGCCGACCACCGAGATCTCCGAGAGGTCCACAGCCTCGCCATAGTGCAGGGCGAGCGCGGGGTCTCCGGTGAGCGCCTTGGCCGCCCGCATCAGCGCCACATAGCGGCCGAACGGCACACGGTTGTCCTGGTCGGCCAGATCGGCCGGGTCGATCCCGGAGAGGTCGGCCAGCCGGGCGGGGTCGGCGCCCCGCGACGTCGCCAGGGTCATCAGTTCGCGGGCATAGCCTGCGCCGACCGTGGGCTCAGCCATGGCCGGGCGACCCGCTGCAACGGTCGATCATGCTTTTGAGGCTTCGCGTCATGGCGTCGGGGCTCCCGGCGCCTAGGCTTAGGGCGCTCCATCCCTGGGCCAAGTTACAAGCGTGACACCTTCGACGCCATGAACCTGCAGATCGATCCGACCGCGCCTCTCATTCTTCATGTCGTGGCGACGGCCGCCCTGGCGCTGCACATCGGCGGTGGCGCGACCGGGATTGTCTCCGGCTTCGCAGCGATGCTGTCGCCGAAGGGCGGGCGGGCCCACCGCGTCGCCGGGACCGTCTTCGTCATCGCCATGCTGTGCATGTCGGGCGTCGCCGCCGTCGTGGCGCCGATGCTCGATGAGGACCAGTGGACCAACACCACGGCGGCGGTGCTGACGTTCTACATGACCTGCACGGCCTGGCTCTCGGTCCGCCGCCGCCCCGGCACGGTGGGCTGGTTCGAAAGGCTCGCCGTTGTCGTGCCGCTCGCCCTGGCGGCCACGGCGCTGACCCTGGCGCTGGTTCCGGCGTGGCGGTCGCCGGCGGAGGACTTCGCCACCGTCTATGCCCTGGGCGTCGTCGCGGCCCTGGCGGCGGCGGCAGACCTGCGGATGATCCGGCGCGGGGGCGTGACGGGCGCGCGGCGGCTGGGCCGGCATGCCTGGCGGATGAGCGCGGCGCTGTTCGTGGCGGTAGGCTCATTCTTCCTGGGCCAGCAGGGTTTCCTGCCCGAGGCCATCCGCGATACCTTCGTCCCCGTGGCCCCCGTGCTGGCCGCGGTCGGTCTTGGGCTGTTCGGGTTCCTGAAGGTGCGGTTCGCCCGGTCCTTCCGCCCGCTGGCGGCGGCGCTGTTCGCGGTGATTGCGGCGGGCGTAGGCCTGTCGGCGGGCGACGCCGATGCGGGACCATACCGCGCGCCGAGAACCCGTTCGGGGGCGCCCGATCTTCAGGGGATCTGGACCAATTCCTCGGTGACCATGCTGCAGCGGCCGCCGATCTTCAAAGGCCTCGTGGCCACTGACGCCGAGGCGGCGATGATGGAAGCCGGCTTTCGCCAGATGGTCGGCGCGCTGATCAGCACCGCGCCCATCGACCCCAAGGCGCCCGCCCCGCCACCGATAGACGAGGTGGAAAACGCCGACTTCATCGAGATGGACATGGGCCTGGCGCGCATGGACGGCCAGCGCCGCACCTCCTGGATCGTCGATCCGTCGGATGGACGACTGCCGCTCACCGAGGCCGGCCGCGCCCGGGGCAAGGCGCTCAACGTGGACAGCTTCGACGGGCCGGAAGGCCGGCCGCTGACCGAGCGCTGCCTGACTGCCATCGGCTCACCGGAGGGGCCGCCGATGATGAACACGGCCTTCAACGCCCACTACCAGATCGTGCAGACTCCGGACCATGTGGCGATCCTGGTGGAAATGAACCACGACGTGCGGATCATCCGCCTGCGCGACCGGACGCACCCTCATGCGCAGGCGCAGTCGTGGCTGGGGGATTCCGTCGGCTGGTGGGAGGGCGAAACCCTGGTGGTCGAGACCACCAACCTCAGCGCCAAGGGGTATGTGGCAAGCCTTGGCGGCGGCTTCGCCCACTCACCCGCCATGCGCATTCGCGAGCGGTTCACGCGGATTGCGGCGGACCGGATTCTCTACGAATTCACAGTCGAGGATCCGACGCTTTTCCGGCAGCCCTGGCGGGCCGAGATGCCGATGCGCGCTGCGACAGGACCGATCTACGAATACGCCTGCCACGAAGGCAACTACAGCCTCCCCAATGCGCTGGGCGGCGCGCGCATCGAGGAACGCGCGGCGAAGCCCTAGCGGAGGCGGTGGATCTGGGCGGACTCCTCCGCCAGGCTCTTGATCTCGGCGACGGCCTGTCGGGCCTGGCTGCGCATGACGTCGGCCTGCCCCTCGGCCAGCGGGCCCGTGGTCAGGCGCAGGCGCGAACCGTGATCGGAGGGCTCGATCTCGAAGGTCTCGGAGAAGCTGCGGGGCTCGTCCCGCGGACCGGAATCATAGTCGAACCGGAGCAGGCGCTCCGGCCGGAAGGCCGCGACCTTCCCGCAGGCCTGGATGGCTCCGTCGCCCGCCCGCCAGGTCACCGGCTCGCCCTCGCGCCAGGAGGTGCGGATGGACAGTCCCTCGACGTAGACGGCGGCCCACTCCTTCACCAGTTCCGGCGTGGTCAGCACGCGCCAGACCTCGGAAGCCGGCGCGTCGATATCGAGCGTGCACTTGAAGATGGACATGGCAGTTACAGAACCAATCAAACGACAGCGGGAGCCTGGAAATCCCGAACAGCTGCAGGGCGCCTGACGTGCGGGTCAAAGGGAAGGGACCTATCCGGCCATTTTGGTCCGGAGCGACAGGTTCAGGCTCAACACTGCTGACCATGGCGGTGAATAAGGGCGGTTTCGGGGACTGAGCCGTGCAGACGCCGTGCAGACATGTGGCGCGCTGTCGCAGTCTGTCCGTCAGGACCAGGGGCCGATGCGCCGGGACCCGGTGACCGGGACCGCCGTGCCGCGCGCCCGGGCCGGGACCGCAGCCATGCCGAGCAGGGCCTCGACCCGGTTGTGCGTGGCCGGGTGGGTCGAGAACAGGCTGTCGCCGCGGGCCCCGCCCAGGGGGTTGATGATGAACATGTGGGCCGTGGCCGGGTTGCGCTCGGCGTCGGGGTTGCCGTAGCCGCCCCGGGCGTAGGCGTCGATCTTCTGCAGGGCGGATGCGAGCGCCTGCGGGTCGCCGCTGATCGCCGCGCCTTCGCGGTCGGCCTCATATTCGCGCCCGCGACTGATGGCCATCTGCACCAGGCCGGCGGCCAGGGGACCGATGATGGCGATGGCGATGGCGCCCACGATCCCGGCCGGTCGACCGTTCTCGTCGCGGCCCCCGAAAAGGAAGGCGAAGTTGGCCAGCGCCCCGATCGCGCCCGCGATGGTGGCGGTGATGGTCATGGTCAGGGTGTCGCGGTTCTTCACGTGGGCCAGCTCATGGGCCATGACCCCGCGGATCTCGCGGCGGTCCAGCATCGTCAGCAGGCCCCGCGTGGCGGCGACGGCGGCGTGGGCCGGATCGCGGCCGGTGGCGAAGGCGTTCGGCTGGTCCTGGTCGATCACATAGACCTTCGGCGCCGGCAGGCCGGCGTTGCGCGCCAGCTCCAGCACGTCGGCGGCGTAGCTGCGGATCAGCGGCTCCGGGTGCGAGTCATCGACCTCGGCCGCACGGTACATGGCCAGCACGATCCGGTCGGAATTCCAGTAGCTGAACAGGTTCATCCCGCCGGCGAAGAGCAGGGCGAGCAGCATCCCGGTGGGGCCGCCGATGGCATAGCCCGCCCCAACGAAGAGGGCGGTGAGGGCGGCCAGGAGGGTGAAAGTCCGAAGGTGGTTTCGCATGGTCTCCAGAGGGTGTGTTCCGTCTCTGGACCTCATATGGGGGAGATCATACGCGTATGGAAGTGGGGGGTGGTCAGCCCGCGGCGGCCAGCCGCGGTGCGGGGCCGTTGGCCTCTCGCAGCATCGCTTCCATCTCGTCGGCGGGCATGGGCCGGGCGAAGAAAAAGCCCTGCATCCGGTCGCAGCCTGCGGAGCGCAGAAAGAGGGCCTGGGCCTCGTTCTCGACCCCCTCGGCGATGATGCGCACGCCCAGCGAACGGGCGGCGTGCAGCATGGAGGCGACCAGCTTGGAAACCCGGGCGTCCCGCCCGACGTCGTCGATCAGCGAACGGTCCAGCTTCACCGTCTGGATCGGCAGGTGCATCAGTGCGCGCAGGTTGGAGTAGCCGGTGCCGAAGTCGTCGAGCGCCACGTTGACGCCACGCGACGCCAGCCGCTCGATGTGGCGGCGCGCGAGCGCCATGTCCTGGAGCAGGAAGGTCTCGGTGATCTCGACGGTGAGCGCCGTCGCCGGCAGGGCGGTGTCGGCCAGTCGGCCGATCAGCTTGCGCGAGAAGGCGGGGTCCAGCAGGTCGCGGGGCGAGACGTTGCAGCTGACGACCTCGATCAGGCCGTCCGCGACCCAGGGGGCGGTCCGCGCGCAGGCGGCTTCGAAGATCGCCTCGTCGATGGCGCGGATCAGGCCCAACTCCTCGGCCATGGGCACGAAGGCAGCGGGCGACAGCAGGCCCTGCTCGGGGTGGCGCCAGCGGGCCAGCACCTCGACGCCGACCATGCGGCCGGTCATGGAATCGATGATCGGCTGGAACCAGGGCTCGATCTCGCCGGCGGGAATGGCGCGGCGAAGCTCATCTTCCAGTGTGCGGCGGCGGACGCTTTCATCGCGAAGGTCGGCGTCGAACACGGAGGTGCGGCGACCGCCCTGGGTCTTGGCGCGGTAGAGCGCCATGTCCGCGAAGCGCTGCAGGTCGACGACGTCGCTGGCGTCCCGCGGGAAGGTCGCCACGCCGACCGAGCCGCCCGGCGAGACGGCGCGCCCATCGATGCTGTGCGGCTGGGTGAGGAGCGCGATGAGCCGCCGCGCCCGCTCGACGATGTCGGTGTCGTCGGTGACCAGGGCGAACTCGTCGCCTCCCAGGCGGGCGACCATGTCGCCGGGCCGGGCTTCCTGCCGCAGGCGCGCGCCAAGTTCGGCCAGAAGCTGATCGCCGGCGTGATGGCCCAGGGTGTCGTTGAGGTTCTTGAAGCGGTCGAGGTCGATGATGAACAGGGCCACCGAGGCGCCGCTCTGCCGGGCCATCTCCAGCCGCTCGCAGAGGCCGGAGGTGAAGGCGCCGCGGTTCACCAGGCCGGTCAGGGAATCGGTCTGGGCCAGCCGCAGCGTCAGTTCCCGCTCGGCTTCCAGCTCGGCCACCCGGGCGGCCAGATCGGTAAGGCTGTTGGACGTCTGCGGCACGTGAGGGAGCGGGGGTCCTGTGTTGGTTCCCCCACTTGATCCTGACGAGGCGAATGTCGCGTTAAGCGACGTGGTTTACCGTAATTAGCACCTCACGCCTGTCAGGCGCGGGCGGGTTCCGCCTCCGGTTCGGTGATCTGATTCTCCCACTTGGCGACCACGGCGCTGGCGACGGTGTTGCCGATCACGTTGGTGGCCGAGCGGCCCATGTCGAGGATGTGGTCGACCGTCAGGATCAGCAGCAACCCGGCCTCTGGCAGGTCGAAATAGGCCAGTGTGGCGGCGATCACCACCAGCGACGCCCGCGGCACGCCGGCCATGCCCTTGGACGTGACCATCAGCAGGCCCAGCATGGTGACCTGCTGGGCGACGGTCATCTCGATCCCGTAGACCTGGGCGATGAACAGGGTGGCGAAGGTGCAGTACATCATCGACCCGTCCAGATTGAACGAGTAGCCCAGCGGCAGCACGAAGCTGGCGACCTTGCGCGACACGCCCCACTGCTGGAGCGCCTCCAGGGTGCGCGGATAGGCGGCTTCGGACGAGGCTGTGGAGAAGGCCAGCAGGGTCGGCTGGCGGACCGCGGCGATCAGCTTCAGCGCACGGGGGCCCACGATCAGCACCGACACGGCGATCAGCAGCGCCCAGAGGATGCCCAGCGACAGGTAGAAGCCGCCGATGAACTTCACATAGGTCCAGAGCACCTCGATGCCCTGGGTGGCGATGGTGGCGGCCAGCGCGGCGAAGATCGCCAGCGGCGCGGTCTTCATCACATAGCCGGTGACCTTCAGCATGATGGCGGCGACCTGCTCGACCAGGGCCAGCACGGCCGGCGCCTTGTCGTCGATCGAGGCCACGGCGGTGCCGACGAACACCGAGAACACCACGATCTGCAGGATCTCGTTGTTGGCCATCGCCTCGACGATCGACTTGGGCACCAGGTGGGTGACGAAGTCGCGCAGGGTGAACTTGGCGGTGTCCACGGCCGCGCCGGTGGTGGCGGCGTCAGGAAGCGTCAGGTTGAGCCCGGAGCCCGGCTTCAACAGGTGGACCATGATCAGGCCGATCGTCAGAGAGACGATCGAGGCGCTGATGAACCAGCCCATGGTCTTCACGCCGATCCGGCCTACGGCGCCGGCGTCTTCCATGTGGGCGATCCCCGCCACCAGGGTGGCGAACACCAGCGGCGCAATGATCATCTTGATCAGCCGAAGGAACACATCGGTGACGATGGTCAGGTTGCTGGCGATCTCCTTGGCGCCATCCGCCGGAACAGCGACGTTGATGATCCAACCGACCAGCACGCCCAGGATCATGGAGCCGACGACAAAGTAGGTGAAAAGGCGGTTCATTCCGTCCCCGGGGAGGCTGCGCTGGATGTCCTTTGTCGCGAAGAAGCAGGGCGGCGTCCAGCGCGCCGGATTCGCAAGCGTCACAACCTCGCGCTATAAGGCGGCGGATGAAGAAAACAGAAGCAGCCGGCATCGTCGATCGGCTAGAGACTGAGTACCGCCAAAGCGTCGAGTCTCTCCGCACCGCCCTGAAGATCTTTCTGGCCGGCGGTCCGCCGCCCGATCCCGCGGCCCGCCGCGCGGGGGCGTTCGTCTATCCCGAGCTCCGCCTCTGCTGGCCGGAAGGCAAGGCCTATCCCCGGATCAGCCGCGCCTATGCCCGGATCGCCGCGCCCGGCCGCTATGCGGTGACGGTGACGCGCCCGGCGCTGTTCCGCGAATACCTGATCGAGCAGCTCTCCCTCCTGCAACAGGACTTCGAGGTCGACATCGAGGTGGGGCCCTCCGCCCAGGAGATTCCGTTCCCCTACGTGCTCGATCCGTCCGACATGGCCCAGGCTGATGTCAGCGCCATGGAGATCGCCCGGCATTTCCCGACCACCGAGCTGGCCTTCATCGGCGACGAGATCGCCGACGGCTCATGGATCGGCCGCGAGGACGAGGCCCGGCCGCTGGCCCTGTTCGACGGCCTGCGTACGGACTTCTCGCTGGCCCGGCTGGCCCACTACACCGGCACGCCGGCCGATCACGCCCAGCAGTATGTGCTGTTCACCAACTACCACCGCTATGTGGACGAATTCGTCAGCTGGGGCGCGGCGCAGCTCAAGGCGGGCGGGCCCTATACGGCGCTGTCGGCGGCCGGCCACGTGCTGATCGACAAGGACACCCCGAACCCCGAGGCCACGGTCGCGGCCGGAACCTGGCGGAAGCACCAGATGCCGGCCTACCACCTGATGGCGCCCGGCCGCGCCGGGATCACCCTGGTCAACATCGGCGTCGGTCCGTCCAACGCCAAGACGGTCTGCGACCACCTGGCGGTCCTGCGGCCCCAGGCCTGGCTGATGATCGGCCACTGCGGCGGGCTGCGCGGTTCGCAGAAGATCGGCGACTACGTCCTGGCCCATGCCTACCTGCGGGACGACCATGTGATGGACAAGGTGCTGCCGCCAGAGATCCCGATCCCGCCGCTGGCCGAGGTGCAGGTGGCGCTGAACACCGCCGCCGAGCGGATCACCGGCGAGACCGGCGACGTGCTCAAGCGGCGGCTGCGGACCGGCACGGTGGTTTCCACCGACGACCGGAACTGGGAGCTGAAGTATTCGTCCAGCGCGCTCCGGTTCAACCAGAGCCGGGCCGTGGCCATCGACATGGAGAGCGCCACCATCGCCGCCCAGGGCTACCGGTTCCGGGTGCCCTACGGGACGCTGCTGTGCGTGTCGGACAAGCCGCTGCACGGCGAGATCAAGCTGCCGGGCCAGGCCAACGCCTTCTACGACCGGGCCATCGCCCAGCACCTGCAGATCGGCCTGGAGGCCATCGAGCTGCTCAAGGCCGAAGGCGCGCGCCTGCACTCGCGCAAGCTGCGCAGCTTCGACGAGCCGCCGTTCCGGTAGGAGGCCTTCAGGAGCTGGCCCGCGCCGCCTTGAGAATGGCGTTGGCGCGGACCGCATAGTGGCTGCCACGGGGCCAGCGAACGGCGATGGTCGCCGTCGCCGGTGTGGCGATGCTGAGCGCCTCGGCCCGTCGGCCGGCCTTCAGGAGGCAGTTGGCGCGGATGACCTCCACCCATGCGCTGCGCCATGGGTCGTCGAGATAGACCCGGGCCATGATCGGCGCGGCTTCCGACAGCAGCGCCAGGCCCTCATCCACATCGCGCCGTTCGCAGGCCACGTCGGCAAGATTCACAAGGATCGGCGCGAGGTTTCGGTGCTTGTGCTTGCGGGCAGCTGACAATGCCTTGCGGAAGGCTTCCTCGCCGCCCTTCACGTCGCCCACGCCACGCAGAGCGATGCCGAGGTTGGTGTATTCGAAGACCAGTTCCGGCGAGCGGTCATCACGCTGGGCCAGGTTGATCGCCACGGCCCGGCGCAACAGCGGCAGAGCGGCGGCGTAGTCGCGCCGTTCCACCATAAGCAGGGCGAGGTTGTTCAGCGAAACGGCGACCTCGGGGTGGTCCGGCCCCAGGATCCGCTCGTTCAGCGGCAGGGTGCGCGCCCAGAGGCGCTCGGCGCTGGCGGAGTCGCGCTGCATGTAGGCGGCGTATCCCAGCTGGTTGAGGTCCTGGACCGCCAGGGGATGGGTCGGCCCCTGCTCACGGATGCGTATCTCCAGCGCGCGGTTCAGACTCGTCCGGGCGGGCCCGAAGCGGTTGGCGATCAGGTCATTGTAGGCCAGGGCCTCGAGATCCCGCGCCACATCGACGCTGTCCGGATCGGACTTGAGATCGGCGGCGAGCGCCGCGCGGATGTTGGCGGCCCCGCGTCCGGTGTCGCCGAGCAGGGTCTGAGAGGTTCCCAGGGCGCTGAGGATGCGCGGGACAAGATCCTCGCGGCCAGCGGCGGGATCGCGCGCAAGGGCCAGGGCCCGGGTCAGGGCCTCGACGGCGCCGGCGTCATCGGCCTGCCAGCCGCGGGTCTCCCCGAGCGCCAGATACTGCCGGGCACGGGTGCCAGGATCGACGCCCGGGACCTGAAGCATCCGTTCGATCAGGCGGCTGCCGTCCTTCAGCAATCCGAGATTGGCGTAGACCTCGCCCAGGGTCGTGCCCAGTTCCGCTTTGACCGTCGGCTCCCGCTGAAGACTGGCTTCAATGCCGAGGGCGCCCCGGTCCAGGATCTCGCGGGCGGTGATGGTCGCACCCCGGGCCTCCGAGGGATCGGACACGGCGAAGATCGACTTCACGAACTCCACCGTCCGCTCGGCGGTAAGGGTTTTCTGGCGGGCGATGTCACGTTGCCGGATAGCTTCGCTGCGCGCCATGACCGCCGATACGGTTAGGCCAGACATCACCACGAACCCTGCGGCAGAAGCGCCGGTGATCGCCATCATCCGTCGCTGTCGCCGCGCCGCCTCGCGCTGCCTGAGCTGGTCGTAGTCGACGCCCAGAACGCCGGCGAGCAGTTTCAGCTTGGCCGGTAGCCGACCGTCCTGACCCGGCCGGATATCCGAGGCGAGCGGCTCCTGCCCGCCGTTCTCGAACAGCGCCGGCGGCAGCGCCTCGAGCGCCGGGTCCATTCCGGGGATTGTCGTGGCGTTGGGCTCGCCACCCACGATCAGGCACTGCAGCCTGTCGCGCCGGCCCATGGCGGTGAACGTGCGGATCTCCTCGTTCACCCAGCGTGATCGCGCGCCGTTCGGCGAGCAGATGACGATGATGCAGGCCGACTGCTCCAGAGCGGCGAGCACCGAGGCGCCCAGGTTGCTGGACGCCGCCAGTTCCTCACGGTCCTGGAACACCGGCGGCAGCCGCCGCCCGATCACCCCGACGTTGCTTTCCAGCCCCCAGAGCTGCTTCGGGATCCGGTAGGTCTCGAGCGAGCGGTGCAGCCAGGCGGCAAACTTCCGGTCCCGGTGATTGTAGCTGATGAACACCGAGTATTTCATCGGTGTCCCCGGGGCATCGGACATGTCGCGTGGGCTCAGCCGAGAACAGGCCCGGCCGCGCGCCGACGGCGCATGGCCGCGCCTGCGAGACCGAAGCCCAGGATCATCATCGCCCAGACCCCCGGCTCCGGCACGGCGCCGGTTCCGCCCGCGTTCAGGCTGCCGCCATAGCGCAGGTCGAAGAAGTCGGTCGCCGCGTCGTTGGGGTTCGGACCCGGCAGGCCGCCGGTGAACGGAGCGTAGTTGTACCCCGACACGCGGTTCTGGAGCGTCGTCGTCGAGTAGCCGAAGCCGATCGTCGGAACGGAATTGAACGCCTCGTCCTGGACGGTGAACTCATCGCTGATGACAAGCTGAAACAGGGGGACGATGTAGGTCGGCGGCTCGTTGCACTCGCCCAGCTGCAGTTGGCAGCCCTCGGGGTCGCCGGGGAAGTCCAGGGCGCCGTTGTTGGGACCCCAGTTCACCCGGAACTGGCCGTTGGGGTCCTCGAAGGCGTACATGTCGGTTGCGGCCCCGAAGCCGGGCGCGAACCAGTTGCCGTTGCCTAGGGACGCCAGTCCGCCCGAGACGCTCGCCGTCAAGGGAAGCTGGTCGTCGAAGGCGATCACGCCTTCCTTGTAGAAGTAGATCTTGGGGGCCACGAACGGATCGGCGAAATCGCGGAAGTAGCCGACGTCGCCCAAGGGGCCGGAGTAGGTCTTGAAGTAGCTCGAGCTGATGGGGAGGTCGTACCCGGCGCAGGCCTGTCCGAGCGTGCAGGTGAAGCCCGAGTCTATGGCTGGCGTGCCGGAGAAATCGGCCTGGATGCCGCGACCGGCCGAGGCGGGCCCAGCGATACCGGCTGCGGCCAACAGCAGAAGCGCCGCGCTCGCGGCGCGGGCTGACAAGTGAACTCGCATTTCGACCCCCAATGATCCCCAGCCGTCTCAGACGGCTATGTGGACTCAATTGGCTTTGAAAGATCGCGGTTCGACAAGCCCAATCCCCGTTCGGGACGCCTGAATTCAGATAAAACGCTCAGAACGGGAATTTTCCCCGGGCGCCGGACAGCGAGACGCAAGATTCTGGAGCGCGAACGGCAATTTTTCGCAGTGACGTCAAAATAAAATGTAGCTGCAGCGAAGGCCTTCAGCGAGCGTCACTCTGCGGATTTCCTCATCTCTATTGAAGGGAAAATCCGTAAGCCGCCGGATAGGCCGTGAATATCCGACCAATGCCCGGTAGTTATCCCAAGGCCTCGGCGCGGTGTGCGATCTCGAAAATGTCTCAGGTTCCGGCTAGAACCCACCCATGACCCGGCACATCCCCTTCGAGGGCATCGAGAACTTCCGTGACTTCGGCGACTACGCCGCAGGACAGCGACGGCTGAAGCGCGGCCTGCTCTATCGGGCGGCGCACCAGGCACGGGCGACGGAGGCCGACCTTGCGAAGCTGGCCGGCATGGGCCTTTCGGTGATCGTGGACCTGCGCCGGGCCAATGAGCGTGAGCGTGAGCCCAGCCGGCGTTGGGAGAACTTCGACGCCCAGGTGATCGAGAACGACATCGGCCAGGATTCCGCCGACGAGTGGTCGACCTTCATCGCCAGTTCGGACCTCAGCGTGGAGTCCTTCCACGCCTACATGCGCGACTACTACCGCGCCGCGCCGGTCCAGCGGCGGCACATCGACCTCTACCAGCGCTACTTCCGCGCGCTGGCCGAGACGACCGGTCCGATCCTGGTGCACTGCGCCGCGGGCAAGGACCGCACCGGCATCATCTGCGCCCTGACCCACCATGTGGCCGGGGTGCATGACGACGACATCGTCGCCGACTACCTGCTCACCAACAATCACGAGCGGATGGTCGCCCGGCTTCCGCTGATGCGCGAGTACGTCACTGAGACCGCCGGTGGCCGCGTACCGTCAGACGAGGCGCTGATGACCGCCATGCGGGTCGAGGCGGACTACCTCGAGGAGGCCTTCCGGGTGATGCGCGAGGCGCACGGCTCGCTGGACGGCTACCTGGACGACGTGCTGGGCCTGAATCCCGAGATACGGGAACGTCTGCACGACCGGCTGCTTGCCTAGAGGGGCGGCCACGTCCTAAGCACGCGGCCTCGCTACGCCGGAGCCGCCATGCAGTCCTTCCAGCCGCCTCGCCGTGTCCTGATGGGCCCGGGCCCGTCCGACGTCAGCCCCCGCGTGCTGGCCGCCCTGGCGCGGCCGACCATCGGTCACCTGGACCCCGAGTTCCAGAAGCTGATGGAAGAGATCAAGACTGCCCTGCAGCGGCTGTTCAACGCCCCTGACCACGCCTGTGTGCCCCTGCCGGCGCCCGGCACCGCGGGGATGGAAGCGGCGATCATGAACCTGCTGGAGCCGGGCGACCGGGCGGTGGTCGCGGTCAACGGCGCCTTCGGGGGCCGGATGGCGGACATGGCCGGGCGCGCGGGCGCAACCGTGGTCACCGTCGATCACGAATGGGGCCAGCCGGTGGACGCCGACCGCGTCGCCGCCGCCCTGGCCGAGGCGCCCACCAAGGTGCTGGCCTTCGTCCACGCCGAGACCTCGACGGGCGTGCGCAGTGATGCGGCCACCCTGTGTGGGTTGGCCCGGAAGCACGGCGCCCTCAGCATCGTGGACTGCGTGACCTCGCTGGGCGGGATCAGCGTCGACGCCGCCGCCTGGGACGCCGACATCGTCTATTCCGGCACCCAGAAGTGCCTTTCCGCGCCCCCGGGCCTGTCGCCGATCGCCATCAGCAAGCGGGCGCAGGCGGCCATCACCGGGCGAAAGGAAAAGGTCCGGAACTGGCTGCTCGATTTCAACCTGCTGATGTCCTACTGGGGCGGCGAGGGTGGCCGGACCTATCACCATACGGCCCCCATCAATGCGCTCTACGGGCTCCATGAATCTCTGGTCGTGCTGTTCGAGGAGGGGGTTCAGGCCTCCACCGTCCGCCACGCGCGCACCCACGAGGCCCTTGTCGCCGGCCTGGAGGCCGCCGGCCTGAAGATGCTGGTGGACGAGAAGCATCGCCTTCCGCAGCTCAACACCGTGATCGTGCCCGACGGGATCGACGAGGCCGCGGTGCGGGCGCATGCGCTGAAGACCTGGGATCTGGAACTCGGCGCCGGCCTTGGCCCGCTGAAGGGCAAGGTCTGGCGGATCGGTCTGATGGGCGCCTCGGCGACACCCTGGCATGTGCGCCTGTGCCTGACGGCGCTGTGCGAGGCGCTGGCGGCCCAGGGCCTGAAGGTGGACACCTCCGCGGTGCTGGCCGCCTCGGACGCCCGCCTGGCCGGCTAGCCATCGACAAGGCGTTCCCGGCCGCTACGGTGGGGCCGGAAGACCGCCGCCTGAAACGAGCGGTCTCCTTCTGGGGATTACGCCTTTGACCGAGCCTACCGTCGTCGAGAGTCATGGGCCGTCGGCGGGGCTGGATCCGCCCCTGGCGGCCGAACTGGGCGGCGACGGAAAGCTCAACCGGGGCGGCCTGTCGTGGGCGATCTTCGAAGGCGGCCGCGATCCCTATGTGATCCTGGTCACCATCTACATCTTCATGCCCTATGTGGCCGCCACCATGGTCGGCGACCCGGTCCAGGGGCAGGAGGTGATCTCCCGCTGGAACCAGTGGGGTGGCTGGGCCGTGATGGCCACCGCGCCGTTCCTGGGCGCCTCGATCGACAAACTGGGCGGACGCAAGGGCCTGCTGGGGCTCATCGTTGGCCTCATGGTCCCGACCATCGCGGCGCTTTGGTGGGCGAAGCCGGACGGCTCCGGGCTGTCGGTCCCGATGACCATGCTGCTGGCGATGACCGCCACGGTGCTGTTCGCCTATTCCGAGATCCTGCACAATTCGCTGCTGATCCGGGCGGCGGGGATGGGAGCGGCCCACAAGGCCTCGGGCCTGGCGCTGTCGCTGGGCAACCTGTTCTCGGTGCTGGCGCTGGCTTTCACCGCCTGGGCGTTCGCCCTGCCGGGCAAGGTGACCTGGTCGTGGGTGCCCTCGAGCCCGCTGTTCGGACTGGATCCGGCGACCCATGAGCCCGAGCGGGTGGTGGCGCTGATGGCCGCGGGGCTGCTTCTGCTCGGCTCCGTGCCCCTGTTCCTGTTCACCCCGGACGCGCCACGCACGGGCATCCGCCCCCTGAAGGCGGTAACCGACGGGGCCCGCGACCTGTTCGGCATGATCCGGACCATCAGCCACTACCGCGACGCTGCCGTCTTCGTCGGCGCGCGGATGCTGTTCGTGGACGGCATGAACGGCGTGCTCGTCTATGCCGGGGTGTTCGCCGTGGGTGTCATGAAATGGGGCGCGCTGGAGATGCTCGCCTACGGGATCCTGCTGAGCATCTTTGCTGTGCTGGGCGGCTTCGTGGGGCGGTGGCTGGATGCCGGCGTCGGCCCCAGGCGCGCGCTGCAGATCGAGATATTCATGTCGATGCTGGGCCTGCTGGCCATGCTCGGCATGCGCCCGGACCTGATCCTGTTCTTCTGGTCCTACGACGCGGTGGCCCATGCGCCGATCTGGGGCGGGCCGGTGTTCCAGCACCTGCCGGACTGGATCTTCGTGCTGGTGGGCTTCTCCAACGCTATCTTCATCACCGCCCAGTACGCCTCCAGCCGCACCCTGCTGACGCGCCTGACGCCGCCGGACCAGACCGGCACCTTCTTCGGGGTCTATGCGCTCTCGGGCGTGGCAACCGCCTGGCTGGCTCCGACCCTGGTGAACCAGGGCACCGCGCTTACCGGCACCCAGCAGGGCGGCTTCGCCATGCTGCTGGTGCTGCTGGCGTTAGGACTTGCGGGACTGGCCTTTGTTCGCGGCGGTGGGCGCGAGCGGACGCCCCTCGCCTGATTTTCTGCTGATTCCACTGCGGAATTTCTCTGTCACCGGCGATATGGTTATCGATATTTAAGCGTGAATACTCTAACATGATGACCAGATATTAGTATTCCCATTTCATGCGGCTTTAAGCGGGCCGGGTCATTTTGATCGTGTTCTTAGGGGCGAGCAGGCAAGAGCTTGAGGCCCCCCACCAACACCTGCTCGCCAAATAGGAGAAGAGCCCATGTCGAAGTTCGTGACCCGCTTCCTGAAGGATGAATCCGGCGCCACCGCCATTGAGTATGGCCTGATCGCCGCCCTGATCGCCGTCGTCCTCGTGGGCGCGCTGCAGGCCGTGGGCACCAGCCTCGGCGGCGCCTTCGACAAGATCAGCGACGAAGTCGACACCGCGACTGCGTAAACGACTGACGCGATACGGAAAATCAGGCCCCGGCGGAAACGCCGGGGCCTTTTTCTTGTCCAAGCTTCACAGCAACGGTCCGTTCACCCGCGCCGGCGCAAGGTGGACGAAAGAGGATTGAATGCCGCCGTTCGTCGCCCCCGCTCTCGTCCTGCTGTTCGTGGGTCTGGTTCTGGCCGCGGCGCTCAAGGATGCGCTTTCCTTCACCATTCCCAACTGGGTTTCGCTCGCCCTGATCGCCGCCTTTCCGCCCGCGGCGCTGGCGGTCGGCATGCCGCTGTCCGGAATGGGGCTGAACGCCCTGGTCGGCGCCGGCGCCCTGGTGGCCGGCATGGTCATGTTCGCCCTGCGCTGGGTCGGCGGCGGCGACGCCAAGCTGCTGGCGGCGGTCAGCCTGTGGGTCGGCTGGCCGGCGGTGACCACCCTGCTGGCCGGCACCGCCATCGCCGGCGGCAGTCTGGCTGTCCTGCTGGTCTCGCTGCGTTCGGCGCAGCTGCGTCCCCTTGTGCTCCTGGGTCCGCCCTGGATCGTCCGGCTGGCCGAGCCGGGCGAGGGCGTGCCCTACGGCGTGGCGATCGCCGCCGGCGCGTTCGCGGCCCTGCCGCTGACGCTGTTCGGCGCGAGTTTGGGGCTCTAGGCTGAACCCATGACCGATGTGATCCTCGATGTCTGGGACGGCCACGCGGCGCCCATCCACGCCCTGACGGAAGCCGAGACGACGGCGCACCTGCAGGCCGACGCCTTTGCCGGCGCCCTGGCGGCGACCGCGGACTTCAGGGGCAGGCCCGGCCAGATCCTGCTGGTTCCGAACGCCGCCGGCGGGCTCGACCGTGTGCTTTACGGCGCCGGCGACGGCCAGCATCCGACGATCTTCCGCGCCCTCCCGGCAAAGCTGCCCGCCGGGGTGTACCGGATCGCGGCCAGCCCCAGGGGCGTCACCCCCGACCAGATCGCCCTTCAGTTCGCCCTGGGGAGCTATCGCTTCGACCGGTACAAGGCGGCCAGCGGCGAACGGCCCCGATTGCTGGCGCAGGGCGCCGACGTGACCGAGGTGCGCCAGGTGGCCCACGCCTGCGCGCTCGCCCGCGACATGATCAACACGCCGGCCAACGACATGGGTCCGCGCCAGATCGAGGCCATCGCCCGGGAGATCGCCGAGCAGCATGGCGCCCAGATCACCGTCATCGAGGGCGAGGGCCTGCTGGAAGCCAACTACCCGGCGGTCCATGCCGTGGGCCGCGCCGCCGATCCGGCCCGGGCGCCGCGGATGATCGAGATCGCCTGGGGCGAGGCCGACCGGCCGCTCGTCTGCCTGGTCGGCAAGGGCGTGGTGTTCGATTCCGGCGGGCTCGACATCAAGCCGTCCGCCGGCATGCGCAACATGAAGAAGGACATGGGCGGCGCCGCCCACGCGCTCGCGCTCGGACGGATGATCATGGC
The DNA here is from genome assembly GCA_963205005.1 of Pseudomonadota bacterium. Taxonomy (GTDB): domain Bacteria; phylum Pseudomonadota; class Alphaproteobacteria; order Caulobacterales; family Caulobacteraceae; genus Phenylobacterium. Next base: position 28,387 of record CAUJHW010000062.1, read on the forward strand.
CGCTGGCCTGCCGGTCCGGCTCGTCATCCTCACGCCGGTCGTCGAGAACGCCATCTCCGGCGACGCCATGCGGCCGGGCGACATCCTGGCGTCACGCAAGGGATCGTCCATCGAGGTGGGCAACACCGATGCCGAGGGCCGGCTGATCCTGGCCGACGCCCTGACCCGTGCCTGCGAGCTGGAACCCGCCCTCACCATTGACCTGGCCACTCTGACCGGCGCGGCGCGGATCGCGCTGGGGCCGCAGCTTCCGCCCTATTTCACCGATGACGAGGATCTGGCCGCCGGGATTGAGGCCGCCGCCCGCGCGGAATGGGACCCCCTGTGGCGCCTGCCGCTCTGGAAGGCCTATGGCGAGGCGCTGGACTCCGAGGTCGCCGATCTCAAGAACGATCCTGACGGCTGGGCGCAGGCCGGCGCCGTCACGGCTGCACTCTTTCTTCAAAGGTTCGCGCCTAAGGGTCCCTGGGTCCACCTGGACATCTTCGCCTGGAACCCCCGCAACCGTCCGGGATTCACCGGGGGAGGCGAGGCCCAGGCCATACGTGGCCTCTACCGAATGATCCGCGAGCGTTTCGCATGAAGCATGACCCCCGCATTACGCCCTGGCGCGACGGCATTGCCGCCCGCAGCCTCGAAGGCGTCATGGAGGCCGAGGTCTATCTTGATCCGAAGGCGATGAGCGCGACCGCGCCGGCCACGGCGATCCGCGCCGCCGCCAGTGCGGATTCCGAACAGATGGACCAGCTGCTGTTCGGTGAGCGGTTCGAGGTTCTGGAGGAAGAGGGTGGCTGGCTGTTCGGCCAGGCGGCCCGCGACGGCTATGTGGGGTTCGTCGAGGCCCAGGCCCTGGCGCCGGCGGGGCCCCTGCCGACCCACCGCGTGGCGGCGATCCGGACCTATGCGTTTGCTGAACCCAGCATCAAGTCGCGCGCCATCGGGCCTTACTCGATCAACAGCCTGGTGGCGGTGGAAGCCGTCGAGGGGCGGCTGGCCAAGGTGACCGGAGCCGGCTGGATCACCGTCGACCATCTGGCCCCGATCGGCCAGTTCGACGACGACCGGGCGGCCGTGGCCGAACGCTTCCTGGGGGCCCCTTATCTTTGGGGCGGCCGCGAGAGCCTGGGCCTGGACTGTTCGGGCCTGGTCCAGCAGGCGCTGTTCGCCTGCGGCCGCGCCTGTCCGCGTGATACCGACCAGCAGGAAGAGCTGGGAACCGCCATCGCCGCCGAGGCCTTCGGGCGTGGCGATCTGGTATTCTGGAAGGGCCACGTCGCCATGGGTCTGGGCGAGGGGCGGATCATCCACGCCAACGGTCACCACATGGCCGTCGCCATCGAGCCGCTGGCCGAGGCCGTGGCCCGCATCGGGGCGACCGGATCGCAGCCGACCGGATATCGCCGGGTCTAGCCTGGCAGCTGGCAGATACAAAAAAGGGCCGCGACGGACGAACCGCGCGACCCCGATTTTGTTCTCAACCGCCCGCCGGGCGGCTGGAAAATCCTACTTCTTCGCAGGCGCCGCCGCCGGAGCGGCTGCAGGCGCCGCCGCCGCCGGAGCGGCCGCCGCCGCTGCAGGAGCCGCGCCGCCTTCGGCCGGGGCCGCGGGCGCAGCGCCAGCCGCCGGAGCCGCCGCACCGTCTGCGGCCGGAGCCGCCGCCGCGCCGGGGGCGCGGGTCGGATCGGGCGCGGGGACCGGCAGGGTGCCGCCCTGGCTGCGCAGGTAGGCGATGATCGCGATGCGCTCTTCCGGCTTCTTCAGGCCGACGAAGCTCATCTTGGTGCCGGCGATGTACTTCGCGGGGTTCTTGAGGAACTCGTAGAGGTGATCGTCGTCCCAGACGCCCTGCTTGGCGCCGAACTCGGTCATGGCGCCCGAGTAGGCGAAGCCGGCGTGGCTGCCCGGCTTGCGTCCGACCGCGCCGTTCAGATTCGGGCCGGTGCCGTTGGCGCCGCCCGCTTCGATGGTGTGGCACGACTTGCACTTGGCAAACACCGCTTCGCCCGCGGCGATATCGGCGGTCGGCAGGACCGTGCCCCAGTCAGGCGGCGTATCGGCGACGGCCGCGCCACCACCGGACTCTTCGGCCACTTCGACGATGTAGCCGGGCTTGGCCGGCTTTTCTGATTCGAAGATGCCCGCAGACAGCTGCCCGAGGCCGATCAAGGCCAGGCCGGTCGCCAGTGCGGCGCCGGCGATCTTGTTGAACGTAAGGTCGCTCATAATCCCCTAGTCACGCCTCTCATCGGCCATGGGTCCAGGCCCACGGACGCGCGGGAATCCCGCCCCTTATTGCGTGCGGCTCTCTTACACG
>CAUJHW010000063.1 GCA_963205005.1 Pseudomonadota bacterium
ACCAGGGTCCGCGTGGCGCCGAGGCCGCGCAGGTTGACCGTGGCGGTGCCGGTGGAGCCGTTCGAGATCGAACCGCCCTGGGCCGCGAAGGCCTGCGGGAGCGAGTTCAGCATGTCTTCGACGCGGGTCACGCCCTGGGCGCGCAGTTCCTGAGCGCCGATGGCGGTCACGGGGCTGACGCTCTCGAGGTTGGGCGACGGGATGCGCGTCCCGGTGACCACAACTTCGGAGACTTCCTCAGCGCCGCTTTGGGCCAGCGCCGGCGTCGAAACGCCGAGCAGGGCCGCGCCGCAAATCATAGAAGACGCCAGAAGGCGTTCCCGCATGGATTTGAATTTCACGGTCTAGATCCTCCAGCGGTCCTGCCTCACAGGGCGGCCGCTCCCCACAAAAAGGTATCGGTCCCAGAAACGGTCGGTTTCCGGTTAGGCTGGAGTTACGAGGGACGGCGTTCGGCGGTCAACGAACATTAGCCTTCCGCAATGTTTCGGGCGCCCACCTGTCGCATTCTGGTCACAGATTGCCGCACTTCACCCCAAATCAGGCAAGGTTTCGTCAAGGATTGTGAATGGATGCGCGGGGTTTTCTCGGGATGACGGGGAGAATTTGCCCCCGTTGCGCACGTTGGGCCCACGACGCTTAATGCCCGACGACCCGCATCCCGAGGACCTGAGATGATTCTGAAGCGCAGCTTTTCCGTGCTCGCCGCCATCCTGGCGCTGTCCGCCTCGGGCGCCGCGAACGCCCAGGCCAGGGGCGAAGGCCGGGCGGCGCTGGTCCAGAAGCTGGCGGACTGCCGCAAGCTCACCGACAATACCGTGCGCCTGGCCTGTTATGACCAGACCGCCGAGGCCCTCGACCAGGCCGAGGCCAAGGGCGACATCGTGGTGGTCGACCGCGAACAGGCCCGCAAGGTCCGCCGCCAGGCGTTCGGCTTCTCGCTGCCCTCCATCACGCTGTTCGAGAAGGGCGAGACCCAGGAGGCCCTGGAGAACGTCGCCGACACGGTCACGACCGCCCGGCAGAACAGCATGGGCCAATGGGTGATCGAGCTGAAGGACGGCGGCACCTGGGCGCAGATCGACGCCAGCGAGCTGTTCAAGACACCGAAGGCCGGCATGACCGCGAAGATCCGCAAGGCCTCAATGGGCAGCTTCCTGATGACCATCGACAACCAGCGCGCCTTCCGCGCCCGCCGGGTGGAATAGTCAGCCGGCCCAGAAGGCGTTCCGCGCCGCCATCAGGGCGTTGATCCGGTCCCGTTCCCCGGGCTCCAGGAACGGATTCCACACGTCGAAGATCAGGATGACCCGCAGTGCGTCGGCGTCGTTCCAGGCCTCGTGCTCGATGGTGTCGTCGAACACCCAGGCCTCGCCCATCTTCCAGGACCGGGTCTCGCTGCCGACCCGGAAGAAGGCCGGGCCCGGCAGGACAAGGGGCAGGTGGCAGAGAAGCCGCACATTGGTCGAGCCGGTGTGCGGCGGAATCCGCGTGCGGGCGTCCAGCGCCGAGAACATCGCCGTGGGCGCAAAGCCCGGCTGGTCGGCCATGGGCAGGCGCGACAGCAGCGCCGCGGTCTGCGGGCAGGCGTCGCACACCGCGTCCTGGCGCGTACCGTCCTTCCACAGGAACAGCGAGCTCCAGCGCGGGGAGTTGTTCAGCTCTCCCCACTGGTTGACCGGCACATCCGGCGGATAGGAAATGTAGGGCGCGAAGGCGTCCATCCGCGTGGCCAGGGCGTTGGTGAGTTCCGCCTGGATCACCGGCGTCGCGGCCTCCAGCTCCGGCAGCCACGGGAACATCTCGCGCGGGAAGAAGGGCACGGCCGGCAGGCGCGGATAGTGCAGCAGCAGGGGCTCGTGATGGTAGACCTTGCGGACCCCGGCATAGACGCCGATGGCCTCTTCCAGCCGCTTCTGCGCCAGTTCCCCGCCGGCCGCTTCCAGCGGTCCGACCTGTTCGGCCAGGAAGGCGGCCATGGCCCGGCGGGTGTTGTCCACCACCTCCCGCGCCCGGGCCAGCGGTGGCCGCAGGGGTGGCGGAAGGTCAGCTTCGGCCGGGGCGAGCTTCAGCGCATTCTCGTAGACACGCGCAGCGACCCGTTCGCCCGAAAGCTTTTCCACCACCGCGCCCTTCGAGAGCAGGGCCAGGAAGTTGTAGGGGTCAAGCGACAGCGCCTCGTCCAGCGCCGCCAGCGCCGACGGCAGGGCGCCGCTCATCCGGTGGACCAGCGCCTTCTGCATCTTCACGTGCGGATCGTAGGGCGCCAGCGCCTCGGCTTGGGACAGACAGGTCAGCGCCTGGGCGAAGTCGCGGCCACGCATCGCATTTGCGGCGTCGGCCAGCAGCTGTTCGGGCGTTATCGGCGGGCCGTCGGCGACCATCACCTGTCCTTCGGATCGATGGCGTCTCTTAGCCCATCGCCGATGAAGTTGAAGCACATCAGCGTCGCCACCATCACCAGCGACGGGAAGATCAACAGCCAGGGGGCCAGTTCCATGTCCGAGGCCCCGCCCGCGATCAGCGCTCCCAGCGACGCCATCGGCGGCTGCACGCCCAGGCCCAGGAAACTGAGGAAGCTCTCCGCCAGGATCACCGCCGGAATGGTCAGCGTCACATAGACCACCACCGGTCCCAGCAGGTTGGGAACGATGTGCCGGGCGATGATCGCGCCGCGTCCGAGCCCGGAAGCCCGGGCGGCCTCGACGAATTCCTTGTTCTTGAGCGTCAGGGTCTGGCCGCGGACGATCCGGCTCATGGTCAGCCACTCTACCGCCCCGATGGCCACGAAGATCAGCACGATGTTCGAGCCGAAGGTGACCATCAGCAGGATGACGAAGAAGATGAACGGCAGCGAATAGAGCACGTCGACGAAGCGCATCATCGCCTCGTCCAGCTTGCCGCCGACGTAGCCCGCCACCGCGCCCCAGGCGACGCCGATCACCAGCGAGACGAAGGTGGCCACGAACCCGATCGCCAGCGACACGCGCAGGCCCACCAGCAGGCGGGTCAGAAGATCGCGCCCCAGCGCGTCCGAACCCATCAGGTGGCCCTGCGCCAGCGGCGGCAGCCAGACGTCGGCCTTGTCGACCTGGTCGTAGGCGAACGGGCTGAGCCAGGGGCCAACGATGGCCGCCAGCACCAGCAGGCCCAGCACCACCATGCCGGTGACCGCGGCCCTGTTGCGGAACAGCCGGCGGCGGGCGTCCTCCCACAGGCTGCGGCCCCGCACGGAGACGGCGCGGTTCAGGGTATCGGCGCGTTCACTGGCCAGGATCATGCGAGCCGCACCCGGGGATCGAGGACCGCGTAGAGCAGGTCTGCCACCAGGTTCAGCACCAGGATCAGGCCCGCGTAGAAGATCACCATGCCCATGACGACGGTGTAGTCGCGCTGCAGGGCGCTGATCACGAAGAACTTGCCCAGGCCCGGAAGATTGAAAATCCGCTCCACAACCAGCGAGCCGGTGATCAGGCCCGCGCAGGCAGGGCCCAGATAGCTGACCAGGGGCAGGATGGCGGCGCGGAGCGCATGCTTGCGCACGATCAGCCCCTCCGGCAGCCCCTTGGCCCGGGCCGTGCGGACATAGTTGGAATGCAGCACCTCGATCATCCCGGCCCGGGTCAGCCGGGAGATGATGGCGATCTGCGGCAGGGCCAGCACCACGATCGGCAGGATGAGGTTGGGCAGCGCGCCATCGTTCCAGCCGGCGGTCGGCAGCCAGCCCAGCTTCGAGGCGATTCCAAGAACCAGCAGCGGTGCGGTCACAAAGGTGGGGATGCAGACGCCAAGGATGGCCACGGTCATCACCGCGTTATCGGTGAACCGGTTCTGCCGCAGAGCCGCCAGCACGCCGAGGCTCACTCCGATCACCGAGGCGATGGCGATAGCCAGCACGCCGAGGGTCAAAGAGGGCCGGTAGTTCTCCTTGAGGATGTCGAGCACGGTCTTGTCGCGGTACTTCAGCGAGGGCCCGAGGTCGCCCTGGGCGGCGCGCACCAGATAGTCGACGTACTGCTGGCCGACCGGCTTGTTCATCCCGTACTGCGCCAGGACGTTGGCCTCGATCTCGGGCAGCAGCTTGCGGTCGCCGTCGAACGGACTGCCGGGCGCCGCGCGCATCATGAAGAAGGCGGCGGTTATCACCAGGAAGAGCGTGGGGATCGCCACCAGCAGGCGCCGGCCGATGTATCGCAGCATGGGGGCCAGAGAGCCTTGAATCCTCGGCCCTGTGAAGGCGGGGCGTTGCGAAAGTTCCACCCACCCCCGATGATGTCAACGAAGGGCCCGCCAACTGCAGCATTGAGTATCATGAGCGACTTCAGACGCGTCACCGACGACTTCTCGACCGCCCCCCAGATCAGCCTGTCTGACGTGGCCCAGGCCGCCCGCCTGGGATTCAGGACCCTGATAAGCAATCGCCCGGACGGCGAGGAACCCGGCCAGCCCACGGGCGCCGAAGTGGCGGCGGCTGCGGCGGCCGCGGGCCTGGCCTTCCATCACATCCCGGTGCGCGGGTCGCCGACCCCGGAGCAGGTCGAGGAGACCCGGCTGGTCCTGCAGGACGCCGAGGCGCCGGTGCTGGCCTTCTGCCGCTCGGGCACGCGCTCGATCGTCACCTGGTCCCTGTGCCAGGCCCTGTCCGGCGCCAGGGAACGCGGCGAACTCGTCAGCCTGGGCCGCGAGGCCGGCTACGACCTTTCGGGAGTGCTCGGCGCATGATCCCCTATGTCCGCGACATCGAGATCGAATACGGCCGCTGCGACGAGCTCACCCCGCTGATCCGGCGGGTGACGGCCAACAATCCCGGCCCGTTCACCTTCAAGGGCACAGGAACCTACATCGTCGGTCGTGGCGAAGTGGCGGTGATCGACCCCGGCCCGGACGATCCGGCCCACCTGGAAGCGATCCTGGCCGCGGTGGCTGGCGAGCGGGTCACCCACATCCTGATCACCCATCACCACTCCGACCACTCGCCGCTCGCGGGCGCGCTGAAGGCGGCCACCGGGGCCACGATCTACGGCTGCGCGGTGGCGGGCCATGAGGTCGAGGACACCGGAGAGGTGAAGATGGAGGCCGGGCACGACCACGACTTCGCCCCCGACGTCAGCCTCTGCGGCGGCGGTCCGGTTTCGGGTCCGGGCTGGACCATGGAGGCGATCCCGACACCCGGGCACACCTCCAACCATCTCTGTTACGCGCTGAAGGAGGAGAACGCCCTGTTCTCCGGCGACCACATCATGGGCTGGTCGACCACGGTGATCACCCCGCCTGACGGCGACATGAGCGACTACATGGAGAGCCTCGCGACCATCCGGGCGCGTGGGTTTGAAACCCTGTGGCCCACGCATGGCCCGCCGATCCGCGAGGTCGACGCCTTCATCGCCGCCTATGCCGAACACCGGCAGGAGCGCGTGGACCAGATCCTGCGCGCGCTGGAGACCGGTCCCGGCCGGATCCGCGACCTCGTCCCCCGCCTTTACGCCGACGTGGACCCGCGCCTGCACCCGGCGGCGGCGCGATCCATGCTGGCGGCGATCCTCCATCTGGCGAAGCAGGGCCGGATCACCACCGATGGCGCGGCGGGTCCGGACAGCGAATACCGGCTGGCCCGCTAGACGATCATGCGGGGCGCCGGAGCCGCCTCGCGCAGGAGACCCGCGACGCCCTCGAGCGCGTCGCGCAGGATAGCCCGTTTCGCGGGCCCGCCCAGGGATATGCGCAACCCGTTCGCATGATCGGGACCGGCAGCGAACGCGTCGGCGGTCACGAGGGCCAGATGTCGCTCCTGGGCCAGACGGTGGACCCGGTCAGGTGACCAGCCCGGCGGAAGGGCGAGCCACACGTGGATGCCTTCCGGCGCGCCGCGGGCCTGCGGCAGGACCTCGGCGGCGATGGCGCGGCGGGCGCGGGCTTCCTTGCGAACGCCGGCCAGCATTCGCTCGGCGACGCCCTCACGGATCCAGGACGCCGCGACGGCGGCCATCAGGGGCGCCGGCATAAGGCCGATCGCGCGCAGGCACTCCGTGGTCCGCGCCTCCATGTCGCGGGGCGGCAACAGGAACGCGATGCGCAGGCCGGGCGAGAGGGTCTTCGACAGCGTCGCGAGATGAAAGGCCCGGTCGGGCGCGAGCGTCGCCATCGCCGGGATCGGGGGATCGAACAGGCGGCTGTAGGGATCATCCTCGATCAGCCACACACCGTTGGCGGCGGTGGCCTCGACGATCTCCCGCCGTCGCGCCAGGTCCATGGTGACGGCCGTCGGGTTCTGGGTCGATGGCGTCAGGTACACCGCCGTCGGCCGTTCGCGGGCGCAGATCCGCGCCAGGGCCTGAGGGTCCATGCCCCGGTCGTCAGCCGGGCAGACGATGAGCCGCATGCCCAGCCTGCGCGCCACGGAGAGGATGCCCGGGTAGACCAGCGGCTCGACCACCAGCCCCTCGCCCCGTTCGTCGGTCACGGTCGCGAGGATCGCGGCCAAGCCGGTCTGCGCGCCGGGGGCGACCAGCAGGCGCTCGGGCGCCACCTCGCCCAGCGTAGGCGCCAGCCAGGCTGCCCCCGCCGTTCTCTGGCCCAGGGTTCCGCCGGCCGGATGATAGGCCATGAGGGTGGAGACGTCGGTGCGCCCGAGGATCTGGGTCACGGTCTCCTGCAGCATCACGCCAAGGGACGGGCCCTGGGGCGGTGGAGGCAGGTTCATGCTGAGGTCCACGGCGCCCGCCTCATCTTCCGCGGCGCCGGCCCGGACAAAGGTGCCGCGCCCCACCGAACCTTCGAGAAGGCCGCGCGCCCGGGCGGCGGCGTAGGCGCGGGTGACCGTCGTCAGGTCGACGCCCAGCAGCTGTGCGACCGTCCGCTGCGGCGGCAACTGATCCCCGCCCTGGAGCTCGCCCTCGCGGATTGCGGCTTCCAGGGCCTGGACCAGCGTCCGGGACAGGGGCTGGCCGCCACGCGCGGCGCGCTTCAGCCAGCGCGCGGATGGATGCTCGATGCCAGACATTGATTCCCCCCCCTGAAACGCATACATTATGAATTGATTGTATGCGATCTCGACGCTTATTGTATGGACACCGCCCATGCCTGTCGCCGAACTCCGCGCGCCGAGCACCATCCGCGCCGGTCTACGCTGTCGCTGCCCGCGATGTGGGGAGGGAAAACTGTTCCGGAGCTTCCTGAAGATCGCCGAGCGGTGCGACCGCTGCGGACTCGACTACAGCTTCGCCGACCCGGCGGACGGTCCGGCCTTCTTCGTGATGAGCGGCGTGGGGATTCTCGTGACAGCGGTCTGGGCCTGGGCCGCGTTTGAATTCCGCCCGCCGATCTGGGTGCAGTTCGTCACGGTCTTCCCCGCCATGATCGGGGGGTGCCTCGCCTGCCTGCAACCCATGAAGGCCTGGCTTGTGGCCGAGCAGTATGTCCACAAGGCCGGGGAAGGCCACTGGGCCAGCACCGGCAGCCATGGCGAGGGCGGCTTCACCTATGACCGCCGGGGCGTCTCCGACCGCAGGGCTGACTAGAGCGCCTTCTCCAGCATCTCGAAATAGAGGTCGTCGCGGGTCGGCGTGCCGAATCGCGGGTCATCGTAGGGGAACCGCTGTGTCTCGCCGGTGAGTTCATAGCCGCGGCGCTGATACCAGGCCATCAGCTCCGCACGCTGGTGGATCACCGACATGCGGATGCGGCGCGCGCCGTGGCCGCGGGCATAGACCTCGGCCGCCTCGAGCACCTGCCGGCCGAGCCCCGCGTCCTGCCGGTCGGGACTGACCGACAGCATCGCCAGGTACCAGACGCCGGTGTCCGAGGAATCCAGCCGCACATGGCCCAGATGCGTTCCCGCCTCGTCTCGCGCGATCAGCAGGTGCGCGCCGGGCGAGGCGAGATCGTCCCGCAGCAGCGCCTCGTCGATCCGCTGCCCGCCCACAAGCGATTCCACCTTCCAGCCGGTCTGCCCGGCCGGTTCGCGATAGGCGCGGTTGGTGAGGGCGATGACCGAGGGAAAGTCGGCCTCGCTGGCAGGCTGCAGGCGGATCACGTGTCGCTCCGGGTGTTCAGGCTGGCGAATATCTCGGGCATCGCGGCGAACAGGCAGGAATAGTGCGAGAGTCCGCTGAGAATTTCAGGCTGTGCCGCGCCGGGGATCAGGCGGGCCAAACTGTCGGCCATGCCCGGCGGCGACCAGGTGTCCGCCGCGCCGTGCCAGATGCGGGTCGGCGCCGTGATCGCGGCGAGCCGGTCGGACCAAGGCGTCACGTAGGCCGCGACATCGCGAATATAGCCCTTGGCGTCCGGCCAGAGCGCCCGGCGCAGGACCGGGGCCAGGCCCTTGCGGAAATCCGGATCGGCGGCCAGGTCTCGGTCGGCGCCGGCAGCGGTCGCGAACAGCATCCGGAACAGCAGTCCGGGCGCATGCGCCGCCAGCCAGCCCTGCAACCGGGTCACCTGCCGGAACAGGGCCGGACGCCCGGCCGCCATGCGGAAGACCGCCTGCCCGGCCATCGCGTCAATGAAGTCGCCGCTCTCCAGAGGCGCGGCGGCCGACACCAGATGGATCGCCGCGGGCGGCGTGGTCATGCAGGCCGCCGTGCGCAGGGCCACGAAGGCGCCCAGCGAGAAACCGATCAGGGTCACCGGCCCGCCGGCCGCCAGCGCGCCGACCTCGCCCGCAAGAGCCTGAAAGCAGGCCTCGCCTTCAAGGCCCGGCGCGACGGCCGCCCGGTCGAGGCAGACCAGGCGCACACCGGCGTCACGCGCCGCCCGTTCCACGCGCCAGAGTTCGTCCGGCCCACCGGGCGCGCCGTGGAAATAGACCGCGAGCGGGGCGTCCGTGGATGTCAGGCTTTTTCCCGGACCTGGGCGGTCGGCAGGACGTAGTCCTTCATCCGGTCGCGGATCAGCTTCTTGTCGATCTTGCCCGTGGCGCCGAGCGGGATGTCATCGACGAAGACCACGTCGTCCGGCGTCCACCACTTTGCGATCTTGCCTTCGAGGAACGCCAGGAACTCTTCCTTCGTCCCCTCCTGCCCGTCCTTCAGCCGGACCAGCAGCAACGGCCGCTCATCCCACTTCGGGTGATAGACGCCGATGACGGCGGCGAGCGCGGCCTTGGGGTGGCCCGCGGCGATGTTCTCGATCTCGATCGAGCTGATCCATTCGCCGCCAGACTTGATCACGTCCTTGGCGCGGTCGGTGATCTGCATGAAGCCATGTTCGTCCAGCGTCGCCACGTCGCCGGTGTCGAAGAAGCCGTTCTCATCGAGGATCGCGCCGCCATCGCCCCGGAAGTACTCGCCGACGACGAAGGGCCCCTTGACCTTCAGCTTGCCGAAGGTGGTTCCGTCATGAGGCAGGTCGGCGCCGGCGTCGTCCTGCAGGGCGAGCTGGATGGTCACCGGCGGACGGCCCTGCTTCAGCTTGTAGCGCAGCTGGTCCTCGTCGCTCATGGCGGCGATGGCGGCGTTGGGCGTGGCCTGGGTGCCCAGCGGCGAGGTCTCGGTCATGCCCCAGGCGTGGGTGACATCGACGCCGAACTCGTCACGGAAGCCGCGGACGATGGCCTCGGGCACCGCCGAGCCGCCGATCACCACCCGCTTCAGGCTTGTCAGCTTCCCGTTCGTCTCGCGCAGGTGGGTCAGCAGCATCTGCCAGACGGTCGGCACGGCGGCGGAGAAGGTGACCTGCTCGCTTTCCAGCAGTTCGTGCACCGAGGCGCCGTCCAGCTTCTGGCCGGGCATCACCAGCTTGGCGCCGCTGGCCGGGCCTGACAGCGCCAGGCCCCAGGCGTTGGCGTGGAACATCGGCACCACCGGCAGCACCGTATCCTTGGCCGAGATGCCCAGGACGTCGACGCCCATGGTCACGAGGGTGTGCAGGAAGTTCGAGCGGTGCGAGTAGAGCACGCCCTTGGGATTGCCCGTCGTGCCCGAGGTGTAGCAGAGGCCGGCGGCGGTGTTCTCGTCGAAGCCGCCCCAGACGCAGTCGGCGGAATGCTGGCTGACCAGGGCCTCGAAGCTGAGCGCGCCCGGGATCGGGCAGCCCTTCAGGTGCTCGTCGTCGGACATGACGATCACGTGCTGTACGCTGGGCATCTTCGGCAGAAGCTCGGCCAGCACCGGCAGGAAGGTCAGGTCGGAGAAGATGACCTTATCCTCGGCGTGATTGACGATGTAGACGAGCTGCTCGGCGAACAGGCGCGGGTTGAGCGTGTGGCATACCGCGCCGATGCCCATGATCCCGTACCAGGCCTCGATGTGGCGACCGGTGTTCCAGGCCAGCGTCGCGACCCGGTCGCCCGGCTGCACGCCCAGGCCCTTCAGCGCGTTCGACAGCCGCTTCGCCCGCTCGTGAATTTGGCCGTAGGTGGTGCGCACGATCGGCCCCTCGACCGAGCGGCTGACCACCTCGCGGCCCCCGTGCCATTCCTTGGCGTGGTCGAGGATCTTGTCGACCGTCAACGGCCAGTTCTGCATCAGGCCCAGCATGCGCGGCGTCTCCAGACTTATCGCTTGTTACTTGAAGGCAGGATTAGTCAGCCGGCGACCATTCCGCAACGGAGGCCTTAACGGTGGCCGGCCAGCCAGGCCTCGCCCGCCGCTTGCGTGGGCGCGGTGGCGTCCACGCGGGCCCAGTCCAGCGGGCCGAGGTCGCGGGCCAGTTGCTGGCGCAGGACCTCGACCGTGGCGTCCGAAGCATCGCCCGAGCGGCCGGCGACCCGGGCCTCAAGCACCGCGGCCGGAGCGTCCAGCCAGGCGCCGTGGAAGGGCACGCCCGACGCACGCGCCAGCGCTTCGGCCCTGTGGCGCAGGTCCGGCTCCAGGAAGCTCGCGTCCAGCACCACGGCGCGACCGGCGGCCAGCAGCAGGGCGGCGTTGGCGAACATCTCGTCATAGGTGCGGGCGTAGGCGGCGGGCGCATAGTTCTCCGCGCCGATGACCTGGGTCGGTGGCACGTTCAGCAGGCGCTTCCTCACCTCGTCGGTGCGCAGGATCACAGCGCCGGGGGACGCACCCAGCGACGGGGCCACGGCGCGGGAAAAGGTCGACTTGCCCGAGCCCGACAGGCCGCCCACCGCCGCCAGCAGGGGCGCAGCCGGCGACAGGTGCGTGATCGCCGCCTCGATGTAGGCCCGGGCAGTCTCGGGGTCGTCACTGTGGGCGCTGACGTGGGCCCGGACCGCCGCCCGCGTGGACAGCATCAGCGGCAGGGCCGCGACGCCGGACCAGACCTCGGGGGGAAAGCTGCGGGCCGCCTCGTCCAGATAGGCCGAAAGCGCCCGGACCGCGGCGTCGCGTCGGCCGCGGAAATCGAGGTCCATCAGGAGGAATGCCAGGTCGTACTGGACGTCCAGGTCCGACAGGATGTCGCTGAACTCAATGCAGTCGAACAGCACCGGATGGCCATCCTCCAGCAGGATGTTCCCCAGGTGCAGGTCGCCGTGGCAGCGACGGGAGAAGCCGGCGGCGCTGCGGTGAGCCAGAAGAGGCGCCTGACGCTCCAGCTCGGCCTCGGTGAGCGCGATCATCGTCTCGACGCGGGCCTGGTCGAGGCCCTTGCAGGTCTCGCGCAGCAGCCGGGCATTGGAGCCGACCGTCCAGGCGATCGAGGTCAGGCCGCCGGCCGGCCGCAGCGGCGCGGTCTGATGGAAGCCGGCGATGGCCCGGCCCAACTGCTCCGTCAGTTCACCGTCGATACGTTCAGGACAGGCCGAGAGCACCGCGGTTTCGTCGAAACGCTGCATCTCCAGCAGGTGATCGACGGTCTCCCCGCCCCCGTCGATGGCCAGCGATCCGTCAGCCTCGCGGGTGATCCTGCGCACCGCGCGGTAGATGTGCGGCGCGGCCGGGCGGTTGAATTCCAGCTCGCGGTCCAGCGCCCACAGGCGGCGCTCCGGGGTCGAGAAGTCGGCATAGCCCAGGTCGTCGTGCCGCTTCACCTTCAGGGTCAGTTCGGGGCCGAGGAAGACGTGGGCGCAGGCCGTGTCGATGACGCGTTCGGCCCCAGGCGAGAGCCAGGCGACGATCTCGGCCTCCAGCGGGCGCACTACGGGAACAGCCTGCGCGTGCTCCAGCCACCGTCGGCGCGGTCGAACACCAGCCGCTCGTGCAGGCGGAACGGCCGGTCGCGCCAGAACTCGAAGCCGTCGGGGACGATGCGGAAGCCCGACCAGTGCGGCGGGCGCGGCACCTTTCCCAGACCGAAGCGCAGGCCGACTTCGGCGATGCGCTTCTCCAGCGCCAGCCGGTCCGGCAGGGTCCGCGACTGGTCCGAGGCCCATGCGCCCAGCTGGGCCGGGCGGGCCCGGGTGGAGAAGTAGGCGTCGGCCTCCTCGATGCTCACCGGCGTCACTGCGCCACGCACCCGCACCTGACGGCGAAGCGACTTCCAGTGGAACAGCAGCGCGGCCTTGGGATTGGCCGCCAGTTCCTCGCCCTTGGCGCTGCCCAGGTTCGTGAAGAACACGAAGCCTGCGGCGTCGAAGTCCTTCAGCAGCACCATGCGTACGTCAGGCATGCCGGTCGCGTCGACGGTCGCCAGGGCCATGGCGTTGGGGTCGTTGATCTCCTTGACCTTCGCCTCGGCGAACCATTCCCCGAAAAGGTGGAACGGGTCGGTCGCGCTCAACAGTGGCGGCGGCTCGGCGGAGGTCACCTGGCGGACGTAGTCGTCCTCGGTGGGCGAAGGCGGGATGAGGGTCTTGTCGGTCACGCCCGCGATATAGCCCGGCCCGGCCCCGGCGCGCGAGGGTTTAACCGCGCGTTGACCCTGTTCGCCCTAGCCTCCGGTCTCATGACTCGGGACAAACCCGACCTGACCCTGAAGATGGCGCGCGAGGTGCTGGGCGTGAGCTCCGCCTCCACGCCCGCCGAGGTGCGCCGGGCCTTCCGCGAGGCCGCCAAGCGGGCTCATCCGGACAGGGGTGGCGACGAGCACGCCTTCCGCCAGGTGGTCGACGCCTACCAGCGCCTGCAGGACCCGCTGGACGAGCGCTTCGTCCAGGCGCCGGTTCGCCGCCGGCCCAGCCCGGATCCCGATCTGGAGATCACCCCGCTGACCGCCATGGAGGGTGGCGAGGTCGACCACCGCATGCCCGACGGCTCTCTGATCCGCATCGCCCTGCCCCCCGGCCTGCGTTCCGGCGACCGGGTGCGCGCCGGCGGCGCCGAACTCGCCGTCTACATCCGCGCCCACGACGGGGTCATCGTGCGCGGCGACGACGTCTGGATGACCGTCAAGGTCGCCCCCGGCCTGCTGAAGAAGGGCGGCCGGATAAACCTCGAAACGCCCTTCGGCCGCCGCGCCGTCTGGATCGATCACAAGGCCGCCGAGCGCGGGCTCGTGCGGCTGGAGGGCCAGGGCCTGCCCGCCCGGGGCCAGCGGGGTCGGGGTCACCTGTTCCTGCGTCTGGCCGCGACGCAGGGCCTGGCCGACAGCGCGGCGCTGGCGCTGCTTCGGCGGTTCGCGGCGGCCTGGGCGGTTTAGGGGCGGGCCTTGAGGGTCAGACCAGGCGCGTAGCGAGCGCGGGGCCGCAATGGCGCGTCACCGAGCTGCGGCAGGCATCGCGCCCTGTCCGCTTGCAAAGGCCACCGCGTCTGCTCAGGGGACGGGAAGGCCGATCGACTTGCAGCTGGCGGCGTCGTTCTTGTTGCAGCCGCGCTTGAACATCAGCTTGGCGAGATCGTCGACGCGTTCGCCCCCCAGTCCCGCGACATACATTGCGCCGGCATACCGGCAAGCCTCGCCCATCAGCGTTCCCCTGCCGGTGCAGCCGAGCGCGAACATGTTGCGGGCCTGATTCAGGTCCTTCGCCACGCCGGCATTCCCGAAGTAGTAGACCTTGCCGCCACGCAGGCAGGCCCAGGAGTCGCGCTTGGCGCACGCGCGCTCGTAGAGTTTCATGATACGGGGCCAGTCCGGCTTAGTATCCGGCGTCGTGACCGTCAGGCTGTCGGCGGCCCGGCCGCAGGCCACGCCGGATCCGTCCTCGCAGGCCTGGAAGATCATCGCCATGGCCCGGCTGCGGGTCTCCGCGCTCGGGTACCCCACGAGCATTCTGTCGGCCAGCTTGTAACAGCTGTTGGCGTCCTTCACGGCGCAGCCCTTTTCCAGATAGGGCTGGGCCTGGGCGGGCGAGCCGCCGCCGAAGCCATCGCTCATCAGCCAGCCCTTGCGGCCGCAGCCCAGCATCGAGCCGCGCCGGCAGGCCGTGTCAAAGAACGGCAGCGCCCGGACACCCCAGTTGACCGGGGTGTCAGCTTCGTCGCGGGCGCGGGCGACCAGGCTATCGCCGGCCTTGATCAGCGCGTCGACGTCGAAGGCCGCCAGAGGGTCGGGTGCGGGCGGCGCCGTCGAAAGGGGCCGCCAGACAAGGCCGGCGCGGCGCAGGCGCTGTTCGGTGCGGTAGGCGTCGCGGCCGTGGCCCTCGAGCCATTCCGATGGAATGCCGGCCGCGACAACGGTCCAGGCCGACATCGACCAGTAGGCATGGGCATGGATCCTGAGATTGGACAGGTACTCCGGCGGGTCGCGCAGTCGGAAGAGGGCTTCGACGTCCGTCGCTTCCTTGTCGGCGGGCGCCGCCTCGATCATTCCCTCAAGACCGTAGGGCCGGCCCTGGATCGTGACGACGCAGGCGGAGAGGTCGGCGACGCGCCGCTCGTATTCCGCCTTCACGCTCCTGAACGACTTCGCCTTGCCGCGTACGGAGGCGCCCGGCATGCCGTCATATCGGGCGACCTGGGTCTGGCCCGTCATCCGGGCCGGCGCAGCATTGCGCGGCATGGCCCAGAAGCCCTCGACGGCGGCCTGCAGCGTGACGTTTGCGAAGTCGCAGGTGCCGAGCGGATCGACCGACGGCGCCAGCGGCGTCTCGACGCCGGGGGGCAAGGCCTGGGCCCAGGCGGGCGCGGTCGCAAGCGCCAGGATCAGGGGCACGGCGGCAATGGCGCGCCGGACGGGGCGAAGCGAAAGTGTGATCAGCGCCATGGCACATAGGTAGAATGTTCGGCCTGGAGCCTCCTCCCTCAATTGGGGGTCCAGCCAGCTCAGCTTCTGTCGCCTGGATCCGTGGGTCAGCCGGTAAGGGCGGTCTGCGCCACGTTCCGCCCTCGGTCGGGCAAATCGTTTGGGCGGCGTGGCCGTCTAGGCTACCGCGGAGCGTCGGCTGCGGCGCAGGGCAGCGCCGGCCGCAGCGAAGCCCAGGATCAGGACGGCCCAGGTGGACGGTTCGGGCACGGCGCCGCCGTTGCCGAAGTTGAGGCCTTCGAAGCCCACGGTGATGGCCATGCGGGCATCTTCGCCCATGCCTATGGTGTCGCCCAGCCGGGTGTAGGTGTTGAGGTCGCCGTCGACCGCGAACTGGGCCGTGTCAGGCACGAAGGAGTTTGCGCGCCCGTAGACCGCGCGGGTCAGCACAGTGGCGAAGGTTTCGAGGGCGCCGAACTTCAGCGACACGCCGGTCACGTTGAAGCAGACGTAAGGCACCGTGCAGTTGCCCTCGATGGTCAGGTAGCGGCCGCCGGCGTCGAGGTTGCCGGCCTCGTCAGAGACGAAGATGTCGTAGTTCTCGGTGCCCGGGAAAATCCCGAAGTCACGGTTGTCAGCGGTAAGCACGGCGAGCCTCTGGGTGAGGCGGGCATCCCCGGCGAGCCAGGCGCCCGAACCGTCATTGATGGTGTTGGTGGCCTCGTAGGCCTGAACGGAGGTGAGGCCGGTCAGGTCGAGGATGCCGGCGGCGGCGGCCGGCCAGGCGGCGGCGGCCAATACGCTCGCAAAGGCCAGGGTCTTGAAGCGAAGCATGAGTGAGCCTTTCGTTCCGGCTAGCGTCCGCGCTCGGTCTTTGCCGAAGAACCACGTTCCGCGCGTCGACGCCTCACCCGATTGGGGGTGTCGCGCAGCGTCTCGGGGCGCTCGGCAGCCCAGTGTCCCGGACCGCCGATGGCTACTGCCCGGGGTTGGCCGGCGCTTCGGCCATGCGGGCGCCGCGGAGGATGCCTTCCATGGCGTAGTTTCCCTTGTGGCAGGCGTATTCGTAGATCTGGCCCTTGGCGGGCTTGAAGGAATACTCGCCCGACCAGGCCTGGGTGTAGTGGACCGGGTCCTCGACCGTGAACTGGTAGAGCAGTTCGCCCTCGGCGATCCGGGTGAAGCGTTCAGTCACCGTTCCCTGCGAAGACACCGGGGTCAGGGTGCGGCCTTCCTGGATCGGGTTCACGTTCTTTGTCTCGGCGACAAGGGTGTCGCCTTCCCACCAGGCCACGGTGTCGCCCAGCCAGGGCCGGATCACGGCGGGCTGGTGGGACGCGCGGGCCTTTTCGGCCGAGGGGAAGATCGGGGCGATCCGGACGTCGTGGTTCATCTCCAGGTCGATGACGAAAAAGCCCGGCGTGACGAAGAAGCTGTAGTTGTTGTTGTAGATGGCGTTGAGCATCACCGGCCCGCCCGCGTCGCTCTGGGCGATCAGGCAGCGCTCGCGGATCGGCAGGTCCTCGGGCCCCGCGTAGGCGCCCTTGCCGGAGCGGTACTCGACCCCGTCGCGGATGGTCAGCGCCAGGCTCTTCGCGCGGTCGCGGAAAGGCATCTTTCCATCGGCCGGGCTGGTGATGAACGAGGACCGCGCCTCGCCGCGAACACGCATCAGGCCGTCGCCGGAGTCGATCCAGAATGAGTTGTAGCCGGCGACGGCGTTCTCATCGCGGAACGCGCCCTGGCTGAGGTCGGAGGTCCCGTTGGCGGCATTGCGCCGCGCGACCGTCGCCTTGTCGACCGCGTCGGCCCGTTCCTTCGGCACGACAAGCTGGGTGAAGGCGGCGGACCGCTCAAGCTGGGTCACGGTGGCGTTGGTCCAGACCCCGTCGAAATTCCGCGCCAGCGCCTTGGGCGCCGCAGCCGGGTGCTGGGCCTGGGCGAAGGCCGGGCCGGAGATCAGCATGGCCAGGACCGCGGCGGCGAATAAGGAGGCTGTCTTCATTGAATCGTCCCCCGGGCCCAGGGCCCTCGCGCCCTGTCACAGTCGCAGGGCTTGCGAGGAGGGTACGCCTGACAGCCGTGGAATTGGAAGTCTCGGTATGACATCGGAAGGAGGCTTGCCCAGGTCCCGGGAACGGCCCACCTCAGGCGTTTCAACACCACCGGAAAGGGCGGCGCGGTCATGCTGACGGTTCATCATCTGCGGGTCTCGCAATCGGAGCGGATCGTCTGGCTGTGCGAGGAGCTGGGCATCGACTATGCGCTGAAGATCTATGACCGGCGGGCCGACAACCGGCTGGCGCCGGATGAGTACAAGGCCCTGCACCCCATGGGGATCGCCCCGGTGATCACCGACGGCGAGCTGGTGCTCGGCGAGAGCGGCGCCATCTGCGACTACATCTGCGGGCGCCACGGCGACGGGCGGCTGACGCCCGGGCCGGACGATCCGGACTATGCCGACCACCTGTTCTGGTTCCACTGGTCGAACGGGACCTTCATGGCCACGCTGATGATGCAGCTGGTGCTGTCGGGCGGCGGCGAGGGCAATCCGGCGGCGGTGTTCGTGGGCGAGCGCAGCCGTCGCGCCTGGGCGATGGCCGAAGCCAGGCTGGGCGAGGCGCCCTTCTTCGGCGGCCGCAACCTGACCACCGCCGACATCATGATGGTCTATTGCCTGACCACCAGCCGGGCGTTCCGGGGCGCGACCCTGGAAGGCTTCCCCAACATCGCCGCCTACCTGCAGCGGATCGGCGCGCGGCCGGCCTACCTGAGCGCCATGGCCAAGGCCGAGCCTGGTATGGCGCCGATGCTGAGCTGAGGTTTGGCGTCCGGGCACGGCTCCGCTAGAAGCACCCGGTCATGAGCCACAACACCTTCGGGCACCTATTCCGCGTCACCACCTGGGGCGAAAGCCATGGGCCCGCGCTGGGCTGCGTGGTGGACGGCTGCCCGCCGGGAATCGCGCTGACCGAGGCCGACATCCAGCCGTGGCTCGACCGCCGCCGGCCCGGGCAGGGCAAGTTCGTCACCCAGCGGCAGGAGCCGGACGCGGTGCGGATCCTGTCCGGGGTGTTCGAGGACTCGCGGACCGGCGGCCAGGTGACCACCGGCACGCCGATCTCGATGATCATCGACAATGTCGACCAGCGCAGCCGCGACTATTCCGAGATCGCCCAGGCCTTCCGCCCGGGCCACGCGGACTATGCCTATTTCGCCAAGTACGGCGTGCGCGACTATCGCGGCGGCGGGCGGCAGTCGGCGCGGGAGACGGCGGCACGGGTGGCGGCGGGCGCGATCGCGCGGAAGATCCTGGCCGGCGTCACCATCCGCGGCGCGGTGGTGCAGATCGGGCCGCACGCGGTGGCCCCTGAGCGAATCGATTTCGACATCGCCGCCGAAAACGAGTTCTGGGCGCCCGACGCCGCCATTGTCCCCGTCTGGACCGAGCATCTGGAAAAGGTGCGCAAGGCGGGTTCCTCCACCGGGGCGGTGGTGGCGGTTGAGGCCACGGGCGTGCCCGCCGGCTGGGGCGCGCCGATCTACGGCAAGCTGGACGCCGAGCTGGCCGGGGCTCTGATGTCGATCAACGCCGCCAAGGGCGTGGAGATCGGCGCCGGGTTCGCGTCAGCCGCGCTGTCTGGCGAGGAGAACGCCGACGAGATGCGGATGGGCAACGACGGACCGATGTTCCTGTCGAACAGGGCCGGCGGCGTGCTGGGCGGGATCTCCACAGGCCAGGCGGTAACCGCGCGGGTGGCGTTCAAGCCCACCTCCTCGATCCTGGCGCTGCGGCAGACGCTGAACGAGAAGGGCGAGGAGATCGATCTGCGCACCAAGGGCCGCCACGACCCCTGCGTCGGCATCCGCGGGACCCCCGTCGTCGAGGCGATGACGGCCTGCGTGCTGGCCGACGCCTTCCTGCGGCACCGCGCCCAGACCGGCGGCGGCGCGTTTACGCTGGGATAATACACTTAAGGGTTGTATATTTCCCCTACGCTCAACTTGGATCGGCCCCAAGCTGCTGTCCGCATTCGGTTTTCTGGCCGGAGTTTCGATCTATTCAATTGACCGCAGAACAAAGGTCACCCTAATCACGCCGCGACCTCTTGCCGCGCCCACGGCGTCCGCGGGAGTCGCTCCGGCCCCACCGACCCGCTAAAGCGAGCCTCGTGCGCTACGATCTGCTGAAAATCCTTCTGGTGGACGACAACCACTACATGCGCGTGCTCCTGGCGGAGATCCTGCGGGCCATCGGCGTGAAGGATATCTGGGAAGCCAGCGATGGCGCCGAAGGCCTGCAGATGATGCGCGACCACGCCGTCGACATCGTCATGACCGACCTGTCGATGCAGCCACTGGACGGGATCGACTTCGTGCGCCTGCTGCGCAATTCGCCGGACAGCCCCAACCAGATGACCCCGGTGGTGATGATCACCGGCCACTCCACCTTCGCCCGGGTGGCCGAGGCGCGCGACGCCGGGGTGAACGAGTTCCTTGCCAAGCCCCTGACCGCGCGCGGCGTGATCGAGCGACTGCACCAGGCCATCGAGCATCCCCGCCCCTATGTGCGCTCGGACGACTACTTCGGTCCGGAGCGGCGGCGGCGGAACGACCCGCAGTACCGCGGCCCCTGGCGGCGCGAAGGCGACACCGACAAGGCCTGACGGCCTCGCTGCTCAGAGCGTGAGCGTGCAGCTTTCCCCGATGGTGGGACGCGAGACGACGACCCGCGAAAGCCCGGGAAACGCCGGGCGCAGCCGCTCGGCGAAATAGAGGCAGATGTGCTCCAGCGTCGGCCGCGAGAGGCCGGGCTTCTCGTTGAGCACGCCGTGGTCCAGCTCGGCCGCCACACCCTTCAGCACCGTGTCGAGATCGGCGAGGTCGGCGACCCAGCCGACCGGGTCCTGGGTGGGGCCACGCACGCTGGCTTCCACGCGGAATGAGTGCCCATGCATGTTGGCGTAGGGCCGGTGCTCCGGACCGTCGGCGAGGAAGTGCGCCGCATCGAAGGTCGCGGCCTTGGTGATCTCGAAGGAGGGCTGGGTCATGGACGTCGCAATGGGGCGGCGCAGGCGCGGATGGCCTAGGCGATGCCGAGGTACTTGTGGGTTTGCACGCTTAAACGCCAGCGGGGGTGTGCGAGGCAATAGGCGATTGCCGCTGCGGTATTCGCCACGCGGTCGGGACCGTCCATGGGCTGCAGCAGGAAACGCTCGAAATCGAGGTGCTCGAAACGGGCGGGCGCGGCCTTTTCCTGCGGGAAGACGAGCTTGAGTTCCTGGCCTCGGGTCTGGACTACAGGCGCGTCGGCCTTGGGGCTGACACAGATCCAGTCGACGCCCTCCGGGACCAGCAGGGTGCCGTTGGTTTCCAGCGCGATCGAGAATCCTCGCGCGTGAAGGGCGTCGATCAGGGCGGGATCGACCTGCAGCAGCGGCTCGCCGCCGGTGAGCACCGTGAGGCGGTCGTGGGGGCCGCCGGTCCAGGCCGCCTCAATGGCGTCCGCGAGGGCGCCGGCGTCGGCGAAGCGGCCTCCACCCTCCCCGTCCATCCCGACGAAATCGGTGTCGCAGAAGGTACAGACGGCGGTGGCGCGATCGCGCTCCAGTCCGTTCCAGAGGTTGCAGCCGGCGAAACGACAGAACACCGCCGGACGGCCGGCCTGGCCGCCCTCGCCCTGCAGGGTGAGGAAGATCTCCTTGACCGCGTAGCTCACGGGCGGGTCTCCGGCCGCCCGTCGGCGTCCCAGGCCTCGTAGCCACGCTGGCGCAGCTCACAGGCGGGGCAGGCGCCGCAGCCGTGACCCCAGGGATGCAGCGTCCCGCGTTCGCCCAGGTAGCAGGTGTGGCTCTCCTCGACGGTGATCGCCACCAGCGGCTCGCCGCCGAGCGCCCGGGCCAGGCCCCAGGTCTGCGCCTTGGTCAGGCGCATCAGAGGGGTCTCGACCCGGAAGGTCTGCTCCATGCCGAGGTTCAGCGCCCGCTCCGTGGCGTCCAGCGTGTCGCGCCGGCAGTCGGGATAGCCGGAGAAGTCGGTCTCGCACATGCCGCCCACCAGGGCGGTCAGCCCACGACGGTCGGCCAGGGCGGCGGCATAGACCAGGAACACCAGGTTGCGCCCCGGCACGAAGGTCGACGGCAGGCCCCTCCCGGTGACCTCGATGGCGCGGTCCGAGGTCATGGCCGTCTCGCCGATGGCCCCAAAGCTTCGGATGTCCAGCATGTGGTCCTCGCCCAGCCGGGCGCCCCAGTGGGGAAACTCCCGCGCCATGCGGGCGCGGACCGCCTGGCGGGCCTCAAGCTCCACGCTGTGGCGCTGGCCGTAGTCGAAGCCCAGCGTCTCGACCCGCGGATAGCGGTCGAGGGCCCAGGCCAGGCATGCGGTGGAGTCCTGTCCGCCGGAGAACAGGACGAGAGCGCCGTCTTTCATGGCCCCCATATGGGCCGGATGGCGATTTCAGGGAAGCGACGCTGCGGCAACTTCGTTGTCGCTGGCGCCACAGTCGGCCACGCAATCCCTTGCGCGTACTGGCGTTCGTTGACAGTCGCCGGCGCCGGGGGGAGCTTCCGCCTGCCTGAAAGGGGGCGCGCCGCCCTCCGCAGGCTCACGCTTTGCGGCGCGATACGGCGACCAAGAGCCACTTCAGAAGAGCTCGGACGCCCTGGGAGGAACAGGATGTCGAACACACGCGCTCTCAAGAAGCTTTCTGGCCGTGGGCGTTTCCGCCGCGGCCCTGACCGGCTTTGCCATGCCCGCCATGGCCCAGACCGGCAACCAGATCGAGGAACTGGTCGTTACCGCGCAGAAGAAGGAAGAGGCCCTCCAGGACGTGCCGATCGCCGTCTCGGCCTTCGACCAGAACGCGCTCGAGAAGTCCAAGATTGACGGCGGCCCGAACCTGGTGCTGGCCGTGCCGAACGTGAACTTCTCCAAGGGGAATTTCACCGGCTACAACTTCCAGATCCGCGGCATCGGCTCGAAGCTGGTGGCCGCCTCGGGCGACGCGGGCACGGGCATTCACCTGAACAACGCCCCGCTCATTTCCAACAACCTGTTCGAGACCGAGTTCTACGACGTCGAGCGGGTGGAAGTGCTGCGCGGTCCGCAGGGCACCCTGTACGGCCGTAACGCCACCGGCGGCGTGGTCAACATGCTGACCGCCAAGCCCACCGACACCTTCGAAGGCAACGCTCGGGCCGAGTACGGCAACTACAACACCATGAAGGCCCGCGGCATGATCAACGTGCCGCTCGGCGAGATGCTCGCCCTGCGGGTCGCCGGTTCGTACCTGAAGCGCGACGGCTTCGGCAAAAACCTAGTGACCGGAAACGATGCCGACGACCGTGAACTGTATGGCGCGCGCGCTACCCTGTCGTTCAAGCCCACTGACCGGTTCCGCAGCTGGGTGATGTGGGATCACTTCGAGGAAGACGACAACCGCTCGCGGATCGGCAAGCAGTACTGCACGAAGGACACCGGCCCGGCGAACGTCGGCGGCGTGGCTTTCTCGTCAGCCGCTGGCGGCCTGATCGGCCAGATCGAGAAGGGCCTGTTCAGCCAGGGCTGCTCGCCCACCTCGCTGTATGACGCCAGCGCGCTTGGCACCGTGAACTCGCAGGCGACCCTGGGTGGCCTGTTCGGCGCCCTGGCCGGCTTCCAGAGCGGCGACGCCTATGCCGGCAAGATGCAGACGCCGGGCATCCGCGACATCGAATCGACCTTCGACCCGATCTACAAGTCGAAGACCGACATCTACGAGTTCAATGCCGAGTTCGATGTCACCGACAGCATCACGCTGAACTGGCTGTCGGCCTACACCTACTACAAGCTGAATACCCGGCAGGACTACAACCGGTACACGCCCAGCACGAGCTTCAACACCACGCCGAACCCGGTGAACGTGTTCGCGGCCGTGCCGACCTATGCGGCGATCTATGCCGGCCTGTTCCCGGGCGGCGTGGTGAAGGATCCGCAGAACGGTCCGTTCAACCGCTTCACCACCAGCGACATCTCGTCCGCCTATACCGATCAGTGGAGCCACGAAGTCCGGTTCTCGTCGAGCTTCGACGGCCCCTTCAACTTCAACGTCGGCGCCTTCCTCACCCGCTACACCTACTCGGGTGACTACTTCGTGATGTTCAATACGGGGACCGGCTACTACCAGGTCAACAACCTGCTCAGCACAGGCAATGCCAACTGCACCAGTGGCGCTGCCTGCGTGGCGATCGACCCGGGCCAGGATCCGGACCGTTCGGGCCACAACTACTACGACAACTACGGGCCCTACGACCTGACGTCCTACGCCGTGTTCGGCGAGGCCTACTGGCAGATGTCCGAGAACTTCAAGTTCACGCTCGGCCTGCGCTACACGGTGGACAAGAAGGAAGTCGAGAACCACTCGGTCACGCTGGGCACGCCCGGCTCGGGCATCGGCGCTCCGGCGCCGGGCCAGCCGGCCATCCTCAAGGCGAAGTTCAGCGAGCCGACCGGCCGCTTCGGCTTCGACTGGAAGCCAGACCTGGGCTTCACCAACGACACGCTGATCTACGGCTTCTATTCGCGCGGCTACAAGGCGGGCGGCGTGAACCCGGCCTTTAGCCCGGGCATCGGCGTCGTTGCGATCAGCCCGATCTTCAAGCCGGAGTTCATCGACAGCCTGGAAATCGGATCGAAGAACACGCTGGCGGACGGCACCCTTCAGGTGAACGTCGCGGCCTTCCACTATGACTACAAGGGCTATCAGGTCTCGAAGATCATCAACCGCACCTCGATCAACGAGAACATCGACGCCAAGGTGATGGGCGCCGAGTTCGAGTCGATCTGGCAGCCGCTGGATGGCCTTCGCCTGAACGCCGCCATCGGCTGGCTGGACTCCAAGATCGGCAAGGCCAGCTCGATCGACACCTTCAACCGCACCCAGAGCATCGCCGGCCTGACCCTGGTCAAGTCCAGCGCCGCCTCAAACTGCGTGGTGTCGACTGCGGCGGCTGCGGCGGCCCTGGGCATCGCCAACGCCACCAACCCGTTCAACCTGCTCGGCGTCTGCACCCTGGCCTCGGCCGCCGGCGCTGGCACCAACATCAACGGGACGGGCGCGATCGCCGCCGGCACCAACGCCTTCGGTGGCCTGGTTTCGGAAGGTGTCGAAGCGAACGTGAAGGGCAACGAGCTGCCCAACGCGCCGCACTGGACCGTGTCGCTGGGGGCCCAGTACACCTGGAACCTCGGTGACTGGGACGCGACCCTCCGCGGCGATTACTATCACCAGACCAAGACCTTCGCCCGGATCTACAATTCGGCCGCGGACGGCATCAAGGCCTGGAGCAACGTCAACCTGACCCTGAGCGTCGAGAACAAGGACCTCGGCGTCGAAGTGGCGGGCTTCGTCAAGAACGCCACCAAGGAGAAGGCGATCACCGACTTCTACCTGACCGACGACAGCTCCGGCCTGTTCCGGAACGTCTTCTACACCGAGCCGCGCACTTACGGCGTGTCGGTGACCAAGCGCTGGTAAGCCTGGCCTTCCAGGACGTCTGATCGGGGCGGCGGAGCAATCCGCCGCCCCTTTCTCATGGCGTTCAGGCCTTCGGCCGGTCGGCGGCGAGCCGATAACCAACGCCGGGCACGGAGATCAGCCGGGCCGCGCCCAGCTTGTGCCGCAGCTGACCCATGTAGACCCGCAGGTACTGGATATCGGCCCGCTCGCTGCCCCAGACCGCGCGCAGCAGATCGGCATGCGACACGGTGCGGTCGAGGTTCAGCGCGAGTTCGCACAGCAGGTCATATTCCTTGGGCGAAAGGGCCACGGCGACGCCGGCGCGGGACACGCGGCGAAGGCCCATGTCGATGTCCAGATCGCCGGCGACGACGCGGGGCGCCGAGCCCCGCGCCTGGACGCCGTGGCGCAGGGCCGCCCGCATCCGGGCCAGCAGTTCATCGACCCCGAAGGGCTTCTGCACATAGTCGTCCGCACCCAGGTCCAGGGCCTGAACCTTCATCGCCTCGGCCTCACGGGCCGAGAGCACGATGATCGGGGTGGCGCCTCGGGCGCGGATGTCGCGGATCACCGACAGCCCGTCGCGGTCCGGCAGGCCCAGGTCGAGCAGCACCAGGTCGGGCGCGTAGTGGGCGAACCACCGCATCCCCTCGGCCGCCGTCCGCGCCGGCACTGGCCGGTATCCGGCGGCCTTCAGGGTCGCCGACAGGGCGGCGTTGAAGCTGGGATCGTCCTCGACCACCAGCACCGTCGCCGGATCGGAAGTCTCGCTCATGGGCGCGCCGCCAGGGGCGCCAGCAGCCGGACCCAGGCGCCTGTGCGGTCGAGACGGTCGCCCGCCTCCACCCGGCCCCCCTGGGCCTCGAGAAATCCGCGGGCGATGGACAGGCCAAGACCCGCGCCGGGCGGCCGTCCGTCGCCGGCGCGGCCGCGGGCGAACTTCTCGAACAGCGGCTCCGGCGGTCCGGGAAACCCCGGGCCCTCGTCCAGCACCTCGACCCAACCCATGTCATCCTGCCGGCCGCAGCGGACGCAGACGGTCGAACCTTCCGGCGCGTACTTGCCGGCGTTTTCCAGCAGGTTGACCAGGGCGCTCTCGAACAGGGCGGCGTCGACCATCAGCGCATCACCCCCCGTGGCCTCATTGCGCACGAGCCGGCCTGCCAGCGCCGGCCCCGCGCGGTCGAGGGCGGCTGCCACCAGGTCGGCGGTCTCCATGGTGGCGAGGCGGACCGGCAGGGCGCCGGCCCCGATGCGGTTCATGTCGAGCAGGCTCTCGACCATGCGGCTGAGGCGCGCGGTTTCGGCCTCGGCCGCGGCCAGCAGGGCCTCCCGGGTCGCCGCGTCATGCGACGCGTCGAAGCGGCGCAGGCTCTGGAGGGTGAACAGAACGGTCGAGAGCGGCGTCTTCAGGTCGTGCGACACCGCCGCCAGCAGGTCGTCCTTCAGCGCCTCGCTGGCGAGGCGGACCCGCTGATCGAGAATCTGGGCGGCATAAGCCTCCCGGTCGAGAGCGACGGACAGATAGGCCGAGACGATCTCCACCAGTCGCTCCGGCGCCTCAGGACGCCCCTCCTCCCGTTCGGACAGCCGGACGCCGATGGCCGCGGCCTGCCGCTGGCGGCTGCGCACCGGCCAGAAGTCGAACGCCGACTCGCCGGCCGGATAGGCGCCGCCCCGGGTCCCTATCCCCGAGGCGACGGACCACCGGGCCGCCTCGATGTCGGCCGGGGAGAGCGCCGCCCCGCCGGCCGTGGCGGCGGGGGCCAGGGCCTCCGCATCCTTCAGCAGCACCACGGCCGGCGCCTGGAAGACCTGCGCCAGCGCTTCGGCGCAGCGGGCGGCGACCCCCGACCGGTCTGTCTCCCCGACCAGCGCGCGCCCGAGCGCCTGCAGGGCCGAGGCCTGGTCCGCCGCCCGCCAGGCCTCCAGCGCGCGGCGCCGGGACTGGGCCGCCACGCCACTGACCGCGGCCGCGACAATCATCAGCAGGACCAGCGCCCAGGCGTTGGCCGGGTCCGCCACGCGCAGGGTGTAGCGGGGCTCGATCAGGAAATAGTTGTAGGCAAAGACGCCCCCGACTGCGGCGGCCAGGGCCGGGCCCCATCCGAAGGCGGTGGCTGCGAAGACCACCGGCAGCACAAAAACCAGGGACAGGTTGGGCGCCGGGAACTGCTGTTCCACCAGAACCGCCGCCAGTGTGGCGAACGCCACCGCGAGCGCGGCCGCGCCGTAGCCGAAGAGGACCGGCGGACTGCGCCGCGCCACTGTAAGGGAAGTCATGTCCAAGGCCTCCAGCCTCGCCAGTGAAGGCAAGGAAGGCCCGCGCCCCCGCCGATGCAAGGGCTGGCGACCGCCCGGACCACACAACCACATGGGATCCTTATGCCGCCCGGCGCGAAAAGCAGGCTTCGCAGACCCTGAGGCTACATGTCCGACGCCGACGCCCACGCCGCCGACCCCTCCCGCACTCAGCCCCGGCTGGCGGCTTTCCTGGCCCTGGCCCTCGGGTCGGCGGGGGTGGTCTACGGCGACATCGGCACCAGCCCGCTCTACGCCTTCAAGGAATCCATCGCCCACCTGCGCGAGGCCTCAGGACGGGCCGCCGCCGCCGATGTGATCGGGGTCGTGTCGCTGATGTTCTGGGCCCTCATGGTGATCGTCACCCTGAAGTACGTTCTGATCCTGATGCGGTTCTCGAACCGCGGCGAGGGTGGAACCCTGTCGCTGATGGCGCTGGTGCAGAAGGCCGGAGGGCGGGGCGCTCAGGTGGTGCTGCTGGTGGGGATGCTGGGCGCCGGCCTGTTCTTCGGCGACGCCATGCTGACGCCGGCCATCTCCGTGCTTTCGGCTGTGGAAGGACTCAAGGTCGTAAACGGCCTGGACGGCCGGATTGACCCGTTCATCACGCCCATCGCCCTGGCCATCCTGCTGGCGCTGTTCGCCGCCCAGCGCAGCGGCACCGGTGGAATCGGACGCTGGTTCGGGCCTATCTGCCTGGTCTGGTTCGCCAGCCTGGCCGCCCTCGGGATTGCGGCGATCCTGCGCGCGCCGCAGGTGCTGGCGGCGCTGAGCCCGATGGAAGGGCTGGCGCTGTTCGCCCGCCATCCCGTGCTGGCGCCGGCGGTGATGGGCTCGGTGTTCCTCACGGTCACCGGCGCAGAGGCGCTCTACGCCGACATGGGACATTTCGGGCGCAAGCCGATCCAGCACACCTGGCTTGTGCTGGTTTTCCCCTGCCTCACCCTCAACTACCTGGGCCAGGGTGCGCTGGTGCTGGTGGATCCGCAGGCCGCCGACAGTCCGTTCTTCCGGCTGGCGCCCGAGACGCTGCAGTTGCCCCTGGTGTTGCTGGCCACGGCCGCGACGGTGATCGCCAGCCAGGCCGTCATCTCCGGCGCTTTCTCCCTGGCGCAGCAGGCGATCCAGCTGGGTCTGCTGCCGCGCATGGTCCTGCAGCCGACATCGGCGGATCATGCGGGGCAGATCTATGCGCCGCAGATCAACTGGATCCTCCTGGTCGGCGTCGTGGCCCTGGTGCTGGGCTTCGGATCCTCGAGCGCGCTGGCCAGCGCCTACGGCATCTCCGTGGTCGGGGCGATGATCACCTCGTCGCTGCTGGCGGTGCTGGCGGTCCACCGGCTGAAGCGGTGGCCCATCTGGCTGTCGCTGGCGATGTTCCTGCCGTTCCTGGTCGTGGAGGGCGTGTTCATGGCCGCCAACCTGCTCAAGGTGGCCCACGGCGGCTATGTGCCGCTGCTGCTGGCGGGCGGGCTGATCTTCGTCATGTGGACCTGGATGCGGGGCCGTGCGCGACTGGCCCGGGCCGAGCAGAGCGACCTCGACATCGGCGACATCACCACCATGCTCGCCGCGCGCCCCCCGATGCGGGCCCGGGGCTGTGCGGTCTTCCTGACTGCCGAGTCCGGCAAGGTCCCCGCCGCCCTCCTTCACAACCTCAAGCACAACCAGGTGCTCCACGAACAGGTTGTGCTGCTGAACGTGCAGGTGGTCCGCCGCCCGCACGTCCCCGACGACGAGCGGGTGGAGATCCGGGATCTCGCCCCGGGCTTCAAGTCGCTCAGCCTGACCTTCGGCTACATGGAGACGCCGAACGTGACCCACGGCATGGCGCTGGCGCGGGCAAGGGGCCTGAAGTTCGACATCATGCGCACATCGTTTTTCATGAGCCGGCGGGCTCTGATGCCACGGCGACAGAGAGGCCTCGGGCAGATACCCGACATGCTGTTCGCCTATCTGCTGCGCAATGCCGTGCGTGCGGCCGACTACTTCCAGATCCCGCCGTCACGGGTCGTTGAACTGGGGACGCAGGTGGTGCTCTAGGGTCGCCGCTTGCGCCGTACAGTCTCATTCAGAATATTTGGTATGTTTTGACGGCGATGGAAGTCGCACGCATTCCCTTACACAAACGGCGTTCGGGGATCGTCGTTCACTTTTGCGCAGAACATTCGAAAATGCGGCACTTCCGCCACAGTCGCTGAAAAGCGACGCCGTCCGGCGGCCAACCGGCCAGGCTTCGGTTGACGCTGACCTCCGCAGGGGGCGAGGGATGCCGCCGCCTCGGACGCCTCCCCGCGTCCGTTCCAATCAATCTGCAAACCACGAGACCGCCGGATTCCCCCCGAGCGGCCTTGGGAGGATTTTTCATGTCTCGCAAAACCGCGCCCCTGCGGGCGTTCCTGGCCGCGGGTGTTTCCGCGCTCGCCTTCGCCGCCGCCGCACAGCCCGCCCTGGCCCAGGCCGCCGACGACGGCGCCACGCTGGACGAACTGGTGGTCACCGCCGAAAAGCGCGAGCAGTCGCTGCAGGACGTGCCCGTGGCCGTCTCGGCCTACACTTCCGAGAAGCGCGACATCGTCGGCATCACCGGCATCCAGGACTTCGTGAACTTCACGCCGGGCATGAACTATTCCGGCACCGACCGGGTCAGCCTGCGCGGCGCAGGACGCAACACCTTCTACATCGGCAATGACCCGGGCGTGGCGAGCTACTCCGACGGCTTCTACTCGGCCTCTTCATCCGAGCTGTTCAAGACCGCCCTGTTCATCGAGCGCACCGAGATCCTGCGCGGTCCGCAGGGCACCCTCTACGGCCGCAACGCCATCGGCGGCGCGATCAACCAGATCTCCAAGCGCCCTTCGCATGAGTTCGGCGGCGAAGTCCGCGCCGGCTACGGCAACTATGACCGCCGCCGCTTCGAGGGCGTGGTCTCCCTGCCGGTGGCCGAGAACCTGCGCCTCAAGGTCGGCGGCAGCCAGGACTGGCAGCACAAGGGCTTCATCAAGAACATCGGGACGGCCAACGATGGCGCCTCGATCAAGCGCACCTACTTCGAGTTCCAGGTCGAGGCCGAGCCCACCGAAAAGCTGACGGTGTTCGCCCGTTACAACCGCTCCAGCTGGGATGACACCCTGGGCGTTGGCGACCGCCTGGGCAACCTGGTGACGCCGTACGACACCACCCGCGTGTTCGGCCCGATCGGCCAGCTGCAGCCCAACCCGCAGTTCGGCTACGCGACCGCCAACCCCGGCGTGACCGATCCCTATGTCCAGAACACCAACACCGACGGTTACGGCCAGCTGCGCGGCAACCATGTGCTCACCACCACGGTGAACTACGACCTCGGCTTCGCCGACGTGAAGTACATTGGCGGCTTCCAGCAGTACAACTACCAGACCGGCGGCGACAACGACGGCACCAGCCGCACGACGGCCATCGCCATCCCGGGCATGGCGGTCCCCTACTTCCCGACCCAGACCACCGACTTCAACGAGCACAAGCGGTACTTCTCCAACGAGATCAACCTGACCTCGAAGGCCGACGGCCCGCTGCGCTGGATCGTGGGCGTCTACCAGTACCATGAGGAATACCGTCAGCAGATCCAGCTGGCGAACCCCAACCAGACGCAGCTGGCCAACCCGCTGACCCTGGCCGGGACCGCCGCGGCCCCCAATCCGCACCGCAACTACGCCGACACCCAGGCGACCCTGACCTCCAAGGCCTTCGCCGCTTTCGGCCAGGCGACCTATGAGTTCAGCGACCAGTTCGCCCTGACCGGCGGCCTGCGCTACACCAAGGACAAGAAGTCGGGCACCGAGAGCCAGCGGCTGATCATCCTTTCGCCGGCCATCGCCAGCGGCGCAGCGGCGTTCGACGTGTCCACCGACATCGATCCGACTGTTGCCGGCGTGCAGAACTTCCGCGCGCTGAAGGACAGCTGGGACGCCGTCACCGGCACCCTGAACCTGGACTGGACCCCGGACACCGACACCCTCGTCTATGCGAAGTACAGCCGAGGCTACAAGTCGGGCGGCTTCCTCCTCGGCACGCTGTCCAGCCAGCCGCAGGCCAAGCAGGAGCAGGTCGACGCCTACGAGATCGGCCTGAAGAAGACCTTCGCCGGTCGCCTGCAGATCAACGCTGCAGCCTTCTACAATGATTACAAGGACCTGCAGCTCAACCTGTCGCAGCTGAACGCGGCCGGCACGGCGGCGGCGAACAACTTCGTCAACGTCGACGCCGAAGCCTACGGCGTCGAGCTGGAAACCATCTGGCGGCCGATCGACAACCTCGACCTGTCGGCCAGCTACGGCTTCCTGCACACCGAGATCACCAAGGGCTGCTGCTTCTATGACCCGGCGGATCCGGGCGCGCTCAGCCCGAACGCCACGCCGTCCGGCGGCGTGGTGGTGTCCAACGGCACCCGCCTGGTGTTCCAGACCCTGAAGGGCTCGCGGATCTACCAGTCGCCGAAGCACAAGGTGGCCCTGAACGCCAACTACACCTTCGACTTCGAGCCTGGCTCGCTGATCCTGTCGGGCACCTACACCTGGACCGACCAGACCTTCTACCAGCCGTTCAAGAGCGCCCAGAACAAGGTCCCGGCCTACGACAACACCGACTTCCGCATCCTCTGGAAGGAAGCCAGCGAGCGCTACACGGTCATCGGCTACGTCAAGAACGCCTTCGACCAGAAGGGCTACACGTCCAACGGCTCGACCACGCCGACGGCGATCTTCGACAACCCGAACCCGGGCACGACCTCGCTGGTCCAGACCCGCACGGCGATCAATCGCGGCCTCATCCAGCCCCGCACCTACGGTGTGGAACTGCAGTACCGCTTCTAGAATACGGCGCGTTTCCTCCCGCGGGATCGTCGGTTCCGGCCGGCGGTCCTGCCCGCGTCGACTTGGCGGGCGTCGAAAGGCGTCCGCATTTTTTTGACGCTGCCAGAAATTCCCGCCGCTACACGCTGCGCGTTTAACCTCTGCGCAAGCGCTCCTCGCCTAGGTTGAGGCCCAAGTTCCTCGTTTCCCGGCGGCCTATGTCGATTCCCGAGTTCTTCGCCGATCGCGTCACCGCCGATATCCGCGAGCGGATGGCGGGCGTGCTGGCGCTGACCGAGCAGCTGGCCCGGCAACGGCTGTCGGCCGACGCAGAGGCGTGCGTGGCCAGCATCGCCGAGGCCGCCGCCGGCGTCGCCCGCCTGGTCGATACCGCCATCGACCTTACGGGCGTCAGCCAGCGCGGCCCGACCCTGCACCTCGAACCGGTCCGTCTGCGCGAACTGATGGACGACATCCAGGCGCAATGGCAGCCGAGGGCCGCCGAGGCCGGCGTGACCCTGCTGGTCTCCTACGATGGCGACCCCGATGCGGCGGCTATGGCCGATCGCCAGCGGCTGCTGCAGATCTTCGACGGGTTCATCGGCGAGGCCGTTGCCGCCCAGGCGCGGGGCGCCGTCGAGGCCGGTCTGCACGCCCATTCCGGACCCGACGGCGTGCGCCTCGAAGGTCGCGTGCGGGGTCCCCGTGATACCTCGTGGGACGAGCAGGATGCCGACAGCCGGATCCGCATCATCGACGAGCGCCTGGGCCTGGAGATCGCCCTGGGCGCCCTGCTGGCACGGCGGATCCTGACCGGAATGAACGGGGTGCTGCGCAAAGAAGCCAATGCCGGCGCCTCGGACACCGCCACCTTCGAGATCCATCTGGCCCCTATTCCCGACGAGATCGCCGCGCCCTCCGAGGACACCGGCCGCGCGGCCCACATTCTGGTCGTCGACGACAACGCCACCAACCGCATGGTCGCCCAGTCTCTGGTCGAGATGTTCGAGTGCACCAGCGAGTCGGCCGAGGACGGCGTCGAGGCGGTCGAGGCCGCCCAGACCGGCCGCTTCGACCTGATCCTGATGGACATCCGCATGCCGCGCATGGACGGTGTCGCCGCCACCCGCGCCATCCGCGCCCTACCCGGCCGCATCGGCGCGGTGCCGATCATCGCGCTGACCGCCAACGCCGACCCCGAAGACGCCGCCGGCTACCTGGCGGCGGGCATGAACGGCGTGGTCGAGAAACCGATGAAGCCCGAGCACCTGCTGGCCGCCCTTCAGGAAGCTCTGAACCCGTCTGGCGACGTCGCCGCGGCCTGAGGCAAGCCACGGTTTCAATTGCAACTTTCTTGCGCCGGTGCGGCCTATTGCGCGCCGCGGCGCAATGACCTAGGTCGCGGGCACCTGTTTCGGGGGAGTTTCATGTCCGGGGCGAAGAGCAGCGCCGCGCCATCGCTGGACGCGGTCCGCCAGCGTATTGACGCGCTGGACACGGAAATGCTGCGCCTTGTCGACGAACGGGCCGCACTGGCCCGGGTGGTCGCCGCCGCCAAGCACGCCGCTGGGGATGGCGACAGGTTCGGCCTGCGCCCCGCCCGTGAGGTCTCGATCCTGCGGCGGCTGCTGGCCACTGAGCGCAAGGGCGCAGGTCCGGGACTGGTGATCCGCGTCTGGCGCGAACTCATGGGCGACAGCCTCGCCGGCCAGGGGCCATATCATGTCTCCGTCTGGGGCGGCCGCGATCCCGGCCGGGCGGTGGAACTGGCAAGGCAGGCCTTTGGCGGCGCGCCGCCGCTGACCCAGGTGAGCCGGCCGGAAGACGCCCTGGCCGCCGCCCGCACGCCGGGTGGCGTCGGCATGTGCATGCTCGCGCCGGACAGCGCCTGGTGGGGCCGGCTGCTGGCGGAACCGACGATCCGGGTCTTCGCCCTGCTGCCCTGCCTGACCGCGTGGGGGCCGATGGCGGCCCTGGCCTTCGCGGCGGTGGACGTGGAGCCGACCGGTGATGACCGCACCTTCTGGGTCACCGACGCCACGGGCTCCGCGGCGTCCGTGGAGGAGGCCCTGAGCCGCGACGGGGTGGCCGCCGAACTGGTGGCCGAGACGGGCGGGCTGAAGCTTTTCATGCTGGCCGGCTACTACCAGCGCGACGACGAGCGGCTGGCGCGTGCGCCGGGCCGGCTGAGCGGCGTGATCGGGGCTGCGCCGGCGCCGCTGGACGTGTAAGAGGGCGCCTCACCGCCAGCCGGCGCAACACCGACGTCCAGTCCCGATGCCCGACACCCCCGCTACCTCCGACCGCGCCCGCGCGGGCAAGCCCGTTCCCAAGCCGGGGATCCTCGACATCCAGGCCTATGTGCCCGGCAAGGCGAAGATCGAGGGCGTCGCAGAGCCCATCAAGCTGTCGTCGAACGAGAACATCCTGGGCAGCAGCCCAGCGGCCCGTGCGGCGTTCCTGGCGGCCGCCGATACCCTGCATCTATATCCGGACAGCCGCACCAGCGCCCTTCGCGAGGCCATCGCCGCGCACTTCAAGCTGGAGCCCGAGCGGCTGGTGTTCGGCGACGGCACCGACGAGGTGCTCCACCTTCTGAATCAGGTGTTCCTGGAGCCTGGCGACAACATCGTCATGGGCGAATACGGCTTCTCGGCCTATTCGATCGGGGCCCGGGCTTGCCAGGCGGAGGTCCGGCACGCGCCCGAGCCGGGCTTACACGTCTCGGTCGAAGAGATGCTGGCGCAGGTGGACGACCGCACCCGGCTGGTCTTCATCACCCAGCCCGGCAATCCCACGGGCACCTTCCTGACCGGCGACGAACTGCGCGCCCTGCACGCCGGCCTGCCCTCGAATGTGGTGCTGGTGCTGGACGGAGCCTACGCCGAGTTCGCCACCGATCCGCGCTATGACGACGGCCTGGACTTCGCCCGCGGCGAAGACAACGTGGTGGTCACCCGCACCTTCTCCAAGCTACATGGCCTGGCCGCCCTGCGCATCGGCTGGGCCTACTGCCCGGCGGAGATCGCCGACGCGGTGGACCGCATCCGCGCGCCGTTCAACACCTCCATCGCCGCCCAACAGGCCGCCGTCGCGGCCCTCGCCGACACCGACTTTCAGGAGAGGTCGCGCCAGCATGTGGACCGCTGGCGGCCCTGGCTGACTCAGCAGTTGGGCGGACTTGGACTGGACGTCGTCGCCTCGCAGGCCAACTTCGTGCTGGTGGGCTTCCCGACCACGCCGGGGAAGACCGCAGCCGAGGCCGAGGCCTGGCTGGCCCGCCGCGGCCTGATCGTGCGCGGCGTGAGCAACTACGGGCTGCCGCACCACCTGCGCATCACCATCGGCCTGGAAGAGCACAACCGAGCGGTGATCGACGGGCTGACAGCGTTCCTGAAGGCCTAGAGCCGCTTCTCAGCGACCTGATCGAGCAGGCTGCGCGCCTGATCGACAAAGGCCCCGACGACCTCGGCGGCGAACGGGTTCTGGGTCTGGATCGCGGTGAAAAGTTCGAAAGTATCCGCGCCGATCAGCGAGCAGAGCTCCAGCAGGTGCTGGTAGGACGCCGTCTTCAGCTGTTCGTCCGGAATGCCCAGGTTGACCAGTGACCGGCCGATCAGGTGAGTCAGGGCCTGGACGTAGGCCATTTCGCGGTCGTGTTCCTCGGCGCTGGTGACGGTCACGGTCAGGCCCAGAGACCGACCGAAGGCGGCCACCTTCAGGTAGCGGTCGCCGCGGATCGGACAGACGACCAGCCGCAGTCCGTCCAGACCGGCCTTTGCGCTCTGCGGGCCGAACAGGGGATGGGTGGCGACCAGATCCACGTGGGCGGGCAGGATTTCGGTCATCCACTGGCTCGGCAGCATTTTCACCGAGCCCACGTCGACGGCGAGTGCGCCGGGCCGCAGGTGGGAGGCGGCCGCGCGGAAGACCTCCTGCATCGCCACGACCGGGACGGCGAAGACCACCACCTCGCGGGCGGCAGCGGCTTCGAGCGAACCAAACCCGACGCCGATGGCGCGGGTCGCGGCCTCCGCGCCCGGCGCCGGGTCGGCGACCAGAACGTCGAAGTGCTGCTTCAGGACCCCGGCCGCCAGCTGGCCGAACTGTCCGAAGCCGATGAGGCCCAGGGTTTTCATGGCCGCTCACTAGCCCGCGGACGACGGGATCGCAAAGCATCGAAGCGCCACAATCGCGCAATATGGCCGCAACAGTTGGCGCGCTCAGTGCCGATACTTTTTCGGAGAGAAACCCACATGCGCAAGTTCATCCTCGCCGCCACCGCGGTCGCCCTGCTGGCCGGCGCCGGCGCTGCGTCGGCCCAGATGCCGGCCCCGGCCGACCTCATCAAGAACTGGGACAAGAATGGCGACGGCGCCGTCGACAAGGGCGAGTGGACCGCCGCGGGCCGTCCGGCCGAGCGCTTCGACATGATCGACGCCAACAAGGACGGCAAGGTCACCGCCGCCGAACTCGAGGCCGCCATGGCCGCCATGCGCCAGCGCAACGGGGGCTGACCGCCCGGCTGCGACGATCTCGCCCTCGACAAGGGGCGGCGCCGGCTTCAAGGTTAAGCTCTGCGCGGGGTGTCGGGTCCCGGGCAGAGTTTCCTCGGGGGAGGAACGGCGATGATTGAGGCCGATGCACGTCGGCGGTTCGAGGCGATGGCGACGTCGGCGGGCGGCGATGCGCGCGCGCTGGCAGCTGGCCTCAGGCGTGAAACCACAGCCATCGGACTGAAGGCGCTGGCGGCGCTGCTGGTCCATGCGGCCGTCTCCACGCCGGAGCGGCTGGCGCAGATCTATGACGCCGCCTCCGAAGGCTGGCGTGGGAAGAAGGTCATGGCCCGGCCGATGGCCCAGCGCGGGCCCCGCCCGGAGCCGATCCCCGAGGCCTTCTGGACCGGCTTCTGGGCGCTGCTCGAAACGCCGCGGGGCACACTGGGCGCCGGTGGCGTCACCCAGCGGACGGCAGAGCTGGCCGCGCTGGCGGGACCCGGCCTGCGCGACCGGCTTGCCGCCGTCGCACTCACCTATCCCGGCGTCGCCGACGCCGCCCGGCAGGGCTATCCCAGGCGCTTCGAGCTATCGGAGCTCGCCCGCTGCCCGCCCGACTCGCTGGGGGGCGATTTCCACCGGCTGATCGTCGAGAACGGCTTCGACCTCGAGGTTCTGGATCGGGAAGACCTCGGGCTGGCCGGTCTGCCGCCGCCGCTGGACTACCTCAACGCCCGCATCCTGCAGTGCCACGACCTCTGGCACATCAGCGCCGGCTATCGCACCACCGGCCTGCACGAGGTCGCGATCTCGGGCTTCCAGCTCGGCCAGTTCGGACACGCCTACTCGGCCCTGTTCCTCGCCACGGTGCTGACGCGTGGAGCCTTCGAGCGGACCCAGGCGGCGCCGGTGCTGCTGGACACCATCCTCGGCGGCTGGACCCACGGCCGCGAGAGCCCGCCGCTGCTGGGCGTCAACTGGGAGGCGCTCTGGGATCGCCCGGTGGAGGCCATCCGCGCCGACCTGGGCCTGACCCCCTACGTCTCCAGCTGGCCCGCCGACATGTTCGAGCAGATGTCAGCGGCGGCCTAGGACACCCCCAGGAATGCCTCCACCTGCTCGATGGCCTCGACCAGGGTCATGCGCTGGAGCTCGACCCCCGGCGGCAGGCCGGCGAACAGCCGGGTCGGCGCCGCGGCGTCCAGCATGACGAAGACGCCCTTGTCGTCGGCGCGGCGGATCAGGCGGCCGAAGGCCTGGGCGATGCGGGCCCGGGCGATGCCGTCGTCATAGCCCTTGCCGCCGAAGCGGACCCGGCGGGCCTTGTGCAGGATGTCGGGGCGCGGCCAGGGCACCCGGTCGAAGACCAGCAGGCGCAGGCTCCGGCCCGGCACGTCCATGCCATCGCGCACCGCGTCCGTACCCAGCAGGCAGGCATCCTGTTCGGCGCGGAAGATGTCGACCAGGGCGCCGACCTCCAGCGGATCGACGTGCTGGGCGTAGAGCGCCAGCCCCCGGTCGGCCAGCGGCGCGGCGATGCGCTCATGCACCGCGCGCAGCCGGCGGATGGCGGTGAACAGGCCGACGCCCCCGCCACCGGCGGCCAGGAACAGCTCGCGGAGCGCCGCGGCCACCTGCCGGGCGTCCTCCTTGTTGACGTCGGTCACGACGATGGCGCGGGCATTGGCGGCGTAGTCGAAGGGCGAGGCGAGCCGGAGCGTCTTCGGCCGGTCCGGCAGGCGGGCGGCGCCGGTGCGCATCTCGGCGAGCGCGAACGGGTCCTCCAGCGTCGGGTCGGCCAGGGTGGCGCTGGTCACCAGCACCCCGTGGGCCGGCTTGATCACCGCGTTGGTCAGGGGCTCGGTGGGGTCGACCCAGTGGCGGCGGCAGGCGGCGTCGACCACGCGGCCATAGAGGAAGGTGGCGTCGAACCAGTCGACGAAGTCCGGGTCGTCGTCGGCGTTCTCGTCGATGGCCTGGAGCATGGAGCGCCAGGCGGGCAGCTGCATGCGGGCGCGGCGATCAAGGCCCCTCAAGGCCCCCTCTATCCGCGCGCGTTCGGAGCCGCCGAGGCTGGCGGCCTCGTCGTCCATCAGGGTCTCCAGCGCCCGGGCCAGGGCCAGCAGCGGCGCCTCGATGCGGGCCAGCGCGCGGGCGGCCTCCCGCGCCGTCTCGCGGACCAGGTCCAGGGCCGGGCGGGCGGCGCATTCCATGCCCACCTCGGAAGGGGCGGCGCGGGCGCGCAGCTGCTCGATCAGGGCGACCAGGAAGGCCTCGATCGGGCCGATGGGGTTCACCTCGCCGTTGGGCGGGGCGATGCGGCCGGACCAGCCCTCGCCCGGCAGGGCGGCGGCGGCGTGCAGCACCTCCGACAGCTGGGTGCGGGCCTCGTCGCTGTCGCCCAGCATGTCGAGCAGTCGGGCCTCGAGGCCCCGGCCCCGGCGCCCGCGCCCCTCCGGCCCGCGCAGCCAGCGGCGCATCTCGGCGGCCTCCTGACCCGAGAGCGCGGCGGAGAAGGCGCTATCGGCGGCGTCGAACAGATGGTGGCCCTCGTCGAAGACGATGCGCTTCAGGTGCGTGGTCTCGGCGTCGCCCTTCGACCCCCGCGCCGCGCGGGCGCCGTCGAAGGCGGCCTGGGTCATGACCAGCGCATGGTTGGCGATGACCAGGTCGGCCTTGCGCGAGCCGCGGATCGCCTTTTCCACGAAGCAGGTGCGGTAGTGCTGGCAGCCGGCGTGGACGCACTCGCCGCGCCGGTCGACAAGGTTTGCGGGGCTGGCCTGGGCCGCCGCCGGCACGGCGAACAGGGTGGTCAGCCAGGCCGGGAAGTCGCCGCCGGTCATGTCGCCGTCGCGGGTGGCCCGCGCCCAGCGCCCGGCCAGCCCCACGCCCACCAGATCGCCCTGCCCCAACTGGGCGGAATTGGCGAGGTCCTGGAAGTTCAGCAGGCAGAGGTAGTTCTCGCGGCCCTTGCGGACGACGGCCTTCTTCGCGCGGACGGCCTCGTCGGCGTAGAGCGCGCGGCTCTCGCGCTCGATCTGGCGCTGGAGGGCGCGGGTGTAGGTGGAGATCCAGACGGCGGGGCCATTGGCCTCGGCCCACAGCGAGGCCGGCGCCAGGTAGCCCAGGGTCTTGCCGACCCCGGTGCCCGCCTCGGCCAGCATCATCCGCGGCTCGCCCTCGCGCTCGCGCGGCTGGAAGACGAAGGCGGTCTCGGCGGCATAGTCGGCCTGGGTGGGGCGGGCCTCGTCGAGCCCGGCGCGTGCCAGCACCTCGACCAGCCGGCCGGCGGCGTCGCCGGCATCGACGGGCTTGGACCCCGGCTCCCCGGGCGGGGCCTCGGCCTCCCACTCCGACAGCCGCGCCCAGACGTCGAGGCCGGACGAACGGAACATGTTGCCCGGAAGCTGGCTGCGGAGCGCCCCGATCACGGCGGGTCCCCAGGGCCAGCCCCCGCGCGCCAGCGTCTCGGCGATGGCCAGCGCCTCCTCCCGCGAGGGGACAGGCGTCGCGGCCAGCTCGGCCAGCAGGGCGGCGACCGCCAGCCGCAGGGTCGCGGCCTGTTCCTCAGGCCCGCGCGGCTCGGGCAGGCCGAGCGCCTGGGCCAGCCCCGCCGCGCTGGGGGCGGCGAACCGGGCGGGGCGCACGAAGGCGTAGAGCTCCAGCGCGTCGAACAGGCGGGGGCTGCGCGGGGGCGCGTGGAGGCCGAGACGCCGCGCGGTCATGGCGGCGTGGGCGACGAGCACCGGCGCGGTCTCGAACAGGTCGCGGGCGGCGGGGGGGCGAAGGGGCTGGGCGCCCTGGGCGTCAGCGACCGCGCACCGGGGGCCGGGCAGGACGACGAGCGCGGGGGCCAGGGTGAGGGCGGGCGGGGTGGTGGTCACGCGGGGAGTTTAGCGCGGAGTCGCGGCGGAACGGAGGGGGTCGCGTTCGATTTTTGTTCTGAGAGCGGGAGGCGATTTCAGATTTTTTGCCAACGGAGGGTTGTGCTGACAAGATGACGCTTCAAGAGGAAGGCGATGGGATATTGGTTTGAGGTCATTGGCCGTGCCCGCCGCGAGGCGCTGGGCGAAATGCGCTGGACGGGACCGTTAAAAGTCGCCCAGTCAATAGTGCCGACACTAGCGTCGGGCATAGTAACGGGCATTGCAACCGGCCAACTTTCCTATGGTGCAATTGCGTCCTTAGTCGCGTTGTTCGCCGTGGCTCTCGTCTGGTTTATACAGCGGATGATTGTTATCCCCGCTCTAATGCATGCTGAGGCGGGCGCGCAGATCGCGGCGCTCACGCCCACCAATCAGCCCCAACTGAAGGGCGGATTCACCTTGGTACCTGACACACCGTTGGCAGAAGCGATCAATTTTGCCGCAACGGGTAGTTGGGGCGGGGAGCCAGCGGGCGGTTCGGATCGGTACTTGGTGGACTTGAACCGCGCGTTGGAAGATTTCACTACGCTGGCCTCGGGCGGCTCCATTCGGGTCTTCTACCGAGGTTTCAAAGATGCTCCCCACCAGACATTGGAACACACGTCGTGGTTCGCCCACCGTATCGACATCATGGACTTGCTTACCGGCGAAGCCATCCTGCGACGCCGCAAGGACGGAACTAATGTCGAGACCTGCAACGACCTTCGCGTAAGTCGAGCCCAGTGGGACGCGAACTGGGATTACTTAAGGTCTACCCTCAACTAGCGATCGCGACAGGATACCCTTTCCCCGCCCACACCTCGCCCTTAACTCCATGGCCAGAGTTTGCCTTCCGGCCGAGGCGTCTCAAGGACGGCCCGGAGGGCCGCCGCGGCGCGGCGCGGGCTGGGCCCGCGTCCTTGACACGCCTCGGCCGGAAGGCTCGCAATCCACCATGGACTTAAGGGCGGTTCTGCATCCCTGGGAGATGCGGGGCGGTAGGGGGCCTCGTCCGCTATTTCACCTGCGAGAGTTGGAACACGAAGGTGTGCGCCTCGCCATTCAGGTTAACCTCAACGCGCAGGGTCGTCGCCTTGGGCGGTATGCGCGTCAGGGTAAGAGCGGTGTTCGAGAGCCCATCTGGCTCAATGGTGGCAGGGTGGAATCCCCGATCATCCGCTGACTGCAGGATCTCGTTGGCGGCGGCACGCCCCTGATCGCGGGTCGCCTGTATCTGCGCCGTGCCGTTGGCAAGGATGGCGGACGAAGCGGCCTGATTGCCGGGCGTCGTGATTGTCCCGTAGGTCGCGACCGAGCCGTAAGGCGTGTAGGAGCGAGAATTGTAGGTGCTGGTCTGGGACATTCCTGCCGACCCGGCCTGCAGGCCCACGGCAATGGCTTGCCACATGGCAGCCTGCTTGGCCTTCTTCTCGACAGATCGCGCTTCCGCCTCGATGTCGCTGACCGACAGAACAGAGACCTCACCCACATCCACAGTGACGACGACGTTGGCGAGGGTGAAGTTCACCGGCTGGTCAGTATAGTTCTTCACCGTGAGCAGAAATGTCGGCGACTGCTTGGGGGCGAAACGCTCCGTGGCGACCACGAGTGCAGCACCGCTTTTAGGCGGCTTCTTTGATCTCACGACCTGGCGACCGTCCTGATAGGCGACCTCCTGCTCAGGGCCAGGGACGAGAGCGAGCTTCCAGTCCTTG
Source organism: Pseudomonadota bacterium (assembly GCA_963205005.1). Lineage (GTDB taxonomy): Bacteria > Pseudomonadota > Alphaproteobacteria > Caulobacterales > Caulobacteraceae > Phenylobacterium. The sequence continues at coordinate 41,701 of CAUJHW010000063.1, forward strand.
GCGAACGCCTCGGCTGGAACCAGAAGGGCCACTGTGGCCAACAGAACATGAAGCTTCATCGTTTCGCCCCGTGGAACGGCTAAGCTAGACCCCACAACCTCAGCGGACAATGCCCCCACACACAGCTTTTTGGCGCATTCCGTGATTGTCGCGCCGCCGAGTTGCCCCATCGACGCCGAAACGCCGAGGCACGCCTGTGGGCGGCGTCGCCGGGGGCGCGCGGGTTCCGGAGCGGTTGGTCATGGCTAGACCGGCGGGGTCACGGCCGGGCCAGCGTCGCCCCTCTCCCTGCCCTCTCCCCTCGGGCTGCGCCTCGGGGGAGAGGAGGTGGCGAGGCCGGGACTGGGGATTGCCCCCTCCCTCGCTGCGCCGCGCCGCGGGGCGCGGCGGGCCATGCGCCGCTGTTCACTACCCCCATTCGGGGGGCCGCCACCGCTCCCGCGTCGCCTATGGAAGACTCCGACAGGGAGTAACGACCATGCTTTTGACGCGCATTCTTGCGGCTGCCGCGGTGGCCACGACCCTTATCGCCGCGCCGGCGCAGGCCGCGGTTGTGGAGCTGACGTTTCGCGAGCAGCCGGCCGGGGGAAGCAGCACCCAGTTCTTTGGCCCGAACGTCTATTTCGACTGGCAGGAGAACTTTCACGCCGGCGCGCTGACCGGCGATTACGAGTTCAGGTTCAGCTACGACACGGCGGCGGCCAGTCCGAACTACGGCCTGACCCTGTTGTCGGGGCGGATCGGGGCCTATACCGATTTCACCGACTGGAACGCGTCGCTGATCTTCAACCCCAACAACAACCTGCGCATCCAGCTGGTGCGGACCCTCTCGCTCAACTGCTGTCTCCACTACACGGGCGGCGTCTATTTCGACCTGCGCGACAACGACGGCGACATCGGTCCCGCGCTGCCGCAGACGCTGAACCTGGCCGACCTCGACACCGCGTCGGCCGCCTTCGAGGTCCGCCGGGCCGGCGGCGTGGGCCAGGGCTACAAGAACGTCGGCTTTGGTCGCATCGACGGCACGGTGGGCGTCCCGCAGGGCGGCGGCGGCCCCCCGACGGGTGGCGTGCCCGAACCCGGGGCGTGGGCGCTGATGATCCTGGGGTTCGCCGCCGCCGGCGCCGCGCTTCGTCGTCAGCGGGTCTTGCCGGCCTGACCGGGGCGCTTTCTCCCGCATGGGGAGAAGGGCGACGGCAGCGAGGCCGTGACTGGGGCTTGCCCCCTCCATCCCCCCGCTCTTCAGCGGGCGGTCCCCCTCCCCCGCTGCGCAGGGGAGGCCAGAGGATGATGCGTCGTGCGGCGCGTATCGGGCCTCAACTCGCGTCCTGATTGTACAACTGATTTACACTCTCGCCGCGACGTGCCTACTCTCGCTTGAGGGGCATATCATGAAAACACTCGTATTGATTTTGGCGTCGGGGTTCATGCTCAGCGGTTGCGTGCTGTTGGACAAGAACCGCGACCTGGTGCGCGCGCAGAGTGAGTCGAACCCGGCGGGGGCGAAGGGTCTGCTTCGGGGTGACGAGTTGCGCGCCCTGAGCATCGCCAACCTGGTCGGCTCGTTCGTGCCGGGCTGGGAGGGTGTCGAGACCAAGACCGAACGGGACGAGCAGCGGGAGACGGACCGGGCGATCGCGGCGTTCTACCGGATGCCCGGCGCGACCACGGGGGTGGGGGCGGTCTATCGCAACGAGATCCAGAGCCGGATCATGGCGGCGGCCAACCAGCGCTGCCAGCTGTGGAAGAACTATATCGCCACGGCGTCGTCGACGGTGGGGTTCTGGTCGGGCGTGGTGAGCGCGGCGTCCGGGGCCTCGGCCATCGCGTTTTCGCCCGAGGGCACGAAGGACGCGCTGACCGCCCTGTCGACCACGTCCAGCGCGGTGGGCGACCAGTTCGACAAGGAATACCTGTTCAGCCTGACCATGCCGGTGATCGTGCAGGGCGTGGAAAGCCGCCGCAGCGAGATCTCCGACAGCATCCGCGAGCGCCGGTACACGGCGGGCCAGCCCGCGTCCCTGGCGGACTATGCGCTGTCGGCCGCCATCGCCGACGCGCTGGAATACCATGCGGCCTGCTCGCTTTCGTCGGGGCTGCAGCAGGCGTCTGAAAAGCTGGCCGATGCGCGCAAGGGGCAGGCCGGCTCCGGGGCGACGCCGGCCCCCGACACGCCGGAGACGACCGCGACCGCCGGGGCGCCTGCGGCGCAGGCGGCGGCTCCCGCGGAGAACAAGCCGGCCGCGCTGGCGGCGCCCAAGCGGACCTCGTCGCCCGCGACCTGACGGCGCGTTCGTCGCGGTCTGGCCCTTCTCCCCCTGCGGGAGAAGGGCGACGGTGGCGAGGCCGCGCGCCCGGCCTGCCCCCCGCTCTTCGGCGGGCGGTCCCCCTCCCCCGCTGCGCAGGGGAAACGGGGCAGGACACATATGTTCTGCTTTTGTTCTTGCTTTTTGCGATGGATCGTGCCAGGTTTCGGGTTCGGTCCGGGCGTGCGCAGGCGTTGGCGCGGGGGCCGGTCTTCAGAGCAGCAGCGGTGGAGCGGCCTCATGGCGGATGGGGGTGGCGGTGGTGTGCGCGTGGTCGAGGGGGAGGCCGTGCAGGCGGCGCCCCGCAGGGCGCGGCAGGTGGTGAGGCCCTTCTCGGCGAAGCTGGCGCGGGCGGTGTGCCAGCGGGTGGCGTCGGGGGAGTCGATGAACTCGATCTCACGCGATCCGGACATGCCCGGGCGCAGCACCCTGACGGTCTGGGCGCGGACGATCCCCACGTTCGGGCGGCGGCTGGCGCGGGCCAAGGAACTGGGCGGGTGGTCGGAGGCCGGGCGGCCGCCGCCGCGCTCGTACTGCGAGATGACCGCGCGCGAGGTCTTCGCCCGGCTCTGCGAGGGCGAGACCCTGACCTCGGTGTGCGCCGACCCGGGGATGCCGGGAACCTCTACCATCTATCGCTGGCGGCTGGACCGGCCGGAGTTCGCCCGGCAGTTCGCCCTGGCGCGGCGGGTGCAGGCCGAGCGGTACTGCGACCGGGGCTGGGAGATCGCCGAGGCGGTGACGCCGGGCGACGCCTACGCCACCCACGTCAAGCTGACGCAGCTGCGCTGGATGGCGGGGGTGATGGCGCCGGAGGTGTTCGGGCGGCACAGGGCGGTGGAGGCCGATACGCGGGGGCAGCCCGAGCGGGAGGACGCCGAGCCCGGCACCCTGGTCATCACCGCGCGCCACTTCAGGACCGAGCAGCGTGAGGACGGGTCGGCCCGGGTGATCGGCTATCGCCGCGAACCGGGGACCAACCGCCTGAAGCGCGAGCCGGGCGATCCGCCGTGGAGCCCGCCGAACCCCCGCCGGGCCGGGCAGGTGAAGGACGCGCCGGAGTACCTGGACGGATAGGGGGCCCCGCGGGGGTCTTTCATGCGCGGGAGGTGCGGAATCCCGGCCTGTGTTTCGGCGCGGAGATGCGTTTGACAATCATTTACGGCATAAGGTTATCCTTGATCACCCTGGGCCCTCCCCGGCCCGGGCCCAAGTCTCCCTGAGCCGACGTCCGAAGGATCGCGCACGATGCGTTTCGCCATGATCGCCCCCGCCGTTGGGCTGGCCCTGACCCTCTCGCTGGGGGGCACCCTGGGGGCGTTCGCCGCGGGCGCCGCGCCGTCGGCGCCGGCCGTGGCCGCGCCCGGCCAGGTGGACAACTTCCGGCTGGTCACCGCGACCGGCCATTCGCAGGACCTGTACCGCTATCAGGACGCCCCGGCCGTGGTGCTGGTGATGCACGGCCTGGGCAGCCCGCAGATCAAGGCGATGGCGCCGGCGCTGGAGCGGCTGAAGACCACCTACGGCGCCCGGGGCGTCCAGGTGATGATGCTGAATTCCAGCGGCAAGGACACGCGCGCCGCCGTACTGGCCGAGGCCAAGGCCCTGGGCCTGACCGCGCCGGTGCTGATGGACGACAACAAGCTCGCCGGCGACCAGCTGGGCGCGAGCCGGGTGTCGGAAGTGTTCGTGATCGACCCGAAGTCGTGGAAGGTGGTCTATCGCGGCGCCCTGGGCGGCGCCGGAGCGGGCGCGGCGGCGGCGGTGGACGCGCTGGTGGCCGGCAAGCCGGTGACCGTGGCGCAGATCCCGGCGACCGGCGCCGAGATCGCCTTCCCCGACCGCAGCCCGGCGGCGAAGGCGGCGGCGCAGAAGATCTCCTATTCGAAGACCATCGCCCCGCTGCTGGAAAAGAAGTGCGTGGCCTGTCACCAGGAGGGCGGCATCGCGCCGTTCGCCATGAACAGCTATGCGATGGTCAAGGGCTTCGCGCCCATGATCCGCGAGACGCTGCGGACCGACCGCATGCCGCCGTGGGACGTCGACCCCAAGGTGGGCCACTTCAAGGATGACAAGAGCCTGTCGCCCGACGAGCTGAAGACGCTCGTCCGCTGGATCGAGGCCGGCGCGCCGCGCGGCGACGGCCCGGACCGCCTGGCCGAGGTGAAGCACGTGGCGCCCGAGTGGCCGCTGGGCAAGCCGGACCTGATCATCGACATCCCCAGCTACAAGATCCCCGCCAGCGGCGTGGTCGACTATCAGTATCCGGTGATGGACAACCCGCTGAAGGAAGGCCGCTGGCTGAAGGCCTCGACCGCCAAGGTGGTCCAGCGCCAGGCCGTGCACCACATCCTGTCGGGCTACATCCCGCCGGGCCAGGACCGCCTGGGCGGCATGGCCAACTGG
>CAUJHW010000064.1 GCA_963205005.1 Pseudomonadota bacterium
GGGCGCCTACCAGCGGGCCAGCTTTCCCGCCGACCCCGAGGATCAGGACCGCGCCATCCTGCTGTTCGACCGGCTGTCGCGCGGCTTCCGCCTCACCATCGCCCTCGAAGCCCGGCTCGAGCGTGACCGCCGCCGCGAGGCCGCCGAAGCCGCCCCCCGCGAACGCCCGCTCCGCCCCGCCGCCGACAGCCGCCCCCCGCGACCGCCGCAGGAAGAAGACTGCGAGCGCGAGCTCGACCTCGAAGCCGCCGATCTCTCCGACGCCATCGGCGACCTGCGCCGCATGGTCGCCGAGGACCCCGACATCCTCGACCCCGACGGCGTACACGCCCCGGTCCTCGACCGCCTGGCCGGCGCCTGGGGCGACGTGGTCGTCCAGCCTGTCCCCGAACCCCTCCCGCGCCTGCCGTCTGGCCCGGCGCTCGTCCACCCGCGACCGCCGCGCGGACGCAGGCCCCGACGCCTGTCCGGCTGAGCCGCCCCCGCCCCGCCCGCTTGTGCGACGCCGGGGTTTCCGCCAGAAGCCGGCCATGACCGGCCATGTCGCGGCGATCTTTCGCCATCCCGTAAAGGGCTTCACGCCCGAGAGCCTGACGCATGTGGACCTTGCCCCCGGCGAGGGCTTTCCGCACGACCGCGTGTGGGCGGTGGAAAACGGGCCGTCCGGCTACGATCCCGAAACTCCGGTGTTCATCCCCAAGCAGAAGTTCACCGTGCTGGCCGCCATGGCGGAAGTGGCCGGGGCGCGCACCCGCCTGGATGACGCCTCGGGCGTGCTGAGCGCCGAGGCGCCGGGCGCGCCCACCTTCGCCGGACGTCTCGCCGACCCTGACGGCCGCGCCCGCTTCGCCGACTGGCTGACCGCCTTCCTGGGCGAAGCGGCGAGCGGCCCGCTGAAGGTCGTCGACGCCCGGGGCGCCTTCCGGTTCACCGACCATCCCCTCGGCCAGGTCTCGATCGTCAACATGGCCAGCGTTCGGGACCTGTCCGAAAAGATGGGCGTCGAGCTCGATCCGCTGCGGTTCCGCGCCAACCTCTATGTCGAAGGCTGGCCGGCCTGGGTCGAGAACGACTGGACCGGCCGCGAGATGATGCTGGGCTGGGCGCGGGCCAAGGTGTTCAAGCCGATCGTCCGCTGCGCGGCCACCCACGTCGACCCGGCTACGGCCGTGCGCGACCTGGATGTCGTCAAGGCGCTATTCGACAACTACGGCCACATGTTCTGCGGCATCTACATCCACATGACCGTGGCCGGCCGGGTGGGCCTGGGCGATGCGGTCACCCAACCGGAACCCGCGTCATGACCCTTACCCTCGTACAGGCCTGGGGCCGGGCCAAGGCGCGGCTCGAAGCTTCCGGCATCCCCGGGCCGGTGATCGACGCCCGCCTGCTGGTCGAGGCGGCCGCCGAGGCCACCCGCGTCGACATCGTCACCGATCCCTACCGCGCCCTGACCCCGGCGCAGGAGGCGACCCTCGACGACTACCTCTCACGGCGTGAGCACCGCGAACCGGTCAGCCACATCCTGGGCCGCAAGGGCTTCTGGAAGATCATGCTCAACGTCACGCCCGACGTGCTGACGCCCCGACCCGACACCGAGACCGTGGTCGAGTACGTGCTGCGCGACTTCCCCGAGCACGCGCCCTGGTCGATCCTCGATCTCGGCGTCGGCTCCGGCGCGATCCTGCTGGCGCTGCTGGCGGAGCGGCCCGCCGCGCGCGGCCTGGGCGTCGACGTCTCCGAGGAAGCCCTGGCGGTGGCCCGCGACAACGCCGCGGCCCTGGGGCTGGCGTCACGGGTCGCCCTGCTGCGCGGCGACTGGACCACCGGCCTGCACGACGCGACCTTCGATCTGGTGGTCTCCAACCCGCCCTATATCGCCAGCCACGTGATCGAGACCCTTGAGCCCGAGGTCCGCGACCACGAGCCGCGTATCGCCCTGGAAGGCGGCGCCGACGGCCTCGACCACTACCGGATCCTCGCGCCCGAGATCCTTCGGGTGCTCAAGCCCGGCGGCCGGTTCGCGGTCGAGATCGGCTACGACCAGAAGGTCGCCGTCGAGGACCTGTTCCGCGTCGCGGGGGCAGAAGGCGTGCGGACGCTGCGCGACCTGAGCGACCGGGACCGGGTTGTGGCGGGCACGAAAAAGGCCTTGGAAACAGGCGGCTGACTCGCTACACCACCCCTGTCTCCACCCTAATTCGTCGGTGTTGCAGGTAGATGCGTCCCACACGGGGCGCCCGCCCGGCCCGACAGGCGCGACGCTTTCCTCAAAAGGCCTCTCGCTGAAGAGCTTCCGGGCGGACGACGGGGAACACTTACGTCTTCAACATTCTATGCACGGGCGGGGCGCCCGAAGAGCTGAAGGCCAAGCCGCCGAACAGGCGCTCAGGAAAGACCGAACGGTTTTCAAAGTATGAGAGATTTCAAGGGTATGAAGCGCCAACGTGGGCGCAATCGCGGTAGCAGCGGTTCCAGCGGCGGCGGCAACAAGCCGACCCAGAACGCCAACCGGGCCTTCGATTCAAACGGTCCCGAAGGGGTGAAGGTGCGGGGGAACCCGCAGCACGTCTTCGAAAAGTATCAACAGCTGGCGCGTGACGCGAACGCCGCCGGCGACCGCGTTCTGGGCGAGAACTATCTCCAGCACGCCGAGCACTATTTCCGCCTGCTCCGCGCCATCCAGCCGAACCGTCCCGCCAGCGAGATCCTCGGCCGCGACCATTTCTCGTCCGGCTACGACATCGACTTCGAGGACGAGACCGGCCAGGCCCAGGCGATGGCCGCCGACGAGGCCGCGACGGCGGCCGGCGACGCCGCCGAGGACAGCGAGACCCGGGAAGCCCGCGACAACCGCGACCAGCCTCGCAACCGCGACCGCGGTGACTGGCAGCCCCGCGACGACCGGCCCCGCGACGATCGCCCGCGCGATGACCGTCCGCGCGATGACCGTCCCCGGGATGACCGCCCGCGCGACGAGCGTCCCCGTGATGACCGGCCGCGTGATGACCGTCCCCGCGATGATCGCCCGCGCAATGAGAACGGCGGCAACCGCGACCGCTATGGCCGTGACAACAACCGCGACCGCAATCGTGGAGACCGTCCCCGTGACGACCGGCCCCGCGACGACCGCCCGCGGGATGACCGTCCCAGGGATGACCGGCCTCGCGATGACCGGCCTCGCGCCGAGGGGGAAGAGCCCCGCCGCGAACGCTACGACCGCCAGGACCGCGCCGAGCGCGATCCGCTGCCGGTGATCCAGCCTCAGGTCCAGGAAGAGCCCCGCGGCGCCATGCTGCGGGATTCCGAAGGCGGCGCCAGCCATGCGCCGGCCTTCCTCCAGGCCCGCCCCGCGCCCGCGCCGTCTTCCGACGCGGCCGACGAAAAGCCGGCCCGCGTCCGCCGTCGCAAGCCCAAGTCCTTCGAGGCCGGCGAAGGCGCCGGCCCCTCGGAAGCCGAGGACGCCTAGCACCGGTAGCCGACGCCCCGGCGGAGGCTCCGGCCCGGCAGAGGCGTATGGGAAAGCACCGGATGTGCAGCGGCTGGAAAGCGTTATGAAATAACATAACGACCCGTCAAGTCCGTTGCCGCCGCGCGTCAATCCGGGTTAGCTCACGTCATGGCCCACGCCTGCGAGCATCACGACCACCATGTCCATCATGGGCTGAACGCGCCCGCGCTTGACCGCGCGCTGGGCGCCGCCGACGCCCGGTGCGTGGAGGCGCAACAGCGGCTGACCCCACCGCGGAGGCGCGTCCTGGAGCTGCTGCTCAGGGCCGATGCGCCTCTGAAGGCCTACGACATCATCGCCGGGTTTGGCGACCGGGGCGATCCGGCCAAGCCGCCCACTGTCTACCGGGCGCTTGAATTCCTGGAACGCATGGGCTTCGCCCACCGGATCGAGAGCCTGAACGCCTATGTCGCCTGCCGGCTCGAAGGAGGCCACGCGGCCGCCTTCCTGATCTGCGACTGCTGCGGCGAAGCCGAGGAGTTCGCCCCTGACTTCGCCGCCCAGCTGGCCGCCGCCCAGGCCGCGGGCTACGCGGTGCGCTCGGTCACCCTCGAAGCCCGCGGCCTCTGCGCCGCCTGCCGCGCCTGACTACCAGAAGACATTCCGGACGACCTGAACGATCCGGCCGGTGAATTCGTCCACCAGCAGGGCGTCATAGCCGACGCGGACCCACTCATAGCCCGGCGGCGGCAGGGGCAGGTCGTAACGCCAGGCGTCGACGATCCAGTAGCCGGAGCCGAACCAGCTGCGCGGCAGGAACTCGCCGAACCCCCAGCTGCGGACGTAGTATCCGCTGGGCGGCCGCCAGCTGTAGCGATAGCGGTGCGGGTTCACATAGACTGAGGGATAGCGGCCCCGCTCCCAGCGGCTGTAGCCGGCGCCATTGCGCCGGTCGCCCCGGTCCCAGTCGCGGCGATCGGACCCGCGACGGTCATCCCAGTCGCGACGGTCTCCGCCCCGGCCCCGGTCATCCCGCCGGTCATTGTCCCAGCGCCCGTCGCCCCGGCGGTCGCCGTCGCCCCGGCCGCGGTCGCCGTCCCGGTCACGGCCGATGTCGCGGGCGCCGTCCGGCTGGCCCGCGAAGCCGCCCCGCGACGGCCTGTCGCCCGGCCGCTCCCCACCGTCGCCACGGTAGCGGACACGGGGGGGTTCCACGGCCCGCGGCGCCTGCTCCGCACGCGGCGCCTCAGCCGCGCGGGGCGCCTCGCGGACGGGACGGCCGCCGCTGTCGCGGTCGCGATGCGGGCGGTCATGTGACCGTTCCGCGCGCGAAGTCTCCTCCCGCTCGGGCACATCCTGCGCCCAGGCCGACCCTGCGGCCGCGCAGGCCAGCATCACGACGGCCAGCGCTGTCATCGCCTTCATCATCGCTTCATCCATCTGGGGCTTCTGGGCAGCCCGTTGGTCCCTTGAACCTAGAGTGCGCAGCGCCCGGGTGAACCGTGCTTGAACAAGTCGCCGGTTCGGTCCTAGTCAGTCCCCATACGAAGGAGTCCCGGGTTGGTAGCGACGCCTAATGACGTGCTGGGGTTCTGGCGGCACGCCGGCCCCGAGAAGTGGTTTATCAAGAACCAACGGTTCGACGAGGCCATCCGGCTGAAGTTCGAGCCCGTGCACCACCGCGCCGCCCGTGGCGACTACGACGCCTGGGGTCTCACGCCCGAAGGATCGCTGGCGCTGCTGATCCTGCTCGATCAGTTCCCGCGCAACCTCTACCGCGGCTCGGCGCATAGCTACGCCACCGACCCCAAGGCCCGGTCGTTTGCCCGTTCGGCCACGGATCGCAAGTGGCACAAGGTTCTGGAGCCGGAACTGCGCCAGTTCTTCGTGCTGCCGTTCGAGCACTCCGAAGACATGGCCGACCACGACCGGGCCGTGGCGCTGGCCGAGGATCTCGGCGACCCTGAGGTCCTGAAGTGGGTCCACATCCACCGGGACATTATCGAGAAGTTCGGCCGCTTCCCGCATCGCAATTCCTGCCTCGGGCGCGAGAACACGGTGGAGGAGATCATCTTCCTCAACTCCGGCGGCTTCGCCGGCTGATCCGGCCACCGAAGCTGTGGATGGCGAATCAGCGGCCGCGCCCGGGCCGCGCGAATCAGGCAGGGTTGAATCCGGAGCCTGCCTTCATGAACGCGCACGTCGCCCTCGCCGAACGCTACGAAGCCGCCGCGGATCACCCCGAGCGGCAGTACCTCGACCTGCTGGCTGACATCCTGGCCAACGGCGTCCAGCGCGGCGACCGCACGGGCACCGGGACGCTGGGGGTCTTCGGCCGCCAGATGCGGTTCGACCTGTCCAAGGGCTTCCCGCTCCTCACCACCAAGAAGCTGCACCGCAAGTCGATCATCCTGGAACTGCTGTGGTTCCTGCGGGGCGACACCAATGTCCGCTGGCTACAGGAGCGCGGGGTTTCCATCTGGAACGAGTGGGCCGACGCCGACGGCGAGCTGGGCCCCGTCTACGGCAAGCAGTGGCGTTCCTGGACCGCGCCCGACGGCCGGGTGATCGACCAGATCGCCACCGTGGTTCAGAGCCTCAAGACCAATCCCAATAGCCGCCGTCACATCGTCTCGGCCTGGAACCCGGCGGACGTTGACGACATGGCGTTGCCGCCCTGTCACTGCCTGTTCCAGTTCTTCGTCGCCGACGGAAAACTGTCCTGCCAGCTCTACCAGCGCTCGGCCGACGTGTTTCTGGGCGTGCCCTTCAACATCGCCAGCTACGCGCTCCTGACCCTGATGATGGCCAAGGTCTGCGGCTACGAACCCGGCGAGTTCATTCACACCCTGGGCGACGCCCACCTCTATCTGAACCACATCGACCAAGCAAAGCTGCAGCTAGGCCGCGAGCCACTGCCCTTGCCGGTGCTGCATGTCGCCGACAAGCACGACCTGTTCGGCTTCGAGTACGAGGATTTCCGGCTGGAGGGCTACACCGCCCACCCCTCCATCGCCGCGCCGATCGCCGTCTGAGGTGGCAGCGCCGCTGACGATCGCGGGTGTTTCCGATGCGGCGGAACAGATCTCGGACATCTACGCCGGCAAGTACGGCATCGACCGCAACGACGACTGGTTCCTGCTGAAACTGCAGGAGGAACTGGGCGAACTGTCCCAGGCGCACCTGCGCCTCTCCGGCCGCGGCCGGGGCGAAGCCACCGAACAGGACCGCGGCGATGAGGCGGCCGACGTTCTCTGCATGCTGCTGCTCTACTGCCGCCGCTTCGGGATCGATCCGGAAGAGGCCGTGCGGCGCAAGTGGCTCGCGTGGCTGGAGCCTGCGGACTAAGACAGACCCATGCCCCAGGTCATCCTCTCCGCCGGTCCCATTGCCCGCGCCCGCAACGGCGTCATCGGCAAGGGGGGCAAGCTGCCGTGGCGGCTGAAGTCGGACCTTGCGATCTTCCGCGCCACCACCATGGGCAAGCCGGTAATCATGGGTCGCAAGACCTGGGACAGCCTGCCGAAGAAGCCGCTGGTCGGGCGCACCAACATCGTGCTGTCACGCGACGGATCCTTCGATCCCGCCGGCGCGGTCGTCTGCGAGGATTTTTCCGACGCCCTCTCCATTGCTCGCGAGCAGGCGGAGGACGACGGGGCGAGCGAGGTCTGTGTGATCGGCGGCGCCTCGCTGTTCGAACTGGCGCTGGGCAAGGCGCGGCGGCTCTACCTCACCGAGGTGGACGCCGAGGTGGAGGGCGATGTGGTGCTCTCGCCCATCGACGAGAGCCGTTGGACCGAGGTGCGCTCGCAACGCTACGAGGCGTCCGACGACGATCAGTACGGCTTCACCTTCCGGGTGCTGGAACGCCGCTGAAGCCGCGCTATGGTCGCGCCAACAAGCAATTGAGGGACGCGCCATGGACATCGAACTGGTCTGCGAAGGCCTGGAATTCCCCGAGGGACCGATCGCGATGAATGACGGCTCGGTGATCCTCACCGAGATCAAGGGCCAGCGGCTGACGCGAGTGAAGCCCGACGGGACCAAGGAGCTGGTCGTCGAGACCGGCGGCGGCCCGAATGGCGCGGCCATCGGCCCGGACGGCGCGATCTACATCACCAACAACGGCGGCGCGTTCCAGTGGCTGGACAATGCCGGAATGACCATCCCCGGACCCACGCCGCCATCCCATACCGGCGGCTCGATCCAGCGCTACGATCTGAAGACCGGCGCACTGACCACCATCTACGACAGCTGCGACGGCCGCCGGCTGATCGGGCCCAACGACCTGGTCTTCGACAAGGCCGGCGGCATGTGGTTCTCCGACCACGGTTGCTCGACGCCCGAGGGCCGCAAGTTCGGCGGGATCTACTACGCCAAGGTCGATGGCAGTCACATCAGCCGTCAGCGCGACCACATCATCAGCCCGAACGGGATCGGCCTGTCGCCGGATGAGAAGACTGTCTACCTGGCCGACACCAACCTCGGCCGGCTTTGGGCGTTCGACGTGGCCGCGCCGGGCCAACTGGCGCCCCCGGCCGGCTTCGCGCCGGGTCATGTGGTCTGCAACCTGCCCGGCTACCAGCTGCTGGACAGCCTGGCAGTGGAGGCGGGCGGCAAGGTCTGCGTCGCCACCATCATCAACGGCGGGATCACCGCCTTTGACCCCGACGGTTCGACCGAGCACTTCCCGGTCCCGGATCTGGTTGTGACCAACATCTGCTTCGGCGGCGCCGACATGCGCACCGCCTGGATCACGGCCTCTGCCACCGGCAAGCTGTACCGCTGCACATGGCCGCGTCCGGGCCTGAAGCTGAACTTCAACGCCTAGCCAGATGGATAGTGTCGAACTCATCGCCCTTGCGGTCGGCGCAGGCGTGGTCGTGGTTGTCGCCGGGGCCGTCCTGCTGCTCAAACCGATCGGCGGCGATCGGACCAAAGGCCGCGATGAGTCGGATTTCAGTGGAGACTACTGAGGCGGCGACCTTCGCCGCCTCAGCCAGCTCAACCTAGTACAGCGTCGCCATGGCGCTGCGATCGAAGGCCTTGAGTTCGTCGTGGCGGCCTTCGTGGATCTTCGTGACCCACTCCGGGTCCTGCAGCAGGGCGCGGCCGACGCCGACCAGGTCGAAGTCGCCGCGGTCCAGCATCTCTTCCAGGCGATCGAGCGAAGCGGGTTCGGACTTCTCGCCGCCATAGGCCGCGATGAATTCGCCCGACAGGCCCACCGAGCCCACGGTGATCGTCGGCACGCCGGTGATCTTCTTGGTCCAGCCGGCGAAGTTGAGGTCCGAGCCCTCAAACTCCGGCTCCCAGAACCGGCGCTGTGAGCAGTGGATGACATCGGCGCCGGCGTCGACCAGCGGCCCCAGCCAGGCTTCCAGCGCCTTGGGATCCGCGGCCATCTTCACGGTGAAGTCCTGCTGCTTCCACTGGCTGACGCGGATGATAACCGGATAGTCCGGACCCACGGCCTTGCGCACCGCGCGCAGGATGTCGGCGGCGAAGCGGGCGCGGCCGGGCAGATCCTTTGATCCATAAGCGTCCTCGCGGACGTTGGTGCCGTCCCAGAAGAACTGGTCGATCAGATAGCCGTGGGCGCCGTGCAACTCGATGGCGTCGAAACCGATGGCCTTGGCGTTGGCGGCGGCCTCGGCGAAGGCGCGGATGGCGTCAGCGACGTCTTCCTCGCTCATCGGCTCACCGAACTGCTTGCCGGGGCTCGAGTAGCCGGAGGGGCTGTCGTAGGGGCCGGGCGGCTGCCAGGTCTCGCTGCGGGTGCGAACGGCGCCCACATGCCAGAGTTGGGGTGCGATCAGGCCGCCCCCGGCGTGGGTCTCGTCGACCACCTTCTTCCAGGCGGCCAGTTCGGCGTCACCGTGGAAACGCGGGATGTTGGGATCATTGAGCGAGGCTGGACGGTCGACGCCCGTGCCCTCGGTGATGATCAACCCGACCTGATTCTCGGCGCGACGGCGGTAGTAGGCGGCCACTTCGTCGGTGGCCACGCCGCCCGGCGAGAAGGAGCGGGTCATGGGCGCCATAACGATGCGGTTGGGCAGTTTCAGCCCCTTGAGATCGAACGGGGAGAATAAAACGTCGGTGGGCATGCGTGGGTCCTGTGAGCTTGAGCGTGCAATGTCATGGCGCGCCCGCACTTCCGCCACCACAGAAATTCTGAGCACCGCCCATTCCCGGGCGCAGGCTGTAGACGCCGAGAAGTTGACGCCCGCGTCATCTTTCGTTGACACCCCGGGGTGCTGCGGACATATTTCAGCCTTGACGAACTGCGGGCGCAACAGACCCGCGACCAAGGAGGGTGAGCCATGGATGACGGCGCCATCGATCTGAAGCGCGCGGCCCGCGAAGCGGCCTATTCCATGCCGATCGAGGACATCGATCCTTCGAACCCGGAGCTGTTCCGGACCGATACGATGTGGCCCTATTTCGAGCGCCTCCGGAAGGAGGACCCCGTCCACTGGTCGACCTCGCCCGAACCCGACGTTGGCGGCTACTGGTCGATCACAAAGTTCAACGACATCATGGCCGTGGACACGAACCACGAGGCCTTCTCGTCGGAACCGACCATCGTCCTGCCCGACCCGGCGGAAGACTTCACGCTGCCCATGTTCATCGCCATGGATCAGCCGAAGCACGACGTTCAGCGCAAGACCGTCAGCCCGATCGTGTCGCCGCACAACCTGCTGCGCATGGAACCCATCATCCGCGAGCGCGCCGGCGAGATCCTCGACAGCCTGCCGATCGGCGAGCAGTTCAACTGGGTGGACAAGGTGTCCATCGAGCTGACCACCATGACGTTGGCGACGCTGTTCGACTTCCCCTGGGAAGACCGGCGCAAGCTGACGCGCTGGTCCGACGTGGCCACCGGCGCGCCGGATTCCGGTCTGTTCGAGTCCACCGACCCCGAGCTCGCCGAGCAGCAGCGCCGGACCGAACTGTTCGAGTGCGTGGAGTATTTCACCAGGCTCTGGAACGAGCGGGTCAACGCGCCGCCGCAGCCCGACCTGATCTCGATGCTGGCCCACGGCGAATCCACGCGGAACATGGACCGCATGGAATACCTGGGGAACCTGATCCTGCTGATCGTGGGCGGCAACGACACGACGCGGAACAGCATCACCGGATCGGTCCTGGCGCTCAGCCAGAACCCGGACCAGGAAAAGCTGCTGCGCGCCGACCACAGCCTGATCCCGTCGATGGTGTCGGAGACCATCCGCTGGCAGACCCCGCTGGCCTACATGCGCCGGACGGCGCTGAAGGATGTGGAACTCGGCGGCAAGACCATCAAGAAGGGCGACAAGGTCGCCATGTGGTATGTCTCGGGCAACCGCGACGAAGAGGTCATCGAGCGGCCCAACGACTACTGGATCGATCGTCCGCGGGTGCGCCAGCACCTGTCGTTCGGCTTCGGCATCCACCGCTGCGTGGGCAACCGCCTGGGCGAGCTTCAGCTCAAGATCATCTGGGAAGAGATCCTCAAGCGCTTCCCGAAGATCGAAGTCGTGGGCCCGCCGCGCCGCGTGCCGTCGTCCTTCGTGAAGGGCTACGAGTACCTGCCGGTGATCATCCCGGCGCGGAACTGATCGCGCGCGATTGACGACCAGGCAGGACTGAGCTTCCCTCCCCGATCCAGGTCGGGGCCAGGAGAAGAACATGATCAATACGCCGGCTCGAATCGTCGCCCTCACCATCGCCGCTCTGGCGGCCGGCCCGGTTGCCGCTCAGGAGGTTTCCCTATCGGCTCACCTCATGGGAATGGCCGAGAGGCCTGCCGCGGGGGATCCTGACGGCATGGGTCACGCCACGGTGAAGGTTGACCTGGCCAAGTCTCAGGTCTGCTACACCCTGATGATCGAAGGCATCGCGCCGGCGACCATGGCGCACATCCACAAGGCCCCGGCCGACGCCGCGGGTCCGGTCGCGGTTCCGCTGGCCAAGCCTGACGCCGCCGGCAAGGCCGCGGGCTGCGCGACGGTCGCTCCGGACGTGGCCAAGGATATCGCGGCCAATCCCGCCGGCTACTACGTCAATGTCCACAACGCCGAATTCGGCGCGGGCGCGATCCGCGGGCAGTTGTCGAAGTAGGCCACGGGCGGTCCGGCGGGCAGCGCCCTAGCGGCTCGCCGGCGCCTTTGGCCTTACGGCCGGAAGCGCGGCCTTAGGCGCTGGCGCGACGGTCGGCGCCGGCATCGGGTCGAAGGCCCGCATAAGGGCGATCACCACCTTGGCGATGCTGTCGGCCTCCACCGCGGAGTCGCCGCTGGAGTAGCCGCAGGCGACCCGCCATTCCCCGATCGTTCCGCTGGCCGGGGTGACATCGGTCCAGTCGGGTGAGTTGTTCTCCTTTTTCAGGAGCACTCCGCCTGCGCGGGAAAACACCGAGAAACTGCGCCAGCGGGTCTTCTGCGCCGCGCAGTCGTACTCGTTGAGCGCGCGCACATATCCGGGCTGCGGCGGGGTTTCATTGGCGATGTTGGCCTGGACGGTCACCGTCCACATCCGGCGGACAGGGCCGCCCGCGACGATCTCGATGCCCGCCGGATCGATGATCATCCGGGCGTCCGCGACGCTGCGCAGCAGGTAGAAGGGCCGCGCCTGCGCTCCGCCCGGCGCAAAGGCAGCGACGATCGCCAGGCCGGCGAGCACTGCCCCCTTGCCCAGGTGACGTGAATGAGGACGGATCGGCATGGCTTTTGGTTACCGCTGGAGTGTTACGAAAGCGCCTACGGGTCGTCTGCGCGTCCGGACGCACGATCCTGCATGGCCGAGGCCGAACCGGCGATGAACGCGGATGCGAATTTCGGCGTAGGCGCAGCCCGACCCGTCCCCTAACCTCTGACTTGGCTCGGCGCGCGGCGTCGGCGCGCGTTCGGAGGCCCCATGGCGACCTATTTCTTCGAGTCGATCACCGACGCCCAGGCGGCGGCCTTCACCGGATCGGACACACTGGTGTTCAACAGCGCCGGTGAGCGCGCCAACACAACATCGGTCCTGTTCGTCCCGGCCGGGGCCAGCGGCCCGGCGACCATCAGCCTGCTCTCGGGCCTGACCGGCCGGACGATCAGCTTCAACGCCGCGATCAGCGGCGCCACGCGGCCCATCTTCCAGGATGGCTCAACCCTTTTCATCGGCACAGGCGCCAACGATGTCTATGACGCCGCCGCCGCCGCGGCCGGAGATGCGAACACGGCCGACGGCCTCTATGGCGGTGTGGGCGACGACTCCCTGAGCGGCGGCCTGGGCGCCGACCTGCTGCAGGGCAACGGGGGCGCCGACAGCCTGAACGGCGGGGCCGGCAACGACGTCATCTATGGCGGCCAGCAGAACGACACCATCGAGGTCGGGACCGGCGTCAATTTCGCCCAGGGCAACCTTGGCTCAGACACCATCACCGCCACGGGCTCGACCGCCAACACCCTGCTGGGCGGGCAGAACGAGGACCGGATCACCGGCGGTGGAGGCGCGGACTTCCTCAACGGCAATCTGGGAAACGACACGCTCGACGGTGGCGGCGGCAGTGACAACCTGTTCGGGGAAGGCGGCGACGACAGCCTCACGGCGACGTCTGGCGCAGGCTCCAGCGTGACCATGACGGGCGGAACCGGCCATGACACCCTGGCCGCCGCCGGTGTGGCCGGCTTCTCCCTGCTCGGCGGTGATGGCGACGATGTGCTTTCGGTGACCCCAGGCGGCCCGACGTCGGCGGCCGCCGCGCTGCTGGGCGAAGCCGGCGCCGACACCCTCTCCACCACCTCCAGCGGACCACAGTTGCTGTCCGGGGGCGAAGGCGCTGACTCGCTGACGGCTGACGCGGCGGCGGGCGCGACCACCTTGAACGGCGGCGCGGCGGCCGACACCATCACCGGTTCGGCGACATCCGGCGATGTGGTCTCCGGCGATGATGGCGATGACCTGATCCGGGGCCAGGGCGGTGATGACAGCCTCTCCGGCGGTGTGGGTGACGACAGTATCGTCACCGGCGCGGGCGCCGACACGGTGGCGGGCGGTGACGGCAACGACACCATCGACAACACCGGCGGCGGCAACGATGTGGTCGACGCCGGTCTCGGCAACGACAGCGTCGCCGGCAGCGCCAGCGATGAGAACTTCTCGGGCGGGATCGGAGCCGACACCCTCGTCGGCCAGGTCGGCGCAGATACCCTGAGCGGTGGCGACGACGCCGACACCCTGTCCGGCGGGGTGGGCAACGACCTGATCGCCGGCGGCGAGGGTTCGGACACCGTCGACGCCGGAGCCGACAACGACACGGTGGACGGCGGCGGCGCCAATGACGTCCTCGTCGGGGGTGGGGGCCTGGACAGCCTGACCGGCGGATCGGGTGACGATACGCTCACGGGCGGTGCAGGCTTCGACAAGATGGGCGGCGGGGCCGGCGCTGACACCTTCGTGTTCGCCGCATCCGAGTCCGGCGTGGTGATCGGGGCGATCGACCAGATTCTCGACTGGGAAGCCGGTGACTCACTGCGTTTCGGCCTGGGCGCGGCAGTAGCCGGGCAAAGCTATGTGGAGGATACCGCGGCGGACTATGACGCCGCCCTGGCGTTGGCCAACGGACGGGTCGCCGCCGGCGTCGACTTCATCGCCGTGCAGGTGGGCGCCAATGTGATCGTGTTCGCCGACACGGCGGGCAACAACGGCGCGGCGGAGGATGCGGTGGTCCTTGTGGGCCGCACCCTCGCCGACATCGCGGCGGGCAATATCGTGGGCTAGAAAGTCCCGGGCCTCAGAGGCCCAGCACCATCTTGGCCATGATGTTGTGCTGGATCTCGTTCGATCCCGCGTAGATCGAGGTCTTGCGGTAGTTGAAGTACTGGGGCGCCACCGTGGCCGCATAGTCGGGGCCGGCGCGGAAGGTGTTGCCGCCCGGCTTCAGCATGTCCCAGGTATCGCGCACGAACGGCTGGGCGTAGACGCCAGCCGCTTCCAGCGCGAGCTCGGTGATCGCCTGCTGCATCTGGCTGCCTTCCAGCTTCAGCATGGAGGAGACAGCCCCCATGGCGTCGCCGTTGGCCCGGCCGGCGAAGATGCGCAGCTCGGTGGCGTTCAGGGCCTCGACCTTGATCTCGACCTCAGAGAGCTTCCGGCGGAAGTCGGGGTCGCTCATCATCGCGCCGCCGCCGTCGGACCGTTCCAGGCTGGCGATCTTGCGGACCTTCTTGAGCTGGTCCGACAGGCCGGGCGCGTAGGCGTTGCCGCGCTCGAACTGGAGCAGGTACTTGGCGTAGGTCCAGCCTTCGCCTTCCTTGCCGATCCGGTTCGAGACCGGAACGCGGACGTTGTCGAAGAAGGTCTCGTTGATTTCCTGCTCGCCCTCGGCCGGGCCATCCAGCGTCGGGATCGGCCGGATGGTGATCCCCGGGGTCTTCATGTCGATCAGCAGGAAGCTGATCCCCTTCTGGCGGATGTCCTCGTTGGAGGTGCGCACCAGGCAGAACATCCAGTCGGCCCACTGGGCGAGCGTCGTCCAGGTCTTCGACCCATTGAGGACGTAGTGGTCGCCATCAAGCTCGGCCTTCAGCGCCAGCGAGGCAAGGTCGGAGCCGGACCCTGGCTCGGAATAGCCCTGGCACCACCAGACGTCGGTGGCGAGGATTTTGGGCAGGTGCTGGGCCTTCTGCTCGGGCGTGCCGAAGGCCATCACCACGGGCGCGCACATGCGAAGGCCCATGTTCGACGTCGACGGTGCGCCGGCCAGGGCCATCTCCATGTCGAAGACGTACTTCTTGCCGAGGCTCCAGCCCGTGCCGCCGTATTCCACCGGCCAGTCGGGCGCGATCCAGCCCTTTTCGCCGAGGCGCTTCAGCCAGCGGACTTGGCTCGCCTTGTCGAGGTGATGGTTCTTCGACTGCGCCAGCTTGGCGCGCATCTCATCGTCGTAGTTTTCAGCGATGAAGGCTCGAACCTCCGCGCCGAACGCCAAGTCCTCAGGCGAGAAATCCAGATCCATGGCCATTGCGGTCCCCTTAACCCACGCCGTCGAGGTATTCGACTTCCGGACGGCCGGCCAGGACTGCGGCGAACTTCGGTCCGGCGGCCTTGAAGTAGTCGGTGCCCCCATGGAACGTCAGGGCGTCCTGGTCCTTGTAGAGTTCCAGGAACTTGTAGGTATTGGGCTCGGTCCGGCTCTTGGTGAGCTCATAGGCCAGGTTGCCCGGCTCATTGGCGCGGACCTGCTTGGCGAGTTCGCTGGCGAACGCCTCGAACTCGGGGCCTTTGCCCTCCTGGATCCTGATGACGGCAATCACCCCGATGGACATGTTGTTCTCCCAACGCTTGTTTGAAAGAACGGTAGAGGCGCGGCCCTGCGCTGTCATCCCCCACCGGACCCGGGGCCGGTGATTTCGCGCAGCAGGCTGCCGGAACGCGCGCGCTAGCGGCGTTCGTGCCAGCCGGTGGCCACCCAGTGATGGCCGCCCAGGTGACGCGCCTCGATCACGCCGTCGTCGCGGCGCGGGGTGCGCACCGTGCGGCGGGCGCGCATGGCGAGGCCGGCAAAGGCCAGAAGGGCTGAAGCCATCACGGCGATGACGGCGACCGTGGCCGCGGCGAACACCGCAAGAACTGCCCCCACGATCACCGCAGCGGCCGTCGCCAGTCCGGCGCCAAGGGCGACGAGACTGCGGAACGGGGAACCGGCGTTGACGGCGAAGTCCTTGACCATCGTTGTTCCTCAGCTGGGCGCGAGGCCCGTCCGTGAAAGATGTATGTCAGCACACTTCAATACAAGGTCAACCGCCCTTGCGAATTGAAGGCAGGTCCGATGGATCACGCTACGCCTTCCATCGCCAGAGACTTCCGTTCGCGCTGAATTTCGCCAAACGCGGCGTTGATGGCCACGGCCTTGGCCTCGGCCACCTCGATGAACTCCGTCGGCAGGCCCCGGGCGCGGGCTCGGTCGGGGTGAGATTCGGCGAGCTGGGCGCGCCAGGCGGCCCGCACATCCGCATCGGGTGCATCCGGCGCGATTCCGAGGATCACGTAAGGGTCATCCCTGGCGGCGCCCAGGTGGGTCGCCCGGATGCGCCGGAACGTCAGCGGAGAGAGGCCGAACAGCTCGGACACACGCTCCAGGTATTCGAGCTCGTCGCCGGTCACCACCCCGTCGGAGCGGGCAATGTGGAACAGGCCGTCCAGCACGTCTTCCAGCAGCTGCGGACAGCTGCCGTAGCGCTTGCGCAGGCGTCGGGCGTAGCCTTCGAAACCACGGGTCGTCTGGCGGGCCAGCTGGTACAGCCGCCGAACATTGCCCTCGCTGCCGGCGTCGGACTGGAACACCACGGAAAAGGCGTCATATTCCGCCGCCTGGGCCTCGCCGTCAGCCTTGGCCAGCTTCGCGCCAAGCGCGGTGACGGCGGTGGAGAACGCGGGGTCCTCCCCCGGTAGGCCCGGTGGGCACTGGTCGCATTCCGCCTCGTCGAGGTTACGGACGGCGAGACCGGCAATTTTGCGCCAGAAGCTCATTTCGCTAGAGCAAGCCTTACGTCTGTGGCGATGCCGTGACAATCACACCTTGAGGTTAAGTTTTGGACAGGCGTTTCACCTTCTGGATCGATCGCGGCGGCACGTTCACCGACGTAATCGGACGCGCCGACGATGGCGGCGAGGTCTCGCTCAAGCTCCTGTCCGCCTCGACCGCCTATGAGGACGCCGCGGTGGAGGCCATGCGGCGGATCCTGGGGGCCGCGCCCGGCGCGCCGTTCCCGGCCGATCGCGTCCAGGCGATCAAGATGGGCACCACGGTCGCCACCAACGCCCTGCTGGAACGGGCCGGCGCCCGCACCCTGTTCGTGACCACCGGGGGGTTCGCCGATGCGCTCCAGATCGGCGACCAGTCGCGGCCGGAACTGTTCGCTCTGAACCTCAGCCGCCCCGCACCCCTGTATGCCGGGGTCGTCGAAGCGAAGGAACGTCTTGCAGCCGACGGGTCCGTGGTCGCGCCGCTGGACATCGAGGACCTGCGCAGAGGCCTGGAGGCCGCCGCCGCAGAGGGCTTCACCTCGGCCGCCATCGCATTCCTTCACGCGGACCTGAATCCCGCGCACGAGCAGCAGGCCGGCGAGATCGCCCGCGCCGCGGGCTTCGGGTTCGTAGCGCTGAGCTCGGAGGTTTCGCCCCTGCCGCGGTTCATCCCACGCGCCGAGACCACCGTGGCCGACGCCTATCTGACGCCGGTCCTGCAGGCCTACGTTCGGCGGGTGGCCGACGCCGTGGCCGGCGCGCCGCTTTACTTCATGACCTCGGCCGGCGGCCTGGTGCGCGCCGAGGCGTTCCGGGGCCGGGACGCTGTGGTTTCCGGACCGGCCGGCGGGGTGGTCGGGGTCGCGCGGACTGCCGAAGCGGCCGGCGCCGAAGCGGTGCTGGGATTCGACATGGGCGGCACCTCCACCGACGTCTGCCGCTTCGCCGGACGCCTTGAGCGGCGCGACACCGCCAACGTGGCCGGCGTGAAGCTGCGCAGCCCGATGCTGGACGTCGAGACCGTGGCAGCGGGCGGCGGCTCGGTGCTGGCCTTCGACGGGATGCGCGCCCGGGCGGGCCCGGCCAGCGCCGGCGCCGATCCCGGTCCCGCCTGCTATGGACGGGGCGGACCGGCGGCGGTGACCGACGCCAACCTGGTGCTGGGCCGGCTGGACCCGCGGTTCTTCCCGGCAGTGTTCGGACCGCAGGGCGACGCCCCGCTGGATCATGCCGCCAGCCGGGCGCGGCTGGAGACGCTGGCGCAGGCGATGAGCCTGACAGTGGAGGCCGCCGCGGAGGGCTTTGTCGCCGTGGCCGTCGAGCAGATGGCCCAGGCCGTGCGCCGCATCTCAACCGAGCGCGGTTTCGATCCGCGCGACCACACGCTGGTGGCGTTCGGCGGCGCGGCCGGACAGGTGGCCTGCCAGACGGCCGAGGCGCTGGGGGTCGAGGCAGTGCTGTGTCCGCGCTACGGCAGCGTGCTGTCGGCCTGGGGGATCGGCCAGGCCCAGGTGACCGCCCTGCGGTTCGCAGGCGTGGACGAGGTGCTGGACCCCGCGGGACTTGGCCACGCCGAGGCCGCGCTGGCGGAACTTGAGATCCAGACGCGGGCGGACATGACCGCACAGGGGGCCGAGACGGGAGAAATCCGGCGCACCCTGCGCCTGAGATACGACGGCGCCGACGCTGAGCTGCCGGTTCGGCTGACCGCTGCCGAGACGGCCAGGGCCGATTTCGAGGCAGCCCATTCCCGCCTGTTCGGCTTCGTGGAGCCCGAGCGCCCTATCCTGATTGCGGCGGTGGAGGTCGAGGCCTTCCCTCCCCGCAATGGGGAGGGACAGCTCGCCGGCGGCGAGCAGGGTGGAGAAATCACGACCAGGCTCTCGCACCCCCAGCCCAGCCCGCACCTCCCCACCCCGACGGCTCCGCCGTCTGCCCCTCCCCAGGAAGGCGAGGGAAAAGTCCGGATGTTCGCCCACGGCGACTGGCATGGGGCGTCTGTGGTTACGGCGGAATCGCTCACGACCGCCGACGGCCCGGCGCTGATCGTCCGGCCGGATACCCAGATTGCCGTCCTGCCCGGCTGGCGGGCCGTCGCGGAGGCCGATGGTCTGATCCGCCTGACCCGCACCGCCGCCGCCGCGCGGCGGGCGATCGCGCTGGATCGGCCCGATCCGGTGACCCTGGAACTGTTCAACCGTCGCTTCATGGGCGTGGCCGAAGCCATGGGCGCTGCGCTCGAACGCACCGCACATTCGGTGAACATCAAGGAACGACTGGATTTCTCCTGCGCCCTGTTCGACGCCGGCGGCGGGCTGGTGGCGAATGCCCCACACATGCCGGTGCATCTGGGCAGCATGGGCGCCAGCGTTCGCGCCGTGCGGGACAGACATGCGAGCCTGAGACCCGGCCAGGCCTTCGCACTGAACAATCCCTACGCAGGGGGCACCCACCTGCCCGACATCACCGTGGTGATGCCCGTGTTCATGGAGGCGAGGGACGCCGGTCCGGCCTTCTACGTCGCCGCCCGGGGGCACCATGCGGATGTGGGCGGCATCCAGCCCGGATCCATGCCACCGTTCTCGAAGACGCTGGACGAGGAGGGTGTGCTGCTCGACGCCCTGCCGATCATGGCCGACGGGCGGTTCCTGGACGAAGCCGTGCGCGCGGCCCTGATCGCCGGGCCCTACCCTGCCCGCGCGCCCGACAGGAACCTTGCCGACCTCAAGGCCCAGGTCGCCTCATGCCAGGCGGGCGCCGCGGCGGTGGCCGGCATGATCAAGACCTACGGTTCGCAGGCTGTCGCCCGCTACATGGCCTTCGTGCAGGCCAACGCCGCCGAGGCGGTGCGCCGGGCGGTCGGTCGGCTGTCGGACGGCGAGGCCAATGTGCCCATGGACGGGGGCGGCGAGATCGTGGTGCGCACCACGGTGGACGCCCGGGCGCGAACCGCGACGCTGGACTTCACCGGCTCGGCCGACCAGCTCGGGTCCAACTTCAACGCCCCTTCGTCCATCGTCGACGCTGCGGCGCTCTATGTCTTCCGGACTCTGGTGGACGACGACATCCCGCTGAACGCCGGCTGCCTGGAGCCGCTGAAGATCCTGACCCGCGACGGCTCGATGCTGGCCCCGCACCCGCCGGCCGCCGTGGTCGCCGGCAACGTCGAGACCAGCCAGCATGTCGTGGATGCGCTCTATGCCGCGCTGGGGGTGATGGCCAATTCCCAGGGCTCGATGAACAACTTCACTTTCGGCGACGAGGTCCGGCAGTACTACGAGACGATCTGCGGCGGCGCGGGCGCGACCGCCACGCAGGACGGCGCCAGCGCCATCCACACCCACATGACCAACTCGCGGCTCACCGATCCGGAGATCCTTGAGCGGCGGTTCCCGGTGAGGGTTGAGACCTTTGGCTTACGCCGGGGATCCGGTGGCGACGGCGCGCGTCGCGGCGGCGACGGCGCCCGGCGGCGGGTCCGGTTCCTGGCGCCGATGGAGGCAGCTCTGCTGTCGTCGCGGCGCGAAAATGCGCCGCAGGGCCTCGCCGGCGGCGACCCCGGCCTGGCCGGCCTGCAGCGTTTGATCGCGGCTTCAGGCGCGGTTAGTGAACTTCCGGGCTGCTTCTCCGTTAAGGTCGAGCTTGGCGATACGATCGAGATCGAGACCCCGGGGGGTGGCGGGTTCGGTCGTGCCGACCCTGGTCGGGCGCGAAGCTGACAAATTCCACGTTCACAAGGTTCTGAATGACCCCTCTCGCGCTTGCCCTCGCCCTGTTCCTCCAGGCTACCGACGCCACAGCCCCGGCGGCTGAACCGGCCCCGCCCGCCGCGGAGGCTCCGGCCGAGGATCGCCTGCCCCAGGGCGCGCCCCGCGACGACTACCAGTTCGTGGCCTGGTGCTACGGCGCCCTGCGCGGTTACCTCGACATGAAGCCCGAGATGATGCCGGAGGTGACCCGCATCGAGAGCCAGTTCCGCAAGCCCGGGACCAGCCTGGCTGACGACCTCAAGGTCTATGCCGACATGGAGAAGGAAGGCCGCACGCAGCTCAAGACCTTCCAGGCCGCGCTGACCGCTGCCGAGAAGGCCTCGATCCGCCCGATCAACGCCCAGGGCGCCCAGGCCGTGAAGCTGGGCCGCCAGATCTGGGCCACCGGTCCGGAGGTCACCAAGGCCCGCAAGGCCCAGGAGTGGATGAGCTGGGCGCTTCCGGCCCGATGCGAGACCATCTCCGCGAACCTCGAGACCCGGTCGAAGCTGATGGGGGCCACGTTGCGGGCCAACACCCCGGCCGAGGCGCCGCCGACCGAACCGGCGCCCGCCGAAACGACCGCGGCCGAGACGCCGGCGCCGAACTGATCAAAATCGTCATCCCACGGTGGTCCGAAGGACGAACCAGGGGACCCAGGCGGTCTCGCCGCATTCGGGATTTCAGATTGGGTCCCCCGGTCCAGCCTGACGGCCGGCCGTGGGATTACGGCGGTGGGGTAAGGCGGTCTTCACCCGCCCGACCGCACCCTGCCCGGCATGTTCGAGGCGTTCGCGGTCTACTTCGTGACGATCAACGCGATGACCTTCGGGGTCTTCGCCGCCGATAAGCGCGCGGCCGAGCGGCGTGAACGGCGGGTTCCGGAGGCGCGGCTGCTGGGACTGGCGCTGCTGGGCGGGACGCCGCTGGCCTTCGTCGCCCAGCAGGTGTTGCGGCACAAGACCCGCAAGGAGCCGTTCCGGAGCCGGCTGTGGTTGATTGCCGGGTTGCAGATGCTGCTGCTCGGCGCGGCCCTGGTCTATCGGTTCAGGTAGGCGGCCAGACGCTCCAGCCCCGCGGCGTTCTTCTCAGGCCGGGCGGCGAAGCACCAGCGGAACCAGCCTTCGCCTTCCGGACCGAAGGCGACGCCCGGAGCAAGCCCCAGGCCCACGTCACGGATCAGCGCCTTACAGGTCGCCATCGAGTCCGGGCGCCCGGCGATGCGGAAGAAGGCGTAGAAGCCGCCGTCCGGCGTCGGCGCCTCGATACCCGGCATGGCCCGCAGCGCTCCGATCACCTGGTCGCGGGCCGCCGCCAGCTCGCCGCGGATCGCCGCCACCGTCGGCTCGCCATGATCGAGCGCCGCCTTGGCCCCCTCCTGCACGAAATCCGGCGCGCAGGAGGTGTTGTACTCGATCAGCACGCCAAGCCCGTCCATCAGCGCCGGCGGCACGACCATCCAGCCCAACCGCCAGCCGGTCATCCGCCAGGCCTTGGAAAAGCTGTTGGTCCCGATGATCCGATCCTCGTCGGTCGCCATGGGCAGGAACGACGGCGCGGTCGGCCGGTCGAAGGTGAGCCGCTCATAGACGTCGTCGCAGATCAGCCAGATGCCGTAGCGGCGACAACGTTCCAGGATGGCGGCGCGGTCGTCGGGCGGGATCATCCAGCCGCTGGGATTGTTGGGCGAATTGATCACCAGGGCGCGGGTGTCGGGCGTCAGCGCATCCATCAGGCGGTCGAGATCCAGCCGCCAGCGGCCCTGGGCGGCCTCCAGCGGGACCATCTCCACCTCGCCGGACAGGATGCGGGGGATCTCCGGGACATTGGGCCAGACGGGTCCGACGATCACGGTCCGGTCGCCCGGCGAGACCACCAGCTGGGCGGCCAGCATCACCGCGTTGACCCCTGCGCTGGTGATCGCCACCCGCCCGGTCCCGATGGAAACGCCGTGCAGGTTGGTCAGATAGGTCGACAGCGACTCGCGCACGTCGGCCCGGCCCAGGTTGTGGGTATAGAAGGTCCGGCCATCGAGCAGGGCCCTGGCCGCGGCTTCCCGGATGAAGGCCGGAGTCGGCTGGTCTGACTCCCCGAACCAGAATGCGAGCACGTCGTCCCGCCCGAAGCCGGCGTTGGCGACTTCGCGGATCTTGGAGACGCGGAGACTCTGGACTTCCGGGCGCGGCAGGGGAGCAAACATGCCCCAGGCATAGTCCACGCCGGGACCGGCGCAAACGGCCCGAAAGGTGCGCCCCTAGAGCTTGCGCTTCTGCGCAAGCGCCGTGCAGCTGGCCGATCCGATGTGACCCTGCTCGTCATGCAGCAGGCAGTCGCCGACCGCGACGCCGTCAGTGGCGCCATGGGTCAGGCTCTCGAAGCCGATCCACTCGCCCACCGGCTCGCGGTGCAGATAGACCGTCACGTCGGTGTTGATATAGCCGAGGCCCTGATCGCCGACGTGGGCGAAGGGGCTGGCGAAATCGGCGGCCACGGCGACGCGGACGAACGGGGTCAGGGGCTCGCCGCCCACCACCTCGCGCACCTCGGCCATCCAGGTTCGGCGGGGCTCGATGCCGCGCATCTCGCCGGAGATCGGCCGCATCTTCCACATGCCGCCCATGGGGCTCTGCGGCGCCTGGGGCACCTTGTCGGGGTGCGGGGCGCCCCAGGGCTCGCGCTTCCACACGTTGCCGGGCGCGTTCTCGGTCCGGCGCAGGAGCTGGCAGGTGGCGCGGCCGGCGCTGACGCCACCGGAGATGAACTCCGCGTCGATCACCTTGATGCGGTAGCCGTCCTTGACCGTGCGGGTCACGATCTCGACGGGCGAAAGGTCGGGCAGCTTGTACATGTCGACCGTCAGCCGGGCGGGCATGTACTCGGGGCCGCCGTGCCGGCGTTCGATCTCCGAGCCCAGCAGGCCGATGATCACCCGGCCGTGCAGGGAGTTGGGGTTCCACGGGCCGACGCCGGCGCGGGTGGGGACAAAGAGATCGCTCTCTTTTCGAAAGAAGGGTTCGTTGGTCATGACGGGGCGGACCCTGCCGGAGTCGGTCAGGCTTGGCTAGATGCCGGTTCCGCCGGTTCGTCGCGCGACACGATGGCGGTGACCGCCATGTCGCCGGTGACATTGCCCAGGGTGCGGAAGATGTCCGGCACGACCTCAACCGCCAGCAGGATCGGCAGCAGGTCGATGGGCAGGCCCAGCGCGATGCAGATCGGGGCGACGCTTACGATGAACGACACCTGCCCCGGGAGGCCGACAGACCCGATGCTGACCGCCAGCGCCACCAGCACCCCGCCGACATACTGAAGCGCGGTAGGCTCCAGCCCATAGACCTTGGCCACGAAGATACAGGCCGCCAGGTTGACCGCCGGGCTTGTCATCCGGAACACCGCCACCGCCAGCGGCAGGACCAGGTTGGCCACGCGGGCGGGAGCGCCGAGGTCGTCCCGGGACCGCTCGATCATCGCCGGCAGGCAGGCCAGGGAGGACTGGGTGGCGAAGGCCGCCGCCAGCACCGGCGCCGTCGCCCGCGCCCAGAGCCCGAGGGGCACGCGGCCGGCCACGATCGCCAGGATGTAGGCCAGGATGGCGATCACGAGACCCGCCAGCGAAGCGGTGATGACGTACTGGCCGAGCACGCCCGCGGCGCCGGCCCCCGCCCGCAGGCCGACACCGAGACCGAGGGCGAACACGCCCAGCGGCGCGGCCATCAGGACCCAGCGGACAATGACGATCATCGCCTCGCCGAGACCGTTGAACACCTCCAGCAGGGCCCGGCCCCGCCCGTCCGGCAGGCGTGTCAGGGCAAAGCCGGTGAACACCGCGAACACCACAACCGGCAGGATGGCGTCCTCGGCGGCGGCCTTGATCGGGTTGGACGGCGCCAGGCTCTTCACCCAGGCGGCGAAGTCAGGGGCCGTGGGCGTGCCGGCGGCCGGCGCCTGGGCGCCCGCGCGCAGCGCGGCCGAGGCGGCCTCACCCACCGGCCAGGCCGTCAGAACGCCATTGACCAGCAGGACCGAAACCACCGCCGAAAGCAGCAGCAGCGCCAGGAACCAGAGCATGGCCTTCATCGCCAGCCGGCCCGTGGCGGCGGCGTCGGACACCTGGGCGATGCCGGAGACCAGCACCGCGAAGATCAGCGGCACCACGGTCATCCGCAGCGCGTTGAGCCACAGGCCGCCCAGCGCCTCGATACTTTCGATGACCCGCGGGGCGCCCTCCCCCCCATAGGCTGCGGCCAGTGCGCCGACGAGCAGGCCCAGGACCAGGGCGACCAGCACCTGCACGCTCAGGGATTTCAGGATCTTCAAGGCCGGCGCGCTCCGCATCGTCGTCAGGCGGAGATGTGGCCCGTCTCTCAGGCCGGACGCAAGCTCAGGCCGCGCGGCCCTTGTAGCGGACGCGCAGGGCGGCCGGGACCGAGGCGTCCGCGTCGCGCAGGCGCAGGGCCACGTCGTTCAGCGCCGATTCCTGGTCGCTGAAGCGGGCCAGTTCGATGTCTTCGCCGCGGACGATCCATTCGTCCCCGACCTCGACGACTTCAAAACGCATGGTGGGTTCCCGTCACTGACGGTCGGGTATCCGGGGCCCGTACACCCTACAATTGCGCAATTCGTCGCACGGAACGGTCAGGGCTGGCGCACCGGCGGCTGCAGGTCGCAGATGGTGAACGCCGCGCCCTTCTCCTGCTTCAGCGCCGCGTGCCGCGCCCCGAAGGCGGGGCCGCCGGGGTTCATCACCTCGATCCGGGGCCGCTCGGCTTCCGGCAGATCGGAGGCCACACGCACGCGGAGCATCAGGTCGGGGGTCGCCGGCGGCTCGCCCACCGCCACGGCGCGGATGACCTCCAGCCCCACGACCGCGCGCCCGACCACGGTGTACTCGTGA
The DNA here is from genome assembly GCA_963205005.1 of Pseudomonadota bacterium. Taxonomy (GTDB): domain Bacteria; phylum Pseudomonadota; class Alphaproteobacteria; order Caulobacterales; family Caulobacteraceae; genus Phenylobacterium. The sequence goes on from CAUJHW010000064.1 coordinate 25,595, forward strand.
TCGAGACGCCGGGAGGCCTCGCGCATGAAGAAAATCTCGCTGTTGGCGCTGCCCGGCGCGGCCTGGCGGCCCATGCCCATCACCCCCGGACAATAGGCGCCCCAGGCCCGCAGGCGGGGGTCGGTCGACTTCGACTGCTCCTGGCCGGACACCGCGGCGAATGGAGTCGCGCCCACGAACCCCTCGCGTCCGTCGCTGCGATCGACGGCGATTGTCGCCATGGCCACCGGGATTCTGAAGCTGAACTCCGGCGGCAGGTCGGGATGGGACGAGACACCGCCGTCGCGGTTGTTGGGATTGCCCGTCTGGGCGACGAAACCCTCAATCACCCGGTGGAACTGGAGGCCGTCGTAGACGTGCTCCCGGGCCAGAAGCCTGATCCGATCGACGCCGCGGGGCGCGAACTCCGGCCGGAGCTCGACGATGATCCGGCCCCTTGTCGTCTCGATGACCAGGGTGTTCTCCGGGTCGAGCGCCCGCCAGTCCGCCGGCGCCGCGCCCATCATAACCACGGCCGCCATCGCCAGGCCTGTCACCCGAAACATCGCCACGTCCCCTCAAGCTTCCGGCCTGAATGGGTCAGGCGTCCGGGCGCGCCGTCAATACTTTCGGCAAAGCAGGTCGCGGAGCACGGTGGAACGGCCGACGAACTGGCCCTCCGGCCCAACAGCCTGGCTCGCCCGCTCGCTGGAGTCGAACCAGACCGAGGGACCGAGGCCCTGGCGGCGACAGAAGACGTCGGCGCCGCGATCCCCCGCCGCCACGTCCAGCCCGCCGACCGTCGGCCGAGGGAAGAAGACCGTGCGCGCGCCGTCGATTCCGCGGGCATCGCGGCCCGGTCCGCCAGAATAGCCGCCTCCAGGTCCCGGGCCCGGCGGCCGACCGGCAGGCTCCAGCGACGACACCTGCGCCATCAGGCCCAGCGTATGGAGATTGGCGACGTCGCCGCGAACCTCCTGGCAGCGGCCCTTGAAGTTGTCGTGCTCGCAGATCTGCCAGCGGCCTTCGAAGCGCGCGCTCTGGGCGCGGTCGTTGAAGCGCCAGCGTCCGAGGTCCGGCGCCGACTGGGTGATCGTTACCGAATTTCCCTGAAAGCCGGGCTGGTCATAGAGCGTGGCCGAAGCGCCGCGGTTGGGCTGGGCCTGGGCGGCGCCGGTCAGCGCAAGCGCGGTGACAGCGGCGAGGGTGAAGGTCTTGCGCATGAGTTGCCTCTCAGGTGGTTCCGCCAGCAAGGCGCCGCCTGGATGAACCCAAGCTGAAGCGTGCCGGCGCGAGACTTCGGGCTTCCGTTGATATTCCGAAACGGCAGTAATCTTGTTCGAAATCGCGCATTAATGTCCGAAACGGAAAGCCTATCTTCAGTCTCAGAACCGGCGCGGAACCCCGCGCCACAAGGAGATCCGAGATGATCGAGCGCAGACCGTTCGCGCGCCTGGGTGGCGCGGACCACGGCTGGCTGAAGGCCCGCCACCACTTCTCGTTCGCCAGCTACCACGACCCGAACAACATGGGCTGGGGACCGATCCGGGTCTGGAATGACGATGAGATCGCGCCGAGCTCGGGCTTCCCCCCCCATCCGCATGCCGACATGGAGATCGTCACCTACGTCCGCTCGGGCGCGGTGACCCACAAGGACAGCCTGGGGAACGAGGGCCGGACCGAGGCCGGAGATGTGCAGGTGATGAGCGCCGGAACCGGCATACGTCACGCCGAGTACAACCTGGAGCCCGGGGTCACGACCCTGTTCCAGATCTGGATCGAGCCTTCTGCGCGCGGCGGGCCGCCGAGCTGGGGCGCCAGGCCCTTCCCGAAGGGCGACCGGGCCGGCCGGTTCGTCACCCTGGCCAGCGGTTTCGATGAGGCCGATGCCCTGCCGATCCGCACGGACGCCCGGGTTGCGGGGGCGACGCTGAAGGCTGGAGAGACGGCGGAGTACGCGCTGGGCCGCGACCGGCACGCCTATCTGGTGCCCGCGGTGGGCGCGGTCGAGGTCAATGGGGTCCGACTGGACGCCCGCGACGGCGCGGCGATACGGGATGAGGAGGTCCTTCGTGTGACGGCCCTCGAGGATGCCGAGATCGTCCTGGTGGACGCGGCCTGAACGGGCCGGTCCCGGTGCGATTGGACCCGCGGCTGGGGCGGCCGCGGGTCCTGACGCACGCCCGCTGTTCGAAGGGGCCTAGCGGGCGGCGAAGGTGGTGGCGGCGCGGGACGCCTGCGAGGCGCGCAGGGCGTCCATCTTCTCGGTGAGCTCGGTCTTGACGCCCTTGCGGCAGGACGCGGCGCTGGAGAGGCTGCGGTCGGGGCTGCAGAACTTGCGGGCGGCGAACTCGGCGCGTTGCTGGAACGTTGCGACGCCCTCGACCGAGGCGAGGTTCAGGTCGGCGACGCGAACGCTGGCCGGGGAGGCGTGGGCCGCAGTGGTCAGGGCGGCGGCCGGCAGGGCGGCCAGGGCCAGCATGGCGAGCCCGGAAATGCTGTTGGTCAGGTTGGCGAAGTTCATGGTCGTTTCCCTCGAAGCGGTTGTGCTTGGCGGTGTTGTCCGCCGGCGAGGGATTGAATACTTCGAGGCTTTCTGGAAAACCCGTGAATATCAAGTCATGAAGCAAATGTAAGATGATTACAGGCGTTTAATACTTTAACGCGCTGTAATGCGAGGCCGACTAATGGAAGACCGTCGGTGCCACCTCGGTCTCGTGCCATTCGCCGTCCCGGTCGCAGATCAGCACCGGCCAGGGCCGCTCGATGAGCCGCATCCACTGCCCGGCGGCCTCCAGGGCCTCGTCGCGCGAGTCATAGCGGCCGAGCTCGCCATTCTCGGTGTCCTGCAGCACCCAGTGGTCGCCCTGGTCGCGAACCGTGAAATCGAACATCGCTGGCCCCTGTCGTTATCCCCCCTTTTCGCGGACAGCGGTTAACACCGCGCGACCATCAGACAGTCCCTGGGTGCGGCCTGCGGGCGCGGGGCCGGGAACCGGGGCGTGGTCCCGGACGTTGATCGCGACGGACAGCGATAAAGGGGCCCCCCGGGATGGATACGAACTCACGCGCTGGCCGCGACATTCCGTCCGTGCTCAACTAGACATGCAGGAAGACCGGATGCCCGTGAAACCCAAGGCGGACGCCGCGTTGGAGCCTATTCAATGACCAACCCGCCGAACCTTCAGGGCCTCCGCGTCCTCGTGGTCGAGGATGAGATGATGGTCTCCATGCTCATCGAGGACATGCTGACCGATCTCGGCTGCACCGTGGTGGGCCCGGCATCCCGGCTTGAGGAGGCGATCGAGCTTGTCGGCCGCGCCGACATCGACTGCGCGGTCCTTGACGTGAATCTCGGCGGACAGCCGATCTTTCCCCTGGCGGACATCCTGCGTGAAAAGGGCGCGCCGTTCGCGTTCGCCACCGGGTATGGCGACGCGGGCCTCAGGGAAGTGGATCGGGGCTCGCCGGTTCTGCAGAAGCCCTTCCGCGAGGGCGATCTGGCGCGCGTGCTGGGCGAACTTCGCGCGCGTTCAGTGGCCTAGAGGTAGGCCAGGGCGGATCCCGCCCAGTCGTGGAGCAGCAGGCTCAATGAGCCGGCCAGGGCTGCTGCCGAGAGCAGGACTTTCAACGTGCGGTCTCCTTCAACGCCGGCATCATCGCCGGCAATCGAGGAGATAGGATTAAGCTAGACCGTGGGCCACGACCGTTTGCGCAGACCCGCTATGCGCATCCGTCGGAAGGCCCCGGGAGCCTAGAGCCCCCGGGCGATCAGTCCGGCCAGCAGCTTGTCGGGCGTGATCGGATAGTCGCGCACCCGGACCCCGCAGGCGTTGTAGATGGCGTTGGCGACAGCCGCCCCCGCGCCGGAGTTTCCCAGCTCGCCCACGCCCTTGACCCCCATGGGGTTGGCCTTGTCGTCGACCTCGTCGAGCATGATGGCTTCGAGGTCGCCGATGTCGGCCTGGACGGGCACGAGGTACTGGGCCAGGTCCTGGTTGATCAGGGAGCCATAGCGCGGGTCCACGGCGTTGCCCTCGGTCAGCGCCGAGCCGACACCCCAGATCATGCCGCCGGTGAGCTGGCTGCGCGCGGTCTTGGCGTTGAGGATCCGGCCGGCGGCGAACACGCCCAGCATCCTGCGCACGCGCACCTCGCCGGTCACCGGATCGACGCCCACCTCGCAATAGTGGGCGCCATAGGTCTGCTGGCTCCACTCGCGGGCGTCAGCGGCGGGACGGATTTCCCCCTCGACGGTCAGGCCCTCCGGCGCGGCGCGGCGGATCAGCTCGGCAAGGGCCTCCGACCGGTTCCCGATCGCGACCAGGCCATCCTGGAAGGTGACGTCGACCGGCCGACCGCCGAACAGCGGCGAAGCCTCGTCGCCGGTGGCTAGTTCGGCGATGGCCGTGCGAAGGTTCTGGCCGGCTGCCAAGGCCGCCGAGCCCGCGGTCGCCGCGCCGAACTGTCCGCCGGAACCGGGCGCCGGCGGCAGCTCGGAATCCCCGATCTCCACCCTGACCTGGCCCAGCGGCACGCCCAGGGTCTCGGCGGCGATCTGGGCCAGCACGGTGTAGGTGCCGGTGCCGATATCGGTCATGCCCTGTTTCACGGTGATCACGCCGTCGGCGTCGACCGTGAAGCTGCACTTGGCCGGCAGCAGGAAGTTGCCGCGGATCGCCGCGGCCATGCCCATGCCCACCAGCCAGCGGCCGTCTCGGACCAGTCCGGGAGTCGGCAGCCGCCGGTCCCAGCCGAACATCTGCGCGCCCTCCCTCAGGCAGCGGACCAGCTGGCGCATCGAGAAGGGCCGGCCGTTCTCGGGATCGGTCGGGGGCTCGTTGCGGATCCGCAGCTCCACCGGGTCCAGACCGAGCTGTTCGGCCAGTTCGTCCATGGCGCATTCGAGGCTGAGCGTGCCGGAGGCCTCGCCCGGCGCCCGCATGGGCCCGGCGCCCGGAAGGTCCAGCTTTACCAGCCGGTGACCGGTCAGCCGGTTCGGCGCGGCGTAGAGCGCACGCGAGAAGTTGGAAGCGTGCTCGGTGAAATTCCCGTCCCGATGGCAGTGGGTCCAGGTCATCATCGACATGGCGTTGAGCCGGCCATCCTTCTCCGCGCCCAGCCGCACTCGCATCACCGTCGCCGGGCGATGGATGGTGCCGTGCATCATCTGCTGGCGGGTGAACGCCACCTTGACCGGTCGACCCAGCGCCCGGGCCGCCAGTGCGGCCAGGACCAGGTCGTCGTAGGTCTGCCCCTTCCCGCCGAAACCGCCGCCGATGTAGCGGGTCATCAGATGGACGTCGTCGCGGGGGATGCCGATGGTCTCGGCCAGGCCGTGCTGGGCGGGCTTGACCATCTGGACCGAGGTGTGGGCGACGCACTTGCCGCCCTCGAACCAGACCGTGGAGGCGCAGGGCTCCATCTGGCAGTGGTTCTGGATCGGCGTGTGCCAGGTCTGGTCCAGCTGAACGGGCGACTCGGTGAAGCCGCGGGCGAAATTGCCGATCTCGACATCTTCCTCGCCAACCGGAGAGACGGCAGCGTCCAGCCGGGCGCGGAAATCCACGTCGGGATGGTCCTCGGCATAGGTCAGCTTCACCCGGTGGGCCCCGGCGGTCGCGGCCTCCAGGGTCTCGCCGACCACGAGCGCCACGGGCTGGCCGAAATAGGTCACGCGGTCGTTCTCAAGCGCCGGCTTCGAGCCGGCGCTGCTGCGCGGATGCACCTTGGTTCCGCGGGGGGCCTGGGTGGGCGCATTGAGGTGAGTCCAGACAATGAGGACACCCGCCGTCGCCTCGGCCTCGGCGATGTCGACCCCGGTGATCCGGCCGGTGGCGATGGTCGCGCCCACCATCACGCCGTAGGCCGGCGGCGACGGGGTCTGCACCTCGTAGGCATAGGGCGCCGTGCCAGTGACCTTGAGCGGCCCCTCGTAGCGGTCGACCGGCTTGCCGATCAGGCCCGAGCGGTTCTCCTTGACGGGGTTGGTCGGGGTCCAGTCGTGAACCGAGCTCATGCGCCCCTCCCGTTCGCTTCGCCGATGGCCGCGGCGACCAGCCGGGCCACAAGCGGAACCTTGAAATCGTTGCGGCCCAGGGTGCTGGCGCCGTCCAGCTCGCGGGCGATCGCCTCTGCCGGCGAAGCGCCGGAAGCCAGAGCCCCCTCGGCCTCGGCCGCCCGCCAGGGCTTGTGCGCCACCATGCCCAGTGCGACCTGGCCCCCGGCCACCGCCACGCTGGCAAGGCCCCCTGCGTACGAGGCCCGGTCGCGGACCTTGCGATAGACCTGCCCGCCCGGCGGCGGGGGCGGCAGGACCACGGCGGTGATCAGTTCGCCGGCGATCAGGTGGGTCTCGATCTGCGGCGTCTCGCCCGGCAGCCGATGAAGGTCCAGGATCGTGAAGCTGCGGCTTTCGCCGGACGGCGTCAGGGTCTCGATCCGGGCATCCAGGGCGGCCAGCGCCACCGCCATGTCCGAGGGGTGGGTGGCGACGCAGGCGTGGCTGGCGCCGAAGATCGCCGCATTGCGGTTGAGCCCCTCCAGCGCGCCGCAGCCGGACCCGGGCGCGCGCTTGTTGCAGGGCTTGGCGGTGTCATAGAAATAGGCACAGCGGGTGCGCTGCATCAGGTTGCCGGCCACGCTGGCCTTGTTGCGCAGCTGCGGCGACCCGCCCGCCACGATGGCCTCCGACAGCACCGGAAAGCGCGCGCGCACCGCCGGGTCAGAGGCGACGGCTGTGTTGGTGGCCGCGCCGCCGATCCGCAGACCGCCATCGGCCAGGCTCTCGATGCCCGCCATGGGCAGCCGGCCCACGTCGATCAGGTGCTGCGGCTGCTCGATCTCCAGCTTCATGAGGTCGAGCAGGTTGGTGCCGCCGGCGATGAACCGGGCGCCCGGAGTTTCCACCGCCGCTCTGACGGCAGACTGCGCGTCGGTCGCGCGTTCGTAGGTGAACGGCCTCATGCCATCGACCCCGCGGCGTCACGTATCGCCGCCACGATCTGCGGATAGGCCGAGCAGCGGCATATGTTCCCGCTCATCCGCTCACGGATCTCGGCGTCGCTCAGAACGGGCCGGGCGCCCGCGGGCGTCTCCTGGCTGGGCACGCCGGCCTCCAGTTCCCGCAGCAGGCCGAGCGTCGAGCAGATCTGGCCCGGGGTGCAGTAGCCGCACTGGTAGGCATCCTGGGTCAGGAAGGCCGTCTGCACGGGATGCAGGGCCTCCGGCGTCCCGACGCCTTCGATGGTCGTCACCTGGTCGCCGTCGTGCATCACAGCCAGCGACAGGCACGAATTTATCCGCACTCCGTTCACCAGAACGGTGCAGGCGCCGCACTGGCCGTGGTCGCAGCCCTTCTTGGAGCCGGTGAGCCGTAAATGCTCGCGCAGCGCGTCAAGCAGGGTCGTACGCGGATCGATGTCCAGCGCCCTCGCCTGCCCGTTGACGGTTATGGTCGTCTGCAACCCGCGTCCTCCCGGAATATACCGGCCGCGCGTCAGCGGCTCTTCGTCTGTGATTCTCTGCCGACGAAGGCGCGATCAGCCTTCGCCGGGCGCCAGCGCTTTCACCGAAAGCGCGTGTACAGGCCCCGCCAGTTCCTCGGCGAGCACCCTGTAGACCATCCGCTGGCGGGCCACTTTGGCGGCGCCTGCGAAGGCCTGGGCCTCGATTGTCACGTTGAAATGGCTCTCTCCGCCCTCACGCGCGCCGGAATGGCCCGCATGTCGCCCGGAGTCGTCTTCGATCTCCAGGCGGGTCGGCTGGAAGGCCGCCTCAAGCTTGTCTTGGATCGTTTCAAATATGGCGCCCATTGGCCGCATCTTCAATTCTTGCAGGGAAGTTTCTCCCCCCCATACTTGGCCCATGGCCCGCGCCTTTCAATACAAGCCGAAATTCGTCGACATCCGTGTCCGTCCGCCCTCGGCGAACGACGCCTCGGAGACCGATGTCAACGCCCTGAAGCCGGGCGAGCGCGCCTGCGACCACCCCGGTTGCGGCAAGGCCGCGACTGCCCGCGCGCCAAAGGCCCGCGACATGCTGCACGAGCACTACTGGTTCTGTCAGCCGCATGCGGCCGAGTACAATCGCAACTGGAATTTCTTCGCCGGTCTGTCCGAAGCCGAGATTCGCCGTCGCCAGACCGACGAGATCATGACCGGCGGCCGGCCCACCTGGGACATGAAGGCCAGCCGCACGTCGCGTGAGGCCGCCGCCTTCGCCGCCAAGTTCGGCAAGGGCCAGGGCTATCGCGACCCCTTCGGCATGTTCGGCGGCGCCGGCCAGCGCGCGCCCGAGCCCGAGGCGCGCCGGGTGGGCAAGATCGAACGCAACGCCCTGGCCGATCTCGACCTGGACGAAACCGCCGACGGTCCGAAGATCCGCGCCCGATACACCGAACTGGTCCGCCGCCTTCACCCCGACGCCAACAACGGCGACCGGTCCGGCGAGCACCGTCTGCAGCGGGTGATCCGCGCCTACCAGGTGCTGCGGAAGATGGGGATGGTCGGCGGATAGGCCTCATCCGGCCTGCGGGACCGCCTCGTCCAGATGGCGCAGCCGGGACAGGAGCGCCACCGAGCCCACGATCGCGAACATCCCCAGGCCCGGGAAGAGGATTGCCGCATGGGGTCCGATGGCATGGGCCAGAACGCCGTAGACCACAGCGCCCGCCGGCGCGCCGCCCATCATCCCCAGGGTGAAGATCGACAGCACGCGCGCGACCTTGTCCGGTGGGGCGTACTGCTGGACAAGGCTGCGACCCAGCGTCATGGCGACCCCACCGCCCAGGCCCCAGACGAAGTTCAGTCCGCACAGCAGCCAGAACGGCATCGGAATGGCGCAAAGCACCAGCACGGAGGCCCCGGTCAGAAGTGCGGCGAGATAGGTCGCGCCCTTGCGTCGCACGTGGCCGAGACGCAGAAGCAAGCTGGCCGAGATCATCGAGCCCACCCAGAAGACCAGATTGAAGATCCCGAGCGCCGTCGCGATCCGGGTCCGGTCAGCTCCGACAAGGTCGCTCGGGAAATAGGTCTGAACGATCAGAGGCAGCAGCACGGCGAAAGCGCCCATGAAGCAGATCCCCATGCCGATGCTGCAAAGGATGACCGGGCCGATCACCGGCGAGGCGATCGTCGCCTGGAAGCCTCCGCCAATCTCGCCGGCCATGAACCGGAGCGCGCCGCCGGCGCGAATCCGGGGAGGTCCGGCCGGTCGGGGCCGGATGCGCATGGCCGCGACCGCCGCCGAGCCCATCAGCAGAGCCTGGCCGAAGAGCAGGCCGGGAATGCCGAGCAAGGGCGCCAGGGTCGCCAGTCCCATGCCCAGGATCTGGCCTCCGAACTGGGCCAGGGACGCGAAGGCCACCGCCTGGTGAACTCCCCCCGGCGCGACCCGGTTGAGCAGTGAATCGCGGGCCGGGGTCACGAACGCGCCGATGGTCCCGATGATGAGCGCATAGGCGATCATCAGCCCGTACGTGAGCCGTCCCCCGGCCACGAAGACCCCGAGCCCGACAAACGCCAGCGCGCACATGGCGCACCCGACAAGCACGGTCCGCCGCGTGTCGCTCCGGTCGGCGACGAAGCCGCCGATCAGAATCAGGAGCACGGTCGGCAACTGCATCGACATCTGGGCCAGGCCGAAGCGAATCTCGTCTTCGCGAAGCACCACCCGGACAAGATAAGGGAACAGCACCATCTGCAGCCCGAACGCCAGGAACCAGGCGCCCTGGGTGAAGAGGTAGCTGGCGAAGCCGGTCGCGGTGACGGGCGGCCCAGCCGCCGATCCGGATCCTTCGTCCTGCGCGACAGACATGGCGTTGCATCTCCCCTGCCACGATGCCGCCCCCAAGGCGGGCGCTGGCGTGCCCTGGTCCCGTTCTAGCCCGACCCACGCGCGTTGCAGGAGTCCCTTCCGCAGCCTTTGGCGCTTGCGCACGAAAGTCCTGCACGGCCCGGCAAGTGGGCTATGGTTGGCAAAACAGGGTGTGAGGACGCGCAGGCATGGCGACGGGGGCGACAATGGAATCCTATGATGCAGTGATCGTGGGCGCCGGGTTTTCCGGGCTCTACATGCTTCACAGGCTGCGGGCCCAGGGCCTGACGGCGCGGGTCTACGAGGCCGGAACCGGCGTCGGCGGCACCTGGTACTGGAACCGCTACCCGGGCGCCCGGGTGGACATCGAAAGCCAGGAGTATTCCTACTCGTTCTCGCCCGAACTCGACGCCGAATGGCAGTGGAGCGAGCGCTACGCGACCCAGCCGGAACTGCTGCGCTACCTGAACCACGTGGCCGACCGCTTCGACCTGCGGCGCGACATCCAGCTGGAGACCCGGGTCGAGACGGCCCGGTTCGACGAGGCCTCCAATCGCTGGACGGTCACCACCGACCGCGGCGAGACCATCACCGGCCGCTATTGCGTGATGGCCACCGGCTGCCTTTCGGTGACCAACGAGCCGCAGTTCCCGGGGGTGGACAGTTTCAAGGGCCCCAGCTGGCACACCGGCCGCTGGCCGCGAGACGGCGTCGACTTCACCGGCCAGCGCGTCGGCGTGATCGGCACCGGCTCGTCGGCCATCCAGTCGATTCCGCTGATCGCCGACCAGGCGGCCCAGGTCACTGTCTTCCAGCGCACGCCTAACTTCAGCGTCCCGGCGCATAACGGACCGGTGGACCCGGCCGTCGCGAAGGACTGGGCCGAGAACCGCGCCCAGCGCCGCGCCGAGGCGCGCGAGGCCGGCTTCGGTATCCGCATGGTCGACGGTCAGGAAGCCTTCGCCAAGGAGGCCACGCCGGAGGAACGCCGCGCGGCCTACGAGGCGCGCTGGGCTATCGGCGGCTTCGCCCTGCTTGGAGCCTACGGAGACCTGATCACCGACCTGGAGGCCAACGCCACGGCGGTGGAATTCGTGGCCGACAAGATCCGCTCGATCGTGAAGGACCCGGCGACGGCGGAGAAGCTGGTTCCGAAGACCTTCCCGATCGGCTCGAAGCGCCTTTGCGTCGACACCGGCTACTACGACAGCTTCAACCGCGACAACGTCAGCCTGGTGGACCTGCGCGAGGAGCCCATCGAGGCCATCGTCCCCACTGGCATCCAGACCGCGCACGAGACCTACGAAGTGGACGCCATCGTCTATGCCATCGGCTACGACGCCATGACCGGGGCGCTGGGAAAGATCGACATCCGGGGTCGTGGCGGCGCGACGCTGAAAGACCGCTGGGCGGGTGGACCGGGCACCTATCTGGGCCTGATGGTCGCCGGGTTCCCGAACCTGTTCATCGTCACCGGCCCCGGCAGCCCCTCGGTGCTGTGCAACATGGCCGTCGCCATCGAACAGCACGTGGAATGGATCTCGGACTGCATCGGCTATCTGTCCGGCCGGCAGCTGGGGGCCATCGAGGCCACGCAGGCGGCCCAGGACGAATGGGTCGCCCACGTCAACGAGGTGGCCGACACCACGGTCTATCCCCTGGCCAACTCCTGGTACATCGGCGCGAACATCCCCGGTAAGCCACGGGTGTTCATGCCCTACATCGGCGGGTTCCCGGTCTACCGCGACAAGTGCAACGCGGTCGCCGCCAACGGCTACGAGGGCTTCACGGTCTCGTCGGACGCGCGGTGACCTGGACCGCGCTTTCGCCGTCTGAACTCCGGGCCCGGATCGCGGAGAACCTCGAGGGCTTCGCCCGCCGGGAGATCGCGGCGGCGGACCGGCGGCTGGCCGCGGTGGCCATCGTCGTCTCGCCCTACCGGCGCGCGCCCACGTTCATCCTCACCCGCCGGGCGCTGACCATGCGGCGCAACGCCGGCAACTATGCCCTGCCCGGCGGCAACCTCGAGGCCGGCGAGGACGTAATCGAGGCGGCGCGGCGCGAGACGGCCGAGGAACTGGGCGTCCGCCTCGACCGCTCCGCCGCCATCGGCCTGCTGGACGACTTTGTCACCCTGGGCGGGCATCGGGTCACGCCGGTGGTGTTCTGGTCCGACAGCGTGCTGGCGCTCTCGCCCGACCCCGTCGAGGTCCACGCCGCCTGGCGCATCCGGCTCGCCGAGCTGGACCATCCGGGCTCCCCGCGCCGGCAGAGCCACGGCGGCAGCGCTGACCCGATCCTGCAGATGCGGCTGCGCGGCTCCTGGATCAACGCGCCCACCGCGGCCTGGATCTACCAGTTCCGCGAGGTGGCCCTGCACGGCCGCCCGACCCGGCTGGACGGCGTGGGCCAGCCCGAGTGGACGCGGGGGTGACAGGTGCGCCGCCGTCCCCCAGGTTGCGGGAGAAGAAGCCGGAGGACACCCGCATGTCGCTGAGAACACTTGCTGCCGCCCTCGCGGTGTCCCTGGGACTTGCCGGCCAGGCGTCCGCGGCCGCCAAGCCGGATATCCGCCTCTACGCGATGGACTGCGGCCGCCTGACCATGGCCAATGCCGACGGCTTCGCAGACGACGGCGCCTACAAGGGCGTTTCGGCTACGATGGTCGTGCCCTGCTACCTGATCCGGCATCCCAAGGGCGATCTTGTCTGGGACACCGGGGTGCCGCAGTCGATCGCCGACAGTCCGGGCGGGACCGCGCCCGGCGGCATCACCGTAACCCGCAAGCTCACCGACCAGCTGAAGCAGCTAGGCCTCACGCCGGCCGACATCGAGTACCTGTCGATCTCGCACGGCCACTTCGACCATATCGGCAACGCCGGCCTGTTCGCGGCCAGCACCTGGATCGTCGACGCCGACGAGCGCGCTCACGCCTTCCGGCCGCAGGCCCGCGCCGACGTCAAGGGCTTCGCTGCCTATTCGGCGCTGGAATCGGCGAAGACGGTGCTGATCGAAGGCGACGGCGACTACGACGTGTTCGGCGACGGGTCGGTGACGATCATCCAGACCCCCGGACACACGCCGGGTCACACGGTGCTGCTGGTGCGGCTGGCCAAGGCCGGGCCCGTGCTCCTTACCGGCGACATGTGGCACATCGCACAGAGCCGGGCCGCGCGACGCGTGCCGCGTTTCAACTTCGATCGCGCCAGAACGCTCGCCAGCATGGACAGGGTCGAAGCCGTGGCGAAGGCCACGGGCGCCCGGGTGATCCTGGAACATGTGCCGGCCGATTTCGATTCGCTGCCCAAGTTCCCTCAGCCGCTGCGATAGGGCTAAGCTCACATCGCGCACCGGTCAGAGTGCGGCGGGACGGAACACCATGGGCGATCTCATCAGCGGCGGGCGGCGGCTCGACACGGCGGACATGCAGGCGCGCGCCGCGCGGGCGGCCAGCGGGCTGGCCAGCCTGGGCATCGGCCCGGGCGACACCGTGGCGCTCTACCTGCGCAACGACTTCCCGTTCTTCGAGGCCAGCGCGGCGGCCGGCCTGCTGGGCGCCTATCCCACGCCGGTCAACTGGCACTACACGGTCGCCGAGGCGCGCTACCTGTTCGAGAACTCAGGCGCCAAGGCCATCGTCATCCACGCCGACCTGATCGGGCCGATCCGCGAGGCCCTGCCCGCTGGCGTGCCGGTGCTGGTGGTCCCGACCCCGCCGGAAATCGTCGCGGCCTACGGCGTATCCGCCGAAGCCGCCGCCGCGCCGGCCGGTTCGCTGGTGTGGGACACCTGGCTCGAGGGCTTCGAGCCGCTGGCCGACACCGGCGTCGCCGCGCCGGGGACCATCATCTACACCTCGGGCACGACCGGACATCCCAAGGGCGTGCGCCGGAGGCCCCCGACGCCCGAACAGGCCGCCCTGACCGCGACGCTGCTGGGCCGGGCCTTCGGGTTCTCGAGCCACGGCCCGCCCGAGGAGATCGTCACCGTGGTCACCGGCCCGATGTATCACTCGGCGCCCAACGCCTATGGCCTGGCGGCGGCCCGGCTGGGCGGAACGGTGATCCTGCAGCCGCGCTTCGAGGCGGAGGACCTGCTGGCGCTGATCCAGTCCCACAGGGTCACGCACCTGCACATGGTGCCGATCATGTTCAACCGGCTGCTGAAGCTGCCCGACGACGTCCGCCGGAAGTACGACCTGTCGTCGCTGAAGTTCGTCGTCCACGCCGCGGCCCCCTGCCCGCCACCGATCAAGCGGGCGATGATCGACTGGTGGGGTCCGGTGATCACCGAGTACTACGGCTCCACCGAGGTCTCGGCGGTGACGTTCTGCACCTCCGAGGAATGGCTGGCCCATCCGGGCACCGTGGGCCGACCGTGGCCGGAATCCGATGTTCGTGTGATCGACGCCGATGGAAACGAGCTGCCGCAGGGCGAGATCGGCGAGGTGGTGGCGCGAACCCGGGGCATCAGCGACTTCACCTACCACGGCGATGACCAGAAGCGCCGCGACGCCGAGAAGGCCGGACTGATCGCGCCGGGCGACATCGGCTACTTCGACAGGGACGGGTTCCTGTATCTCTGCGATCGAGCCAAGGACATGATCATTTCCGGCGGCGTGAACATCTACCCCGCCGAGATCGAGGCCGAGCTTCTCAAGATGCCCGGCGTGGCCGACTGCGCCGTGTTCGGTATCCCGGACGAGGAATTCGGCGAGGCGATCTGCGCCTTCGTCCAGCCCAGCCCCGGCGCCGAGCTCGACGAGGCCGGCGTCAAGGCGTGGCTCCGCGCCAACGTGGCGGGCTACAAGGTCCCCCGGCGGGTCGAGCTGGCGGCCGACCTGCCCCGCGAGGACTCGGGCAAGATCTTCAAGCGCAAGCTTCGCGAGCCCTTCTGGGCCGGTCTGGAGCGGCGGATCTAGTCGGCGACGGACGCGGCGGCCGTACGAGCCTGCGCCTATTCGCCGGGCATCCGCTCCGTATCGACCGAGGCCTGGAGGGCTGGCGGATAACGCGAGCCGCTCACCGTCGAGCCGTTCACCATTTCGTCGACCTTTGCGACCGTTTCCGCCGAGAGGGAGATGTCCGCCGCCGCGGCGTTCTCGAGCATGTGCTCCGGGCTTGTGGTGCCGGGGATCGAGACCAGCGCCGGGTCCTTGGCCATCAGCCAGGCCAGGCACAGCTGCGCTGGGGTGCAGCCGGCGTCCTTCGCCAGCGCCTCGAAGCGCGCCAGCAGCCGCAGGTTGGCGGCGAAAGCCTCGCCCTGGAAACGCGGCATCGCCGCACGCATGTCGCCCTCAGCGAAGTCGGCGCTGCGGGCTCCGCCCGCCAGGAAGCCCCGCCCAACCGGAGAGAACGCCACGAAGGTGACGTCCAGCTCATGGCAGGCGTCCAGGACCGCGATCTCGGGATTGCGGGTCCAGGGCGAGTACTCGGTCTGCAGGGCCGCGATCGGATGGACCGCGCAGGCGCGCCGCAGGGTCGCAGCCGACACCTCTGAGAGGCCGATGCTGCGGATCTTGCCGGCCTGGACCAGCTCGGCCAGCGCGCCAACGCTGTCCTCGATCGGCACGGCCTTGTCCCAGCGGTGCAGGTAGTAGAGGTCGATGACGTCGGTCTGGAGGCGGCGCAGGCTGACGTCGCAAAGCGCCTTGATGGTCTCGGGCCGACCGTCGATGCCGCGCTTCGTGCCGGTCGCATCCGTGATGCCGCACTTGGAGGCCAGCACGAACTCGGAGCGGCGGGGACCGAGCACCTCGCCGACCAGTGTCTCGTTGTGGCCCAGGCCGTAGACGGCGGCGGTGTCAAAGAAAGTGTAGCCGGCGTCCAGCGCGCCCAGCAGCACCTGTTCGGCCTGCCGGCGTTCCGTCGCCGGGCCATAGCCGTGGCTTAGCCCCATGCACCCCAGGCCGATGGCCGAAACCTCGAACGGACCGATACGGCGCGTCTGCATGTGCGTCTCCCTGTGCGGGGGCGAAAGACGACGGCGGAGGGCGGAGCGTCAAGCCCGGCCGACGCGTAATTCCAGGTCCTCGCCGTTCTGGATCAGCACATCGCCGTCGCGCAGCGTGCGGTGCGGGACGCCGTGGTCTCGCATCCAGGTCGCCGCGACCGCCGCGGCCCGGGCCTCCGGATGGTCAGAGCCGTAGTGGGGCACGAGGGCGCCGTCGATCAGGCCGAGCCCCTCCCAGACCGGCTCGGGGGCGTAGCCGTCGGCAAGCTCCGCGGGATCGTCCATCCGCTCCAGGCCCCGCAGCGTGGGTCCCGCGACGCAGGCGCCCGCGCTCCAGCCGCCGTACATCAGCTGGTTGGCCCAGACGAGGCCGGGCACGATGGCGTCAAAGCCGCTCTGGCGCATGGCCCGGCGCAGCAGGAAGGCGTTGCCGCCGACGGCCCAGACCAGATCGACCTTGACCAGCACCTCGGCCAGCGCCGCGCCTCGCCCGAAGTAGAGCCGCAGGTCGAGGTCGTGCGCCTGCAGGCCGTTTTCGCGGAAATGGGCGACCGGATCGAACACCGTGCGCGCATAGGCCGCCCGCGACTCCTGCGAGATGGCGTCGAGCGCGTTGGAGACCACCGCCACGCGGGCGCCCTGCCCCGCCAGGCGCAGCAGTTCCGGGAAGGTGTCCCCGAGGCGGGACGAGGCGAGATAGAGGCGCATGGGGCCTTGTACGAGACCTGCGGGTCAGGCCGCCAGCTTCGCTTCCAGCGCCGCAATGTCCTCAACGAACCAGACGTGTCGGCCGCGGTTGGATTCCCGCACGAAGTCGCGCAGGGCGTCACTGTCCGCCACCGCCGAGGAGATGTCGCCCACGATGGCGACCTTGAGGCCATAGTTGACGAACTTCTGGATCACCTCGCCGGCGATGCGGGTGCTGAGGGTCAGGAAGCCAGGGCCGAGGCGCGGAACCGGGATCGCGACGAGCCCCGCGTCGCCGCCCAGCGCATCTCCGACCAGGTCCACGGCGTTGCGCTCTCCTGCCAGCGGCGGGCCGTCAGCGGCGCAGACATAGACCATCATTCCAGCGACCCGCCGCACAGCGCCGGTCATTGGAGCAGTGCCCTGGCCAGGAAGGCGTCGATGACGGCGTCGTGGCCGACCAGCATATGGCCGGCCTCCGGCAGCCAGATGATCTCGCCCTGAGGCGCATTCTCCAACAGGCGCGCGCGAGTTCCCGCGGAGTCGATGAACACGTCCCGGCCCGCCAGGATCGTCAGGAACGGCATGGTCAGGCGGGCCAGCGCCACATCGCTGAACCGCGGCAGCCGCTCGGTCCTGGGCCGGAAATTTCGGAAGATCAATTGCATGAAGTCACCGAACGCCCTGGCTTCGGGCGACACATCGGTGGGCTCCGGGCCGCCACGGACCCGGTCCATCATCCTGCGCCGGCCCCAGGGACCCAGCAGGAGCAGGGGCAGGGCCCACAGCAGGATGTTTCTGTGCTTGCCCACCCCGCCGGGACAGAGCAGCGCCAGGGCTGACACCCTATCCGGCCGCTGTGTGGCGTATTCGAGCGCCAGCCAGCCTCCCAGGGAGATCCCGACCAGGGCCGCGCGCGTCACGCCCAGTCCCGCCATCACCTCGTCCAGCCACGGCGCATAGGCGCCCGACGCGAGGGAAGGACGCGCCGGGGCGCTGAACCCGGGCTCGCCGATCATGTCCACCGCATAGACCCGAAAGTGCATCGCCCAGGTCGCCACATCGCCCAGCCAGGTGGAGGAATTGGCCGCCGATCCGTGAAGCAGCATCAGCACCGGGCCGTCCCGGGGCCCGCAGGCGATCACGAAGGTCTCGCCCTGGGCGGTGGGAATCCGCAGGTGCTCGCAGGGGACCGGCCAGTAGGCCAGGAAGGCGGCGTAGCGCTCGCGCACGGCCTCGCCGCCGGCCTCGGTCCGGTAGATGGGGGCCATCTCAGCTCTCCGCCATGACCTGGATGATCTTCAGCATAGCCGCGGTGTCAGCGGGCGAGCCCACGATCACCACCTTCAGATGGCGGCGGACCGGGTCGTAGATCACATCGAGGCTCATGGGTTCGTCGGGCGCCTCCGTACCCATCCGCGCGCTCGGGATCTGGCGGGCCAGGCGCTGCGCCAGGTCGGGAGAGACGTCGGCCATGTCGACAATGCTGGTGACCCGCAGGGCGGGCGTCGTCGCCTCGCGCTGCTGCGCACCGGTCATGGCCTCAAGGTCCGAACGCAGGATGCGCCAGGACTTGCCGACCTTGACCGCCCGCAGGCGGCCGTCGCGGATGAACCGCAGCACCGTCTTGGGGTGGAGCTTCAGGCGCTCGGCGAACTGCTCGACGGTAAAGACGTCTTCGGACATGGCAACCGCTCGAATAGGGGCAATTGCTCCCTATCACTCCCTTTACTGGAGTCAAATTGAGACTTTATGGGAATATCAAGTCGCTTGGACGCTGAGCGTCAGGCGAGCGCCTTCTCGTAGAAGACGTTGGTCGGGTGTTCGCGGTGGTGGGCGAAGACGTCGCGCACCGCGTAGCCGTTGCGCTCATAGAGCCGGAGCGCTTCCGGCTGGCGCGGGCCGCAGCGCAGGACGATCCGCGCAGCGCCGTTGTCGCGGGCGAAGGTCTCCAGCTCCGCCAGGATGGCGTCGGCGATTCCCCGGCCCCGATGGCCGGGCCGCACGTACATCCGGATGACCTCCAGCGCACCTCTAAGGCCCACCGGCGTCAGGCCGCCGCACCCGACGGGCTCTCCATCGACGCGGGCGACCAGGAAGGTTCCGGCACGGACGATGTCCTGGGCGCCCCACGGCGACGACGGGTCATCGACGTCCTCAGGATAGAGGGCGGTCAGGAACGCTGAGAGTTCTACCGCAAGGGCCAGCGCTTCCGGATCGCGGGGATCCTGCCGGGTCAGCCGGACCTCAGGCACCGGCGGCGGCCCGCGCGGTGGCGAACCACGGGATCATCCGCCGGATCGCGTCCTCGATCTCGGGCGTCGAGACCGCGAAGCTCATGCGGATGAACCGGTGGCCGTCGACCGGGTCGAAGTCGATGCCCGGAGCGGTGGCGACGCCGGTGTCCTGCAGCAGCTGTTTGCAGAAGCCGAGACTGTCGTCGGTCAGGGCGCCGACGTCTGCCCAGATGTAGAAGGCGCCGTCGGGCGGAGCGATCTTCTCCAGGCCCATGGCCGGCAGGGCCTCCAGCAGCAGCTCGCGGTTCCGGCGATAGGTGGCCAGATGGCCCTCCAGTTCGTCGCGGCAGTCCATGGCCACCAGGGCGGCGTGCTGGGCAAGCGACGGCGCGGTGAGGAACAGGGCGCCCATGTAGGCCACGGCCCGCGAGGCTTCGGCGCGCGGCACGATCAGCCAGCCCAGCCGCCAGCCGGCCATGCTGAAGTACTTCGAGAAGCTGTTCACCACGATGGCGTCCGGCGCGTACTCCAGCATCGAGTGTGCAGGCTCTGTGTAGCCGAGGCCGTGGTAGATCTCGTCGGAGACGATGCGGATGCCGCGTTCGGCGCAGACCCGGGCGATGGCTTCCAGTTCCGGGCCCGGGATGATGGTGCCGGTCGGATTGGCGGGGCTGGCGAGGATGACGCCGGCGGGCGCGGGATCGAGCGCCGCCAGCATGCCGGCGGTCAGCTGGAAGCGGGTCTCCGCGCCGCAGGCGATCTCCAGCGGGACCATGTGCAGCGCCTTCACGGTGTTGCGGTAGGCGACGTACCCCGGCCGGGCCATGGCGATCACGTCGCTGGGACTGAAGGTGGCCGACAGCGCCAGCACCAGGCCGGGCGAGGCGCCACAGGTGAGCGTGATCTGGGCGGGCTCGACCGTCACGCCATAGGTCTCGGCGTAGTGCCGGCAGATCCGGGCCTTCAGCGGCGCGCTTTCCCAGTAGCCCATGGCGTCGGTGTCGAGCACCGCGTGCGCCGCGGCCACGGCGGCCTTCGGCGCCCCCGTGGAAGGCTGGCCGAACTCCATGTGGATGACCTGGCGGCCCTCAGCCTTCAGCCGGTGCGCCAGGCCGCTGATGGAAATGGCGTGGAAGGGGTCGATCTGCGCGGACATGCCGGCGGCGTAGCGGATGACGCGCTCCAGCGCCATATCGCGGTCGGCGCACACACCGGAACGGGCGTCTCACGACGCCGATGGCCAAGCCCGGTCAGATGGCCGCAGTGGCACGGTTGCGGCGGGCCCGCAGCCTTGCGCCCAGGGCGCCGAACCCCAGCAGCATGAGCGCCCATGCGCCGGGCTCGGGTACGACGTCGATGTCCTTCATGCTGGGATCGAAATCGACCCGGAGCAGGCGTGGCTCCGTGCCGTCACCGAAGTCATGGATCGAAATGGCCCCGCTCCAGAAATCGTTCGGGTCGCCGCTCGGCTCGAAGTGACCCGGCTGGAACGTGATGGGAAAGGCGGATTTGACGCGCGTGAGAATGTACCATTCGCCGTCTTCGCCGGAGATCAGATCTTCTTCCTCATACGGTCCGATGAAGAACTTGCCTTCTTCGACACCCGCGAAGTTCAGGGTCACGCTGTTGATCGTCACCGAGGCGCTGCCGAACGACCCGCCGCCGTGGACCGTTCCCCCGGCATAGGTCTCTCCGCCGGGACCGGCCTGATGCACGGTGGCGGACGCCGGATCAAACCGATAGACCAGGGTGAGGTCGCGGCCGGTGAGGTCGTCGTTGGTCCCGAAGAGTCCCGTATCGACTCCGCTCGAAATCGCGCCTCGGAGGGTGATCTGGACGGTCCTCGCCTGGGCCGGCGCGGCCGCCACCAGCGCGAGAGCGGCAAGCCCGCAGGCGATCTGCGTTCCGAAGCGAACTGACGGCGACAGGGTCGGCATGGCGATGGTTTCCGGCCGGGCCCGGGCCTCACGGGCGCTCGAACCCGAGCTGACGCAGGGTCTATGGCGCTGTCCTGACGCGACGGCGTTGATTTGCGTCAAGCGTGGAGCGTCTGACGCCGCCAAGGCCAGCATTCGACATTGTGTTCTTGTTATGTTCTTGTTCGCACATGTCTGCCGACCCTCACGCCGAGCTTCAACGTTCCGCGCTCCGCCATCTCGCCCAGATGACCGCGACGCTGGCGGCGAAGGCGTTTGCGCGCGCCGAGGCCGTGGAGGGCGTGGCGTTCGCCCAGGCCACCGAGGTGTTCTGCGATCTGGGCCGGGCGCTGCGGCTGACGATTTCGCTAGATCTGCGGCTGGCGGCCTTCGCCCGCGCCGCGGCGCGTCCGCCCCAGCCCGCCCGGATGCGGGCCGAGGCCTCGGACGCCGAGACCGCGGCCGAGGCGCCTGACAGCCGCCATCAGCCTGACGCCCTCGAACGTGAGCGGGACGGCGAGCATGATGGCTTTCCGATGGATCCGCTGGGCCGCATTTCGGCTCTGGAGACGGTGATCGCCCGGGCGCCCGACCTGGATCCCGATGACCGGGTGGGCGCCCAGATCATTCAGCTTCGGGCGTTCCTGACCGAACCCGACCCTCCGCCATCGCCCTCTGGGCCGTTGCCGATAGGGCCTGCGCCGCCGGCGCCCGCGCTCGGCCGGCCACCCAATCGCGCGGAACGCCGCCGCGAACGCCGCCGTAGCTCCGGCTGACGCGCGCCGGGCCGCTTCCGGGTTTCCTCTTCGCCTAGGGCTGCTAAGCCTGCCGTCCAGACGGGACGGGGGA
>CAUJHW010000065.1 GCA_963205005.1 Pseudomonadota bacterium
CACCTGGACCCGTGATGACGGTTCCGAGTGCGATGTCACCGTGTGGTGTTCCAACGACTATCTCGGCCAGGGCCAGAACCCGGTCGTGCTCGACGCCATGCACAAGGCGATCGAGGAAGCCGGCGCCGGCTCGGGCGGCACCCGCAATATTTCCGGCACCACCCACTATCACGTGGAACTGGAGCTTGAACTCGCCGACCTTCACCAGAAGGAATCGGCCCTGCTATTCACCTCCGGCTACGTGTCCAACGAGGCGTCGCTGTCGACCCTCTACAAGATCCTGCCGGGGCTGATCGTCTTCTCCGACGAGCTGAACCACAACTCGATGATTTCCGGCATCCGCGCCGGCAAGCGCGAGCAGCGCCGGGTGTTCCGTCACAACGACCTGCAGCACCTCGAGCAGCTGCTGATCGAGGCCGATCCAGACGCGCCCAAGCTGATCGCCTTCGAGAGCGTCTATTCCATGGACGGCGACATCGCCGACATGGCCGGCACCGTGGCGCTCGCCAAGAAGTACGGCGCCATGACTTACCTGGACGAAGTCCACGCGGTCGGCATGTACGGTCCCCGCGGCGCGGGCGTGGCCGAGCGTGATGGCGTGATGTCCGAGATCGACATCGTCGAAGGCACCCTGGGCAAGGCGTTCGGCGTCATGGGCGGCTACATCGCCGCCGACGCAGTGATCTGCGACGCCATCCGCAGCTATGCCGACGGCTTCATCTTCACCACCTCGCTGCCGCCGGCGCTGGCCGCCGGCGCCGTGGCCTCGATCCGCTATCTCAAGGAACACAACGAGGTTCGCGACGCTCACCAGGCGCGCGCGGCGGCCCTGAAAGCCAAGATGCTGAAGGCCGGCCTGCCGGTCATGCCCTCGGTCAGCCATATCGTGCCGGTGCTGGTGGGCGATGCCGTCCACTGCAAGATGATCTCCGACATCCTGCTCGAGGATCACGGCGTGTACGTTCAGCCGATCAACTTCCCGACGGTCCCGCGCGGCACCGAGCGCCTGCGCTTCACGCCGTCTCCGGCGCACACCGACGAGATGATGGACGAACTGGTCGCGGCCCTGGAAACCCTGTGGGTCCGCTGCAACGTCCAGCGCGTGGGCGGCGTCGCCGCCTAGGTGCGGCGGCGGACACCCCGGCCGAGCCCGATCTTCTTGGCGAAGTCCGAGCGTCGCGCGGCGTAGGCCGGGGCGACCATGGGATAGTCCGGCGACAGACCCCACCGGCGGCGATAGTCGTCCGGCGTCATGCCGAAGCGTGAGCGCAGGTAGCGCTTGAGCATCTTCAGCCGCTTCCCGTCCTCGAGGCAGACGATGTAGTCGTGCTGCACCGAACGACCGATGGGCACCGCAGCCTTCGGCCGTTCCTCCGGCGCAGGCGCGGGCGCCGGACCCGTCAGTTGCTGCAAGGCATCGTGGACCGATCGTATGACTTCGGGCA
Source organism: Pseudomonadota bacterium (assembly GCA_963205005.1). Taxonomy (GTDB): domain Bacteria; phylum Pseudomonadota; class Alphaproteobacteria; order Caulobacterales; family Caulobacteraceae; genus Phenylobacterium. Next base: position 1,446 of record CAUJHW010000065.1, read on the forward strand.
CGGCGTCCACCGAGATCGAATTGCGGCTGACATAGGCCGACACGATGGCTGACCCCAGCCGCATCAGGTCTGCGCCCGTCGGGCCCTCGGTCTCAGGTCCATCACTCATCGGCGCCCCTCTGGCCAGGTGTCACGGACGCGGCGCCATGGCGTCGCCACGTCGCGGCCTTCGCCGTTAAACGACCGGGTCTCGGAACGGTTCCCGCGTGGGCGCGACCTGTTCGGTTGGAACCCCCCGCGATCGGGAGTAAAGGGTGCGCCTCCGCATCCTGGACTCATTCGCGCCCGACGAAAGGCCTTGCCCTTGAACCTGCACGTGCCCTCCCAGCCCTCCACCGAAGACTTCTTCCAGCAGGGTGTGGCCCAGTCAGATCCGGCCATCGCCCGGATTCTCGGCGCGGAACTGACCCGACAGCAGGAGCAGATCGAGCTGATCGCCTCGGAGAACATCGTCTCGAAGGCGGTGCTTGAGGCCCAGGGCTCGGTGCTGACCAACAAGTACGCCGAAGGCTATCCGGGCAAGCGCTACTACGGCGGCTGCGAGGTGGTGGACGAGGCCGAACTTCTCGCCATTGACCGCGCCAAGCAGCTGTTCGGCTGTGAATACGCCAACGTCCAGCCGCACTCGGGCAGCCAGGCGAACCAGGCGGTATTCATGGTCACCATGAAGCCCGGCGACACCTTCATGGGCATGAATCTCGACCACGGCGGCCACCTGACCCACGGCAAGAGCGTCAACCAGTCGGGCAAGTGGTTCTCGCCGGTGGCCTACGGCGTCCGCGCCCAGGATCACCTGATCGACTATGACGAAGCCGCCGAGGTGGCCCGCGCCAACAACCCGAAGGTGATCATCGCCGGCGGTTCGGCCTATTCGCGCCAGATCGACTTCAGGAAGTTCCGCGAGATCGCCGACGAGGTGGGGGCGATCCTGATGTGTGATGTGGCCCACTATGCCGGCCTTATCGTGGCGGGCGAGTACCCGAACCCGTTCCCGCACGCTCACATCGTCACCACGACGACCCACAAGACCCTGCGCGGTCCGCGCGGCGGCCTGATCCTTACCAACGACAAGAAGCTGGCCGGCAAGATCAACAGCGCCGTGTTCCCGGGACTCCAGGGCGGGCCGCTGATGCACGTGATCGCCGGCAAGGCCGTGGCCTTCGGCGAGGCCCTGCGCCCGGAATTCAAGGCCTATGCGAAACAGGTGATCGAGAACGCCCGCGCCCTGGCCGACAGCCTGCAGAGCGTCGGCTTCAAAATCGTCTCGAACGGCACCGACAGCCATCTGATGCTGGTCGACCTGACCCCCAAGAGCGTCTCGGGCGCCCAGGCCGAAATCGCGCTGGAACGGGCGGGCATCACCACCAACAAGAACTCGATCCCCGGCGATCCGCTTCCGGCCATGCAGACCTCGGGCCTGCGCGTCGGCACGCCCGCCGGTACGACCCGCGGTTTCGGCGTGGCGGAATTCCGTCAGGTCGGGCAGTGGATCGGCGAGGTCCTCGATGCGGTTTCGACCGGCGAGGACACCACGGCCGTCGAGCAGAAGGTTCGCGGCGAGGTCGTGAACCTCACCAAGCGCTTCCCCATATACGCCTAATAGCGTTTATTGGCCGGGAAGGGGGCTAGATCATGCGCTGCCCGTTCTGCGGTCACGACGAAACCCAGGTGAAGGACAGCCGTCCGTCGGAAGACGGCGCGGCCATCCGCAGGCGCCGGCTGTGCCCGGCCTGCGAGGGTCGCTTTACGACCTTCGAGCGTGTGCAGCTGCGCGAGCTGACCATCCTGAAGCGGTCGGGCCGACGCACCCCGTTCGATCGGGACAAGCTGGCGCGCTCGGTGGCCATCGCGACCCGCAAACGTCCGGTGGAGCCCGACCGGGTCGAGAGGATGATCTCTGCCATCGTGCGCCAGCTCGAGAGCATGGGCGAGACCGAGCTACCCTCGTCCACCATCGGCGAGCTGATGATGAAGCACCTGAAGCAGCTCGATGACGTGGCCTACGTCCGCTACGCGTCGGTCTATCGGGACTTCAAGGAAACCGAGGACTTCGCCCGCTTCCTGGGCGAGGAGGGGCTGAGCGAGGCTCCCTCGGACGAGCGCTGAGCTTGGGGATCACGCTCAAGCTCGCGACGTCGCTGGACGGTCGCATCGCCACGGCCTCGGGCGAGAGCCGCTGGATCACCGGCCCGGCGGCCCGGGAACAGACCCATCGCCTGCGTGCGACGCACCACGCCGTGGTCATCGGCATCGAAACCGCGCTGGCCGACGATCCGGAGCTCACGGTCCGACTGCCGGGCTACGACGGACGACAGCCCGCCCGCGTGGTGCTGGACAGCCGCCAACGTCTTCCGGCCAACAGCCGCCTTGCGGTGACCGCCCGTGACATCCCCACCTTCGTGATCGCGTCGGGCGAGGCCGATCCCGCCCTGGTGGCCGCGGGCGTCCATGTGCTGACCCTCCCGGGGCCTGATGGCGGGCGCCCTGACCTCGGGACCGCCGTGCAGGCGCTGGCTCAGGAGGGGCTTTCCAGCCTGTTCGTCGAAGGCGGTGGCCAGGTCGCCGCGAGCTTCCTGCGTGCGGGACTGGTTCGCGCCGTGGAGTGGTTCCGCGCGCCGATCCTTCTCGGCGACGAAGGCCGCCCCGCCGTCGGCAGCCTGGCTGTTGCAGCCCTGGCCGCGGCGCCCCATTTCCGCAGGGTCGAGGTCAACGAGCTGGGTCCCGATCTCTGGGAACGCTACGCGAGGGTCTGAATGTTCACCGGAATCGTCACCGACGTCGGGCGCGTGAAAAGCGTGCGCGACACCAACCGCGACCGCCGCTTCGAGATCGAGACGGCCTTCGACACCGCCACCATCGACCTGGGCGGCTCGATCAGCCACGCCGGCTGCTGCCTGACGGTCGTGGAGAAGGGTCCGGGCTGGTTCGCGGTTGAGGTCTCCGGCGAGACCCTGTCACTGACGACGCTGTCCGACTGGACCGAAGGGCGGTCGGTCAACCTGGAACGCGCCGCCAAGGTCGGCGACGAACTGGGTGGCCACATCGTTTCGGGCCATGTCGACGGCGTCGGCGAGGTGATCTCCATCGAGAGCGAGGGCGGCTCCCATCGCGTCCGGGTGCGGGTTCCGAAGCCGCTGCACCGCTTCATCGCCCCCAAGGGGTCGATCACGGTGGAGGGCGTGTCGCTCACGGTGAACGAGGTCGAGGATGACGTGTTCGGCGTCAATCTGATCCCCCACACCTGGGATGTGACCACGCTCGGTCGCCTTGAGGTCGCGTCGCGGGTGAATCTGGAGATCGACATGCTGGCGCGCTATCTCGCCCGCTGGCGCGAAACGGCCTAAGACGCTCGGCCACACCTAGGGACCTGTTATGACCGACGAGCCGATCCGCATCCTGATCGTGGAAGCGCGCTTCTACGACGACCTGGCCGACGCCCTGCTCGAAGGCGCGACCCAGGCGCTCGCCGCCTATGGCGCGGAGTACGACGTGGTCACGGTGCCGGGCGCGCTGGAGATCCCGGCCGCCATCGCCTTCGCCGACGAGGCCAGCCACCGGCCCACCGGCAAGCACTATGACGGCTACGTGGCGCTGGGCACGGTGATCCGCGGCGAAACCTATCACTTTGAGATCGTCTCGAATGAATCCGCCCGCGGGATCATGGAGCTGTCGATCGGCAAGAAGCTTTGCATCGGCAACGGCATCCTCACGACCGAGGACGACGAGCAGGCCTGGGCGCGGGCCCGGATGAGCGAGGGTGACAAGGGCGGCGGCGCGGCGCGCGCGGCCCTCTCCATGGTCGCCCTTCGGCACCAGCTGGGCGGCAAGCGATGACCGCCCGTCAGTCGCGTTCGGTCGCCCGCCTTGCCGCGGTCCAGGCCCTCTACCAGATGGAAGTCTCCTCGATCGGCGTCGAGCACGTGATCCGGGAATTCACCGAGCATCGTTTCGACCGCGACGTGGACGGCGAGACGCTCGCCGCCGCCGACGAGAACTTCTTCGCGGATCTTGTCCGGGGCGTGGTGTCGCAGCAGAAGACGGTCGACGCGGCCGTCGTGAAGCGCCTGGCCGAGGGCTGGCGGCTGGAGCGGCTGGACGCCACCGTGCGCGCCATCCTGCGCGCCGGCGCCTTCGAGCTGGCCAACCGTCCCGATGTGCCGACCGAGGTGGTGATCGACGAGTACGTCGACGTCGCCAAGAGCTTCTTCGAGGGGACCGAGCCGGGGTTCGTCAACGGAGCCCTCGACGGCGTGGCCAAGGATGTCCGGACTGCCCAGGACTGACCTCGACGAGTTCGGCGAGATCGCTCGCCTGTTCCGACCGCTGGCGCGCGGCGCGGCGGGCGCCTTTGACCTGACCGACGACGCGGCTGTCATACCCCAGCGCCCGGGCTTCGACCTTGTGGTCACCAAGGACGCCATCGTTGAAGGCGTGCACTTCCCGGTGGGCGAGGCGCCCGACATGGTGGCGCGCAAGCTGGTGCGGGTGAACCTTTCGGACCTGGCGGCCAAGGCGGCCGAGCCGTTCGCCGCGTTCCTTGCGGTGGCCTGGCCTGCCGGTTTCGGCCGGGCCGAACGCGAACGCTTCGCCATGGGCCTCGGCTCGGACCTCGAGGCGTTCAACGTGGACCTCATGGGCGGCGACACCGTCAGCACGCCCGGGCCCTTCACCTGCACCCTGACGGCCCTGGGCTGGGTTCCGGCCGGCAGAATGGTCCGCCGCGCCGGCGCGCGACCGGGAGACCGGCTGCTGGTCTCGGGCACGATCGGCGACGCCACGCTGGGCCTTGCGGCGGTGCAGGGGCAGATCGACGACCCCGAGGGCCAGCTGGCCTACCGCTATCGCCTGCCCAACCCCAGGCTCGACCTGCGGGAGATTCTGGCGAAGCACGCCACCGCTGCGGCGGATGTCTCCGACGGACTGGTCGCCGATGTACGGCATCTTTCGGAAGCTGGCGGAGTCCGCATTCGTCTGGACCTCGACACCCTGCCGCTCTCCGGCGCGGCGGCGACCTGGCTGGAGAGCCAGCCCGACGTGGGCGCCAGCCTGCTGCGGCTGGCGACGGGAGGCGACGACTACGAGGTGGTCTGCGCCATGCCGGCTGATACGCCGAAGCCCGCCGGCTTCACGGTGATCGGCGAGGTGCTGCAGGGGCAGGGGATCGAGGTCAGAGCCGCCGGCCGGATCGTGGATCCCGGCGCAGGCGGCTGGCGACACGGCTGAGACGCGACCTCAGACGAAGTCGAACCGCACCGCGGACCGGCCGAAGTCGAGCGAGACCTGTTCGAACTGGCTGAGCAGGTCCATGCCCAGCACCAGCGACGGCACGTCCTTGAGGCCCCAGATGTCGAAGACGTGCATGTCGGCGTAGGTCACCGGAACATTGCCCAGATGCAGGCCCCCCAGCCGCAGGAACGGCAGGAACACCGACTCGCCCACGAACGACTCACCGGCCAGGGTTTCCATGTTCACGAACTGGGGCGGCTCGGGTTCGCGACCCCGGCGAGTGCGGGCCTCGGTCGCGCGGACCATGTCGCGCAGACGCCGGTTGCAGAGGGTGCCCTGGGCTCCGGAATCGAGGATGGCGCTGATCGGTTTCCCGTCGAGTTCGGCGTCTACGATGGTCAGCTGGCCGTGCCGTCGCCGGGCCGGCACCACCACGACCCGACCGGGTTCGCCGAAGTCCGCGCGGGACTTCGTGATCTCCATCTTCCGGCCCTTGAAGTCGAGGACCAGGCGCTGACCCTTCAGCCAGTCGACGCCGAGCACGCCGTCCACGTTCTCGCTCTTGATCGGCAGGGACGGGGCGCGGACGTTGCGGCGGTTGCGGGGCCCCACCTGAAGGCGGTCCAGCACCACCATGGGCCGGCTTCGGACGCCGACCACAGTATGGACCTGAGCCTGCTCGCCGGACTTGAGGTCCAGCCGCGCGGCCAGCCGGTGCGAGACGCAGCTGATGTTGGCGCCGGTATCCAGCAGGAAGTTGAACGGCCCCTGGCCGTTTATGCTGACGGGGGCCAGCATGTGGTCGTTGCGGTCACTGGTGGTGTCCAGCGCGGTGGCCGGCTCATCGGTGTCGGGCAGTTCTGTCTGCGGCGCGCCAGGGGCGGCGGAGGCCCGCACGGCGGCCAGGGTGGCGGCTCCGCCGGCCAGCAGGCCCAGTGCGTTACGACGGGTCGGAGACATGCTCCGCGCTCCTCCCTTGGATCAGGCCGACAGAAGTAACATCGATCACCGGCCGCCGCCATGAATGCGGGCTCCGGCAACCTTGCCTCAACCGAATCGGGGGCACTTAGGCGCCATGGACCGCAGAACCCTGTTCGCCGCCACGCTCGCTGCCCTGATGGCGGCCTCGCCCCTCCCCGCGTCTGAAGCCAAGGAAGAAAAGAAGGAAGGCAAGGAAGGGAAGGGCGACGTCGGCCAGTACGTCGACCTGCAGCCGGTGGGCCTGCCCATCGTCTCCAAGGGGCAACTGGTGAACTACGTGTTCGTCTATGTGCGCATCAACCTGGCCAACTCGGCCAATGTCTCGAAGCTGCGCGAGAAAGAGCCCCTCTTCCGTGACGCCCTGGTCCGGGCGGGCCATCGCACACCCTTTACCCTCGAGAGCGACCTCGGCAAGATTGACGCGCCCCGACTGGTCGCGACGCTGTCGCGGGAGGCCAACCGGATCGCCGGCGCCGGCCAGATCAGGTCTGTTGTCGTGACCTCGCAGGAGCCTCGCCGGCGCATGGTGAAGCGCCCGGCCTGACCCCGCGTACCGGCTCACCCCGGGTAAGGTTGCGTGGGCCCCGCAAACCCGAGTAGTTTCCGCCTTCTTGCCGGCGCGCGATCAAGCGTGCCCGGACTTGTTGGGGAAACGCGAAGGAGTGGGGAGTTGCTCGACGCCGCCTGTTGCGGACGTCGCTGGGCCTCCTCCGCGCGATCGCAAAGGGGCGATTAGATTATGGGTTCTGTTCTACCATTGGTGATCGGCGCAGGTGCGCTGGCGGTGCTTTACGGCATCCTCCAGACGCTTTCGCTGCTTCGAGCTTCCCCGGGCAACGCCCGCATGCAGGAAATCGCCGCCGCCATCCAGGAAGGCGCTCAGGCCTATCTGAAGCGCCAGTACACGGCGATTTCCATCGTCGGCGTGGTCGTTCTGGTCGCGCTGTTCCTGCTCATCGGCATCTACTCCGCGATCGGCTTCCTGATTGGCGCGGTGCTTTCGGGCGCCGCCGGTTTCGCCGGCATGCTGATCTCGGTCCGGGCCAACGTGCGCACCGCGCAGGCCGCTTCGGAAAGCCTCGCCAAGGGCCTGAAACTGGCCTTCACCTCGGGCGCCATCACGGGCCTGCTGGTCGCGGGCTTCGCCCTCATCGGCGTCGCCGGCTACTATGCCTACCTGACCGGTACGCTGGGTCTGCAGCCCTCTGACCGTCACGTCATCGACGGCCTGGTCTCGCTGGGCTTCGGCGCCTCGCTGATCTCCATCTTCGCCCGTCTGGGCGGCGGCATCTTCACCAAGGGCGCTGACGTCGGCGGCGACATGGTGGGCAAGGTCGAGGCCGGCATCCCCGAGGATGACCCGCGCAACGCCGCCACCATCGCCGACAACGTGGGCGACAACGTCGGCGACTGCGCCGGCATGGCCGCCGACCTGTTCGAGACCTATGCGGTGACCACGGTCGCCACCATGGTTCTGGCGGCGATCTTCTTCGGCGGCTCGGCGATGCTGGGCAACGTCATGCTCCTGCCGCTGGCCATCTGCGGCGTCTGCATCATCACCTCGATCCTCGGCACCTTCGCGGTGCGGCTGGGCAAGAGCGGCTCGATCATGGGCGCGCTTTACCAGGGCCTGATCGTCACCGGCGTCCTGTCGGCGATCGCGCTTTACTTCCTGATCCCGTCGCTGGTCACCGAGACCCTGACGGTCAACGCCGGCACGCCGCTGGAAAAGAGCTTCGACGCCATGTCGCTGTTCTACTGCTCGATGGCGGGCCTGGTGATCACCGCGCTGATCGTGATGATCACCGAGTACTACACTGGCACCAACTTCCGCCCGGTGAAGTCGGTCGCCCAGGCTTCGGTCTCGGGCCACGGCACCAACGTGATCCAGGGCCTGGCCATGTCGCTGGAGGCCACCGCGGCCCCGGCGATCGTGATCATCGTCGGCATCATCGTCACCTATAACCTCGCGGGCCTGTTCGGCATCGCCATCGCCACGACCGCCATGCTGTCGCTGGCCGGCTTCGTCGTCGCCCTGGACGCCTTCGGTCCGGTCACCGACAACGCCGGCGGCATCGCCGAAATGGCGGGCCTACCCCCGGAAGTGCGCGTCACGACCGATGCGCTCGACGCCGTGGGCAACACCACCAAGGCCGTGACCAAGGGCTACGCCATCGGTTCGGCCGGCCTGGGCGCCCTGGTGCTCTTCGCCGCCTACACCGAAGACCTGAAGTACTTCGCCGCCAACGCTACGCCGGGCTCGTTCTTCGACGGCCTGGGCACGGTGGCCTTCGACCTGTCGAACCCCTACGTGGTGGTCGGCCTGCTGTTCGGCGGCCTGCTGCCGTTCCTGTTCGGCGGCATGTCGATGACCGCTGTGGGCCGCGCCGCCCAGTCGGTCGTGGTCGAGGTCCGTCGTCAGTTCCGGGAGAACCCCGGGATCATGACCGGCGAGGTGAAGCCGGAATACGGCCGCGCCGTCGACATCCTGACCAAGGCTGCGATCCGGGAAATGATCGTTCCCTCGCTGCTCCCGGTCGTGTCGCCGATCGTGCTGTTCTTCGTGATCAACGCGATTGCCGGCAAGGTCGACGCCTTCGCCTGCGTCGGCGCCATGCTGATGGGCGTGATCGTCACCGGCCTGTTCGTCGCCATCTCGATGACCTCGGGCGGCGGCGCCTGGGACAACGCCAAGAAGGTGATTGAAGAGGGCTTCACGGATTCCGACGGCGTCCTGCACGGCAAGGGTTCGGAGGCTCACAAGGCCGCCGTCACCGGCGACACCGTCGGCGACCCCTACAAGGACACCTCGGGTCCCGCAGTGAACCCGATGATCAAGATCACCAACATCGTGGCGCTGCTGCTGCTGGCGGTTCTCGCCGCCCACTAGGGTTCAAGGTCACGATGGATACAAAGACGCCCCGGAGAGCGATCTCCGGGGCGTTTTCCTTGCGTCCTGTCCCGCCAGTTGGGGCGAGGGCGATTACCGCCGGTCGCCCGGGCGGCTGCCGGGGACGCCCTCGTCGTCCTGCGGGAGCAGGCCGCCGCGGCCCACGCTGCCGAGGAGCTGTTCGAGGATGGTCATCTCGCGGCCGCGGGTAGGGGTCTCGCGGTTGTTGAAGGCGATCACCTTGCCGTCCTTAAGCGTGTAGACGTTCACCGTCTCCACCATCTCGGTTTCCTTGTTGAAGGCGATGGCGGTGACGTTGCGTGCGGTCACCTGCGGGCGTCGGAAGGCCACGCGCTCCTTGACCTGGTTCACGTAGAACCAGACGTTCGGATCGAAGGTCGAGGTCACCGAAGGCGAGCCCAGCTTGGCCCGGACCGTGGACTTGGTGTCCGTGCCGACCTTGACGTCCTTGGGATCGGAATCGATCGCCTGGAAGCCGGAATAGCTGGTGATCGGGGAACAGGCGGAAAGCCCGGCGGACGCCAGCAGGGCGGCGGCGAGAGCGGCGGTGGCGGCGCGTCGGAACATTGAAGCTTTCTGCGGGCTCGTTTCAGGACCGGGTATAGAGGCTTTGACCTATCGCTGGCCGCACCTTAGTTCAATGCCGCCC